>NZ_JARVSV010000019.1:0-198294 GCF_030209025.1 Pseudomonas sp. MEJ086
TACTTGAACAACCCGGCGCGCCCTGTGGGAGCTGGCCATGCCAGCGACTGCGTCACCGCTATCGTTCGCGCGCATGGCGCGCTCCCACAGGTCGGCTTACAGGGGATTCACCGATGAACGCCGCCAACCAAACGCTACTGGCCCGCGCCAGCCATAAGCTTGGCCCGCAGGTGTCGCTGGCCCTCGGCCTGCTGGTGCTCGTCGTGCTGCTCGCCATGCCGCTGCTGCACCTGCTGCCCGGTGATCATGCGCTGCACGTGTCGGCTTATACGCTGACCCTGGTCGGCAAGATCCTCTGCTACTGCGTCGTCGCCCTGGCGCTCGATCTGGTCTGGGGCTACGCCGGCCTGCTGTCCCTCGGCCATGGCCTGTTCTTCGCCCTCGGCGGCTATGCCATGGGCATGTACCTGATGCGCGAAGCCGCTGGCGACGGCCTGCCGGCGTTCATGAGCTTTCTCGCCTGGACCGAGCTGCCTTGGTACTGGTACGGCACCGACAATTTCCTCTGGGCCATGTGCCTGGTGGTGCTGGCGCCTGGATTGCTGGCCCTGGTGTTCGGTTTCTTCGCCTTTCGTTCGCGGATCAAGGGCGTGTATTTCTCGATCATGACCCAGGCCCTGACCTTCGCCGGCATGCTGCTGTTCTTCCGCAACGAGACCGGCTTCGGCGGCAACAACGGCTTCACCAACTTCCGCAGCATCCTCGGTTTCGAGATCACCGCCGCGAACACCCGTGCCACGTTGTTCTTTCTGACCGTCGTGTTGCTGGTCAGCAGCCTGTATCTGGGCTGGCGCCTGGCGCGCAGCAAGTTCGGCCGGGTGCTGACCGCCCTGCGCGATGCCGAGAACCGCCTGATGTTCTGCGGCTACGATCCGCGCGGCTACAAGCTGTTCATCTGGGTGCTGAGCGCCGTGCTCTGCGGTCTGGCCGGTGCGCTGTACGTGCCTCAGGTGGGCATCATCAACCCCAGCGAAATGGCTCCGACGCAATCCATCGAGGCCGCCGTGTGGGTAGCGCTCGGCGGGCGTGGCACGCTGATCGGCCCCCTGCTCGGCGCGGGCCTGGTCAACGGCATGAAGAGCTGGTTCACCGTGGCCTTCCCAGAGTACTGGCTGTTCGCTCTCGGCGCGCTGTTCATCGTGGTCACCCTGTTTCTGCCCAAGGGTGTAATCGGCCTGCTCAAACGAGGGGACAAGTCATGAGAAGTGCACCGATTCCGGAAATGCTGATCGACCCGGCAGGCAGCAGCCGCGACGCCATCGGCCTGGGCCAGAGTGCGGGCAGTGGCCTGAACACGCGCCATGGCACCATTCTGACGCTGGAGGACATCAACGTGTCCTTCGACGGCTTCAAGGCGCTGACCGACCTGACGCTGTACATCGGCGTCGGCGAACTGCGCTGCATCATCGGCCCCAACGGCGCCGGCAAGACCACCCTGATGGACGTGATCACCGGCAAGACCCGGCCCAACAGTGGCGTCGCCTACTTCGGCGAAACCTTCGACCTGACGCAGATGAGCGAAGTGCAGATCGCCCAGGCCGGGATCGGTCGCAAGTTCCAGAAGCCAACGGTTTTCGAGGCGCTGAGCGTGTTCGAAAACCTCGAACTGGCACAGAAGACCGACAAGTCCGTATGGGCCAGCCTGCGCGCCAGACTCAGCGGCGAGCAGCGCGACCGTATCGACGAGGTGCTCGCCACCATCCGGCTCGACGCCTCGCGCCAGCGCCCGGCAGGCTTGCTGTCCCATGGCCAGAAGCAGTTTCTCGAGATCGGCATGCTGCTGGTGCAGGATCCGCAGTTGCTGCTGCTCGACGAACCCGTGGCCGGCATGACCGACGCGGAAACCGAATTCACCGCCGAGCTGTTCAAGTCCCTGGCACGCAAGCACTCGCTGATGGTGGTCGAGCACGACATGGGCTTCGTCGGCACCATCGCCGACCACGTCACCGTGCTGCACCAGGGCCGCGTGCTGGCCGAAGGCTCGCTCGACGCCGTGCAGGCCAACGAACGGGTGATCGAGGTTTATCTGGGCCGCTGAGCCGTCGCCCGCAGACAGCGGGAACGACCATGATGGGTAGGAGCCGGCTTGCCGGCGATGCTAGATGTGCCGGCCTCTTCGCTGGCAAGCCAGCTCCTACAGGGAAATGAGTTGCTCACGCAGAGCGTGGGAACGATCAAGGGGTAAGCCATGCTGCAAGTCCAACAGCTACACCAGTACTACGGCGGCAGCCACATCCTGCGCGGCCTGTCTTTCGACGTGAAGGCCGGCGAGGTTACCTGCCTGCTTGGGCGCAACGGCGTGGGCAAGACCACCCTGCTCAAATGCCTGATGGGCCTGCTGCCGGCCAAGCAGGGCCAGGTCAGCTGGGAAGGCAAGCCGATCACCGGCTTCAAGCCGCACCAGCGGGTGCACGCCGGCATCGCCTATGTGCCCCAGGGCCGCGAAATCTTCGGCCGCCTGACCGTCGAGGAAAACCTGCTGATGGGCCTGTCGCGCTTTCCCGGCAGCCAGGCCAAGGAGGTTCCGGCCTTCATCTACGAGCTGTTCCCCGTGCTGCTGGAAATGAAACACCGCCGCGGCGGCGACCTGTCCGGCGGCCAGCAGCAACAGCTGGCCATCGGCCGTGCCCTGGCCAGCCAGCCACGCTTGCTGATCCTCGACGAACCCACGGAAGGCATCCAGCCCTCGGTGATCAAGGAAATCGGCGTGGTGATCAAGAAGCTCGCCGCCCGTGGCGACATGGCCATTCTGCTGGTCGAGCAGTTCTACGATTTCGCTGCCGAACTGGCCGACCAGTACCTGGTGATGAGCCGTGGCGAAATCGTCCAGCAGGGGCGTGGCGAAACCATGGAAGCGGATGGCGTACGCGGCCTGGTGGCGATCTAGCAGGCGACTGGACACCCGCCCGGGTGCCCCCATCGAGCCGTCGTCAGGACCAGGCAGTGCGGAAAATGCCCGTCACTGTATCTACGCGCCCCCGATCAGGGCGGTTATCCTTGCCGTCCGCCACCACGCGGTCGTCACCTGCGGGCCAACCCGCAGGCGTTCCCGGTGGCGATGATGCGCGTCGACGAGCCTACCTCGGCACTCGATCAGGAGCTGGACAGTCGCCACGCGGCAGAACCCTGCACCGGCTCAGCGATTCTCACTGACGACAGACAAGAGGCAGAACATGACCAAGGTAGTTTTCATCACCGGTGCCACTTCCGGTTTCGGCCGCGCCACCGCTCGCCGCTTCGCCGAAGCAGGCTGGGGCCTGGTACTCAGCGGCCGTCGCCAGGAGCGCCTGGAAGAACTCAAGGCCGAACTGGAAGCCAAGGTGCCGGTGCATATCGCCACCCTCGACGTGCGTGACGCCACTGCCGTGCAAGCCCTGGTCGACAGCCTGCCTGCACCGTTCGACAAGATCCATGCGCTGATCAACAACGCCGGCCTGGCCCTGGCGCCTGAGGCAGCGCAGAAGGTTGCCCTGCAAGACTGGCACACCATGATCGACACCAACATCACCGGCCTGGTCAACGTTACCCACGCCGTGCTGCCCAAGCTGCTGGAAACCGGCAAGGGTGCCAGCATCATCAACATCGGCTCGGTGGCCGGCGAATGGCCCTACCCGGGTGGCCACGTGTATGGCGCCAGCAAGGCGTTCGTCAAACAGTTCAGCTTCAACCTGCGCTGTGACCTGGTGTCCACCGGCGTACGCGTCACCGACATCGCCCCCGGCATGGCTGAAACCGAGTTCACCCTGGTACGCACCAAGGGCAACCAGGCCGCCTCCGATGCGCTGTACAGCACCACCACGCCGTTGAGCGCGGAAGATATCGCCGAGCAGATTTTCTACGTTGCCACCCTGCCCGCCCATATCAACATCAACCGCCTGGAAATCATGCCCAGCCGTCAGGCCTGGGGGCCGTTCGCCGTCGACCGCGACAAGTAACCTGATCCGGGGCCAATCCACTGGCCCCACTCGACAAGAGACACACCATGCCTGCCGTTATCCGTGATGCCATTGCCGGCGAACTGCCCGCAATCCTCGCCATCTACAACGATGCCGTGCTCAACACCACCGCCATCTGGAACGAACGTCCCGTGGACCTGGCCAACCGCCAGGCCTGGTTCGACGCCCGGGCGGTTCAGGGCTATCCGATTCTGGTGGCGGTCAACGAGGCAGAGGAGGTGCTGGGTTACGCGTCGTTCGGCGACTGGCGGCCGTTCGAAGGTTTCTGCAACACGGTCGAGCATTCCGTCTACGTGCGCAATGACACGCGCGGCCAGGGCCTCGGCCCGCTGCTGATGCAGGCGCTGGTCGAGCGAGCGCGCGAGGTAGGCAAACATGTGATGGTCGCCGCCATCGAAAGCGGCAACGGTGCTTCGGTCCGTCTGCACGAGCGCCTGGGCTTCACCATCACCGGGCAGATGCCGCAGGTCGGCTGCAAATTTGGCCGTTGGCTGGATCTGACCTTCATGCAGTTGATCCTGACGCCACAGCGGAGCACGCCATGACCTTGCAGATCCGCCAGCTCGATCAGAGCGCTTTCGACGACTGCCGGCAAGGCCTGATCGCCCTGCTGCTCGATGCCGTAGCCAACGGTGCGTCGGTGGGTTTTCTTGCCGAGATCGATAACGAGGAAGCTGATCGCTACTTCAGCGAGGTTCACCACAACCTGGGCAGCGGCGCCTTGGCGATCTGGGTCGCCGAGGATGAGGGGCAACTGCTGGGTTCGGTGCAACTCAGCCTGTGCCTGAAGCCCAACGGGCTGAATCGTGGCGAAGTGCAGAAGCTGCTGGTGCTGAGCGCCGCTCGACGCCGAGGCATAGCCCGTTTACTGATGCAGCACCTCGAGGCACACGCGAAGGCCTTGCGGCGTGGTCTGCTCTACCTTGATACCGAGGCCGGCAGTGACGCCGAGAATCTCTATCGCGCACTTGGCTATACCTGTATCGGCGGCCTGCCGGATTATGCCTGCGGCCCGGACGGCCAGTACCGCGCCAATACGATCTACTACAAGACCCTCTCTCGCCCCATCTGACTAGCGCAGTTGGCTGTCCTTGCTGCCGCGGCGATTGAAGCCACCGGCCTTGGCCTGCTCGCTGTCTGCCTGAGCCTGACAGTTGACGCACAGCCGCACACCGGGAACGGCCTTGCGTCGCGCTTCGGGAATCGGCGCATCGCATTCTTCGCAGTGGCGAAGGCTTTCACCTGTGGGTAACTGACTGCGCGCGCGCTGCACGGCGTCTTCGATGGTGCTGTCGATCTGTTCCTGCACGGCGCCGTCTTGCGCCCAACCGGTGGCCATATCGCTCTCCCGAAAAGAATACCGCTGACCGGAAGATAGGAGCGTGCAGACGCGATTGGCAAGGGGCAGCCGACGGCGGACTAATCGGCTCGCGTTGCGCGGCCGCTGTCCGGCGTGGCGGGTGAAGCGGGGTTATTCCTTGACGTTCATGAACTCGTCGGCCCAGGCCACGTAATCTTCGGGCTGGGTGTACTTGTGCGACAGCTCGGAAGCGCTGAGGTCACTGGCAGTGGCTTCGCGCTGCTCACGCAGGCAATCGTAGGTCGCCTTGATGGCCGCGAAATAGGCGGCATGACCGTTGACCACGATACGTACACCCAGCTTGGCCAGGCGCGCGTTGTCACGCAGTTTGGGGTTGCCGTAGGTCACCAGCATCAACGGCACGCTGAGGTGTTCGGCGATCTTTTCCAGGTGCTCGAAATCCTCGACACCCACCATGCAGATGCCATCGGCGCCCGCCTTCTGATAGGCAACGGTGCGTTTGATCACTTCATCGACGCTGAGCACGCCGGCGTTGGTACGGGCGATGATCGCCAGTTCCCGATCGACCCGCGCCTCGAGGGCTGCACGCACCTTGCCGACACCTTCGGCGACGCTGATCAGGTCCGTCGACTTGCGGTTGAATTGCGCGGGCAGCAGGGTGTCTTCGATGGTCAGCGCGGAGATACCGGCACGCTCCAGTTCGACAACGGTGCGCATCACGTTCAAGGCATTGCCGTAGCCGTGGTCGGCATCGGCGATCACCGGCAGGTTCGATACGCGACCGATGCGGGTGGCCTGCTCGACGAATTCGCTGAGGGTGATGAGGGCGAAATCAGGTGCGGCGAGCACCTGCAGCGAAGCCACAGAACCACCGAGGATACCGACCTCGAAGCCGAGGTCACCAGCGATCCGGGCGGACATCGGGTCGAAGACCGACGCGGTGTGGTAGCAGGCGTCCGAAGCCAGCAGGGCACGGAAGGCGCGCCGCAGTTCATGGTGAGAAGCACGTTGCATGTTCGACATAAGGCATTGTCCAAAACGTCAGATGAATCGGGTGCCCAGCGGCCTTGTTCCGGCCACGTTGAGCGAATTCTCGTGTCTTGCAGCTACCGGCACGGACGCGGAACGACAGCTGCATGGGCTGCCTGCGCGCCAATCGGGGTCTCGGGCCACCGGCCATGGCGGATCCAGCCAGGGAGCAGCAATTATCCCGCCAACTCAGCGCAGGGCCTCGGGCAGCTCTACATCGGGCAGCCACTGGCGGAAAATCGCCGAAAAGCTGCCGTCACGGCGCATTTCCGCCAGCTCGCGCTGCCAGGCAGTGACGATCGCCGGGTCGGTATCCAGGGAGAAGGCGATGTAATACGACGACTCCATGAACACCATCTGCGGCTGCACGTCGGCAGGCGCCAGCTCTGCCGGGGCAAGCATGTCGCGCAGCAGGATGTCCTCCAGCAGGATCAGATTGACCCGCCCATGGGCAAAGATGGTGACCATGGTTTCCGGCGTCGGTACGCCATAAAGGTTCTGCAAACCCTGCTCTTTCAACACCTCGTAGCTGTACCACTGCTTGGGCACGGCCAGCGGGCCGCTGGCGGCGACGTCCTCGATGCTGTCGACCTGCAGGTTGCGCGACTTCAGCGAGTAGAACCGCACCTTGCCGTGCAAAATCGGGCCGACCCACTGAAAACGCTTCTCCCGGTCCGGCGTACGCATCATGGCGAACAGTGCGACATCCGGGTCACGCTGGGCGATGGTGTAGGCACGCGTCCAGGGCATCATCTCGATCTGCGCCTGGGAGCCGGTGCGGGTAATCAGCTCGCGCACCACATCCACACCAAAACCCTGCAGCTCGCCGTCCTGCATGAACGCGGTAGGCGGGCCAGGCTCGGTAAGGATGCGCAGCCCGGCGTTCGCGTGTGCGCAAAGCAGCGACACGAGCAACAACACACCGTAGCGACGCAACGGGCCCATTTGGCCATCCCCTAAATGCTTCAATAAAATCAGTTGGCCGAGTACCGGAGCCGGTACCACTGGTTTGTCGACGCAAACCTGACGGCGATGACCGTCAATTTTACCGCAGCGCCCGGTTAATTTCAGCTACCACTGCCCCCAGGCCTCTACAAGCGGACAAATTGTCTCACTTTGTCTTGAACCCCCTGACGACGCCGAAGGACTTTGTGGTGATTGCGCCGACATTCGGGCTGGCGCCTGAGCCTCAGGCAGGCGATCATCGGGGCTCGTCCACCTGCGCGCAATGACATGACCGATACCACTCAGATGCCCCCCGCGACACACAAACCTCGCCCGTTCATCGATCTGCTGATCAGTATTCTGATCCCCTCGCTGATCCTCATGAAGCTCAGCGGCGAAGCTCGCCTGGGCCCGGATGGCGCACTGGTGCTGGCCCTCGCCTTCCCGCTGTGCTGGGGTGCGTTCGAACTGATCAAGTACCGCAAATTCAACTTCGTCGCCCTGCTCGGCCTGGTCAGCGTGATCCTCACCGGCGGCATCGGTCTGCTGCACCTGGACAACCAGTGGCTGGCGATCAAGGAAGCGGCCATTCCCGGCCTGATCGGCATCGCCGTGCTGGTGTCGACGCGCACCCGCTATCCGTTGATCCGCACACTGCTGTTCAACAAGACGGTGCTCAACGTCGACAAGATTCACGATCGCCTGGAACAGGGCGGTCATACCGAGCGCTTCGAATCGCGCCTGATGCTTGCCACCTACTGGCTCAGCGGCACCTTTTTCTTCTCCTCGGCGATGAACTACATCCTGGCCAAGTGGATCGTCACCAGTCCGGCGGGCAGCGAAGCCTTCAACGACGAGCTGGGCCGCATGACGCTGCTCAGCTACCCGATGATCGCCATCCCGTCGATGATCATGCTGATGGCCATCTTCTACTACCTGTGGCGCACCATTCATGGTCTGACCGGCCTCAAGCTGGAAGAGATCATGGCCAATGCCGAGCAGGACAAGAAGCCCTGACGACGCCTCGCCTTGCTGGACATCTACGCCTACCTGGGACTGTTCACCAGCGCATTCGGTGCAGCGACGCTGCTCCCCTTGCAGTCCGAGGCGGTGCTGGTGGCACTGCTGCTCGGCGGCGCCCAGCCGGTGTGGCTACTGCTGCTGGTGGCCAGTGGGGGCAATGTGCTCGGTTCGCTGGTCAACTGGTGGCTCGGCCGTTATATAGAACGTTTCCGCGGTCGCCGCTGGTTCCCGGTCAGCGACCAACGCCTGCAGCAAGCGCAAAGCTGGTACGGGCGCTATGGGCGCTGGTCACTGCTGCTCAGCTGGCTTCCGGTGGTCGGTGACCCGCTGACCCTGGTGGCGGGCATCATGCGTGAACCGCTGTGGCGTTTCGTGCTTATCGTGACCCTGGCGAAAACCGCCCGTTATGCCGTGCTGGCCGCGCTGACACTGGGTTTGAGCAGGTGAAAGGACACACTCGGTAACGGCCTGAAAAACGGTGCCAGTTGAGCAACCGGCCCACCTCCGGGATACTGCGCACCCTGTACACCCACATACTGCCGGGACATCCTCTGGGAAAGGTTCTGAACAATGGGTGCGACAGCTCATCGAATGCAGAGCCGACTGTCCATAGAGACGTGAAACAGGGGATCGCCGTTGCAAGGTACCAAGCCCACGATGAAACGCAGTGACCTGATCTGGACGCTGATCGGGTTGTGCGCCGTGGTCGCGTCCTGCTTCCTGCTCTATCGCGAAGTACGCAATATCTCCCTTGACGAAATTGCCGGTAGCCTCAAGGCGATTCCACACCTGAACTGGATTCTCGCCGCCATCGCCACCCTCGGCGCCTATTCGGCGCTGGCCTGGTACGACCGCATCGCCGTCGCCCATCTGGGCAAGAAGATCTCATGGCGGTTCATCACCCTGTGCTCGTTCACCACCTATGCCCTGGCTCATAATATCGGCGCCTCGGTATTTTCCGGTGCGGTGGTGCGCTATCGCGCCTATCGCACCAAGGGTCTCACACCCCATGAAATCGGCATTCTGATCGTCTTCTGCTCCTTCACCTTTGCGCTTGGCACATTGCTGGCCAGCGGCTGCGTGCTGGTGCTGCAGCCGGATCTGATTCACCGTGTACTGGACGTCACGCCGCTGGTATCGGTGGCTGTCGGCGGTTTCCTGCTGCTGCTGGTGGGTCTCTACGTGCTGGGGTCCTGGCTGCAGTTCAAACCCTGGACGTTCGGCAAGCTGCATGTCGAGTATCCACGCCTGCGAATCGTCGGTCGTCAGTTGCTGGCAGGCCCTCTGGAGCTGGCCTGCGCGGCGGCGATCATCTACTTCGCACTGCCCGAGGCGTACAACCCCGGCTATATGGTGGTGCTGGGCGTGTTCCTGGCCTCCTTCTCCCTGGCACTGCTCTCCCACGCCCCGGGCGGCCTGGGCGTACTGGAAGTCAGCTTTCTGGCTGCCATGCCGGAAATTCCGGCGCCGGACGTGCTGGCGGCGCTGATCGTGTTCCGCGGTTTCTATCTGCTGCTGCCGTTCGCGCTGTCGCTGATCGTCGTCCTGGGCTTCGAATGGGGCCAATGGCGCATCCGCCGCGACGGCGTACAAAATCCCCCGTTGCCCTGACGAAGCGGCAGCGCAGCGGCTTCATTCGGCTGGGGTCCATTGACGCTTCACCCATGGCTCTGCGGGTTACGCGAGAAATCTCGCCATGCATCGTTGAAGGACTTGCCAAGGGAACAGCCACTGCCAGCGCCCTCCGCCTAGCTTGGCGAGATTTTTCGCAGCAACGCGGCTCGCGTTGAAGCATCAACAACCCCTAGAATACGCGGCCGTTTTTTCAGGAGCCGCGCGTCAATGTCCTTTTCAACCCCCGCCCGCGCCTGCGGGATCGACTTCGGCACCTCCAACTCCACCGTTGGCTGGCTGCGCCCGGGCGGCGAAACGCTGATCCCGCTGGAAGACGGCAAGATCACCCTGCCCTCCGTGGTGTTCTTCAACCTCGAAGAGCGCCGCCCGGTCTATGGGCGCCTGGCCCTGCACGAATACCTGGAAGGCTACGAAGGCCGTCTGATGCGCTCGCTGAAGAGCCTGCTCGGCTCCAAGCTGCTGAAAAGCGAAACTGCGGTCATGGGCAGCGCGCTGCCGTTCAAGGACCTGCTCGGCTTCTTCATCGGCGAGTTGAAGAAACGCGCCGAAGCGGTTGCCGAACGCCCGTTCGACGCCGTGGTGCTGGGCCGCCCGGTATTCTTCGTGGATGACGACCCGCTGGCCGACCAGGAAGCCGAGAACACCCTGATCGCCGTGGCACAGAAGCTGGGCTTCAAGGACGTCTCCTTCCAATACGAACCGATCGCCGCAGCCTTCGATTACGAGTCGACCATCGAGCGTGAAGAGCTGGTGCTGATCGTCGATATCGGCGGCGGTACCTCGGACTTCTCCCTGGTGCGACTGGCACCCGAGCGCCGTCAGCTGGCCGAGCGTCAGGAGGACATCCTGGCCACCGGAGGTGTGCATATCGGCGGGACCGACTTCGACAAGCAACTCAGCCTGCAAGGGGTGATGCCGCTGTTCGGTTACGGCAGCCGGATGAAGAGCGACGCGCCGATGCCCACCAGCATGCACCTCAACCTGGCGACCTGGCACACCATCAACATGGTCTACTCGGCCGCGTCGCAACGGGCACTGCAGAACATGCGCTACGACATCGTCGATCCGACCGGCATCGATCGCCTGTTCCGCCTGATCGAGCAGCGCGCCGGCCACTGGCTGGCCATGCAGGTGGAGGACAGCAAGATCGCCCTGACCGAACAGCGTCAGCATCCCATCGACCTGCAGCGTATCGAGGCAGGGCTGATCGCCGAGCTGACCCGTGAGCTGTTCGAGGACAGCATCGCCGCGCTGCTCGAACGCATCCGCGGCAGTGTTAGCGGGCTGCTCGCCAATGCTGGCGTCGGCCTGGAACAGGTCGATACGGTGTTCTTCACCGGCGGTTCCAGCGGTGTACCGGCGCTGCGTCAGAGCGTGGCTGCACTGCTGCCCAACGCCCGCCACGTTGAAGGCAATACCTTCGGCAGTATCGGCAGCGGGCTGGCCATCGAGGCGAAGAAGCGCTACGGCTGATACCGAACGGATAGGGACAAGGGATCGCGACTACTCTATATTCTCGCGATCTCACTCCATGGACGGCCACCATGCACACCCTAGAACGTATCTACCCGCTGAAAATGGACGAAAGGCTGGCGGCCGACCAGGCGACCCTTGATCTGCATATGCAGCGTTACGAGTTCGCCAGCCGCTCGCTGCAGGGTCAGCGCGTACTCGATATGGCCTGTGGCTGCGGCTACGGCAGTGCACTGCTGGCCGAACAGCACCCGGACAAGCAGATTACCGGCATCGATATCGATCCCGAAGCGATCGCCTACGCCCAGGCCAACTACCAGAAACCCAACCTGCGCTACGTCTGCGCGAACGCGGAGACCTTCGCCGACAGCCAGGGCTTCGACAGCATCGTCAGCCTGGAAACCATCGAACACCTGCCCGATCCGGTTCGCCTGGTAGACAACTACGCCACCCTGCTGGCCAAGGGCGGCCGCATCATCGCCTCGGTGCCGACCACGCCGACCCTGGATGGCAACCCCCACCACCTCCACGACTTCAGCCCGCGCAGCTTCTTCGCGCTGTTCCGCCGCCATGGTCTGAAACCGCGGGAACGCTTCGAGCAGATCCAGCGCTGGGAGTTTTCCGGATTGTTCAAGAAGCCCAAGAAAGCGGCCCGCCAGCACCGCTCGGAAGGCGTCGGCAACGCCGTATTGGCTTACTACCGCAGCCACCCGCTGTACCTCTTCAAGCGGCTGTTCTCGATCCTGCGCTATGGCGCCAGCAACCGCTACCTGACCTGCCGTTTCAGCGTCGACTAGTCAGCGGCAAGTGACGAAAGCGGACGCTCGCCTGCCACTTGCGGGAACGCGCCATGCCCGTGATTTCGCGGGCATGGCGCGCTTGCACGATGGATCGCTGAACGGCGGCTACGGCCTTGAAGCCCACCCGTTTAACGCGGTACCGCAGGCTTCTTGACCGGCTTCTTACCCTTGCCTGCGCCAGCACGCTCGCGCGCGGCCTGCTGATTGCGTGCCTCGGCAGCCGCCTTGGCCTGCTCGCGCTTGTCCCAGGGCTTGCTGCCGTCGCTGCCACGCGGTGGCAGGCCGGTGTGCTGGGTGAGGATGCGCCCACCAGCAGGCTTGCCGCCGCCATTGCCGGCGACCTTCTTGCTACCGGCCGGCGTGGAATTCTTGCGCCGGGCACTCTGGTACTCATCGGCCTTTGGCTGATAGGTCGGGATCAGGTGGTGCTTGCCATCACCGATCAGGTCGGCGCGCCCCATGCGCTGCAGCGCCTCACGCAGCATCGGCCACCCCTTCGGATCGTGATAACGCAAGAACGCCTTGTGCAGGCGGCGCTGCTCCTCGCTCTTGACGATGGTCACGCCGTCACTCTTGTAGGTGACCTTGCGCAGCGGGTTCTTGCCCGAGTGGTACATGGCCGTGGCGGTGGCCATCGGCGACGGGTAGAACGCCTGCACCTGGTCGGCACGGAAACCGTGCTCCTTGAGCCACAGGGCCAGGTTCATCATGTCTTCATCGGTGGTGCCGGGGTGGGCAGCGATGAAGTAAGGAATCAGGTACTGCTCCTTGCCCGCCTCCTTGGAGTACTTCTCGAACATGCGCTTGAACTTGTCATAGCTGCCGATGCCCGGTTTCATCATCTGGTTGAGCGGGCCTTCCTCGGTATGCTCCGGGGCGATCTTCAAGTAACCACCCACGTGGTGGGTGACCAGCTCCTTGACGTACTCCGGCGACTCGACGGCCAGGTCGTAACGCAGGCCCGAAGCGATGAGGATCTTCTTCACCCCCGGCAACGCGCGGGCGCTGCGATAGAGCTGGATCAGCGACGAGTGATCGGTATTCAGGTTCGGGCAGATGCCGGGGAACACGCAGGACGGCTTGCGGCACGCGGATTCGATTTCCGGGCTCTTGCAGGCGATGCGGTACATGTTCGCGGTCGGGCCACCGAGATCGGAAATGACGCCGGTGAATCCAGGCACCTTGTCGCGGATTTCCTCGATCTCACGAATGATCGATTCTTCCGAGCGGTTCTGGATGATGCGCCCCTCGTGCTCGGTGATCGAGCAGAAGGTGCAGCCACCGAAGCAGCCGCGCATGATGTTCACCGAGAAGCGGATCATGTCGTAGGCCGGAATCTTCTCCTTGCCGTACGCCGGGTGCGGAACGCGCGCATAGGGCATGCCGAACACGTAGTCCATTTCCTCGGTGGTCATCGGAATGGGTGGCGGGTTGAACCATACGTCGATTTCACCGTGCTTCTGCACCAGCGCCCGAGCGTTGCCCGGGTTGGTTTCCAGATGCAGCACACGGTTGGCGTGCGCATAAAGCACCGGGTCGTTACGTACCTTCTCCATGGATGGCAGACGAATCACCGTCTTGTCGCGGGTCATCTTCGGGCTGGCGAGGATCTGCACGACCTTGGCTTCGTTGGGATCTTCGACATTGCCCCTTTCCTGCTCGATGGCGCAGGCCTGGGTGTCCTGAGTGTTGACGTACGGGTTGATGATCTTGTCGACCTTGCCCGGGCGGTCGATACGCGTGGAATCGACCTCGTACCAGTCTTTCGGCGTATCGCGGCGAATGAACGCGGTGCCGCGCACGTCGGTGATGTCTTCGACTTTCTGCCCATACGACAGGCGCTGGGCGACCTCGACGATGGCGCGCTCGGCGTTGCCGTACAGCAGGATATCGGCACTGGCATCGATCAGGATCGAGTTGCGCACCCGGTCCTGCCAGTAATCGTAGTGGGCGATGCGGCGCAACGAGGCCTCGATGCCACCGAGCACGATAGGCACGTGCTTGTACGCTTCCTTGCAGCGCTGGCTGTAGACCAGGCTGGCGCGATCCGGGCGCTTGCCCGCCAGACCGCCAGGCGTGTAGGCATCGTCGGAACGGATTTTCTTGTCCGCGGTGTAACGGTTGATCATCGAATCCATGTTGCCGGCCGCGACACCAAAGAACAGGTTGGGCTCGCCGAGCTTCATGAAGTCGTCTTTGGACTGCCAGTCGGGCTGGGCGATGATGCCCACACGGAAGCCCTGGGACTCCAGCAGACGGCCAATGATCGCCATCCCGAACGACGGGTGGTCGACATAGGCATCACCGGTAACGATGATGATGTCGCAGGAATCCCAGCCAAGCTGATCCATCTCCTCCCTGCTCATTGGCAGGAAAGGGGCGGGGCCGAAGCACTCGGCCCAGTATTTTGGATAGTCGAACAGCGGCTTGGCGGCTTGCATGGCGATGACCGATTTATTCAGGAATTTCACGGGGCGCGGAATATAGCACATTTTTTAACCAAACCCGACTGTACCGCTGGGTTAAAACGTCGCTTGGCGGCCTATCCGACGGCGTGCAATATGATTGCGGGCAGTCATCAAAAACCTGCCGCCTCGGTATACTCTTCAAAGCAGAACAACAACGGTCGTGCACAGGCCACCAAGGAGCCTCCGCTTGCAGCGGCTAGCCATATTCCTGATCTCGCTGCTGATGCTCTCGTGCCTGAGTCTGGGTGCTCGGGCCGACAGCATCACGCTCGATGCCGGCAGCAGTGGCCTGGCGCTCAACCCTCATATCGAACTGCTCGAAGATCCCGGGTCCCGGCTGAGCATAGCGGACATGGCCGACCCGGCCGTGCAACAACGCTTCGTGCCTGCCCAGGGCAAGGCAAGCGTCGGCCAGAGCCCCAACCCCTGGTGGATCAAGGTCACCCTGCAAACCAACCAGACAGCGCCGGGCGCCTGGTGGCTGGAAGTCGCCGCCGTCAGCCTGCTCGATCTTCAGCTGTTCCTGCCCGACGGCGAACGAGGCTGGCAGCTGCGCCAGTCCGGCGAAGTGGTGACCTTCGACGCAGGTCGTGATCATGCCCACCGTCGCCTGCTGTTCCAGCTACCGGCGCTGAGCGAGCAACCACTAACCCTCTACCTGCGCAGCTTCGACCCTGCGGGCAACTCCTTTCCGTTGAAGGTCTGGCAACTCGATGACCTGAGCACCCTGAGCGCCAACGAAAACCTCTGGCTCGGCGTGATCTACGGGGTCATCACCGCCCTGCTGCTGTACAACCTGTTCATTTTCTTCGCCCTGCGCGACTCGGCTTACTTCTGGTACGTGATCACCACCCTGGGGGCGCTGCTGATGATCCTCGGCATGACCGGCCACGGCTTCCAGTACCTGTGGCCGAATGCACCTGTGCCCTTCTGGCTCGACCGCATCAGTCTGCCGGCGCTATGGGGCTTTGGTGCCTGCCGCTTCACCCAGACGCTGCTGCAGACTCGCCGCCATGTCCCATGGGCCCATCACCTGCTGACCATAAGCTGCGTGCTGTACGTCGTTGCGGTCACGGCGGATGGCATCGGCCACCGCGCCGTGGGCGCCTGGGTCTTCGTGCTGCTGTCGTTCACGGCCATTCCCGCAGCGCTCTGGGCCTCCCTCGTGCGCTGGCGCCAGGGCTACTTTCCGGCCTGCCTGTACTTCTGCGGTTACGGCATGATTCTGGCCAGCGTCAACCTGCTGCTGCTACGCGCCACCGGTGTGATTCAGCCGGCCGCATGGAGCACCTACGTCTTCCCGGTTGCAGTAGCCGTCGAGTCGATTCTGTTCTCGTTCGCCCTCGCTTACCGCATTCAACTGCTGAAGAACCAGCGCTCCGAAGCACTGCTGCAGGCCGGCCGTGAAAAAAGTGCTCGGCTGGCCCAGGTACAGGCCAGCGCTGACGAACTGCAACTGGCCGTGGAACAGCGCACCGCGGAACTGAAAGCGACCAACCAGCAGTTGTCACAGCGCGAGCAGGAGCTGCGCCACGCGGCGTTTCACGACCCGCTGACCGAGCTGCCGAACCGCCGCCACCTGGTCGCGCAATGCGAGAGCGCGCTGCTCAACGCGCACAAGTCGGGTGAAGCGCTGGCGCTGCTATTGATAGATCTCGATCACTTCAAACCGATCAATGACAGGTATGGCCACGATGCAGGCGACCTGATGCTGCAGCACATCGGCAGGCGCATCAGGGAACATGTGCGGGCGAGCGACACGGTCGCCCGGCTCGGAGGAGACGAATTCGCCGTACTGATCGGCGGGGCGGATGCGCAAGACCATGCCCACGATGTCGCCGACCGCCTGCTCGCGGAACTGGCCAAGCCGGTGGCCTATGGCGATCAGAAACTGACGGTGAGCATCAGCATCGGCGTGGCATTCTATCCGCAGCACGCCGAGCAGTTCGCCAGCCTCTACAAGGCCGCTGACCAGGCGCTCTATCAGGCCAAGGCAGCGGGGCGCTCGGGTACCGCCGTGTACGGCGGCAGCGAGGCGTAGATACGCTTATTCGTCTTCGAACTGGTAGCTGCCCGGCGCCAGGTTCTCGAAGCGCGAGTACTTGCCGAGGAACGCCAGTCGCGCCGTACCCAGCGGGCCGTTACGCTGCTTGCCGATGATGATTTCCGCCACGCCCTTGTACTCGGTCTCGGGGTGATAGACCTCGTCCCGGTACACGAACATGATGATATCGGCGTCCTGCTCGATCGCACCGGATTCGCGCAAGTCGGAGTTGATCGGGCGCTTGTTGGGCCGCTGCTCCAGGCCCCGGTTGAGCTGGGAGAGCGCGATCACCGGGCAGTTGAATTCCTTGGCCAGCGCCTTGAGCGAGCGCGAGATCTCGGAAATCTCGTTCACCCGACTGTCACCGCTGGAGCCGGGGATCTGCATCAACTGCAGGTAGTCGACCATGATCAGACCGATCTCGCCGTGCTCGCGCGCGAGCCGCCGGGAGCGCGCACGCATCTCCGAAGGCGAGATACCGGCGGTATCGTCGATGAACAGCTTGCGGTCGTTGAGCAGGTTGACCGCCGAGGTCAACCGCGGCCAGTCGTCATCGTCCAGACGACCGGCACGCACCTTGGTCTGATCGATGCGCCCCAGGGACGCCAGCATACGAATCACGATGGATTCCGAAGGCATCTCCAGGGAATACACCAGAATCGACTTGTCGCTGCGCATCAGCGCGTTTTCCACCAGGTTCATGGCGAACGTGGTCTTACCCATCGACGGACGTCCGGCGACGATGATCAGGTCGGCCGGCTGCAGGCCGCTGGTGAGATCGTCCAGGTCAGAGAAGCCGGTAGACAGGCCAGTGATCGCATCGCCGTTGTTGAACAGCTCGTCGATACGGTCGATGGCCTTGACCAGGATGTCGTTGATGCCCACCGGGCCACCGGTCTTCGGGCGCGCCTCGGCGATCTGGAAGATCAGGCGCTCGGCCTCGTCGAGGATTTCCTCGCCGGTACGCCCCTCGGGCGCATAGGCACTGTCGGCGATCTCGTTGCTGATGCCGATCAGCTTGCGCAGCGTGGCACGCTCGCGAATGATCTGCGCGTAGGCCTTGATGTTGGCCACCGAAGGCGTGTTCTTGGCCAGCTCCCCCAGATAGGCCATGCCACCGACCTGAGACAACTGCCCTTCCTTGTCTAGCTGTTCGGAAAGGGTCACCACGTCGAACGGCTGATTGCGCTCGGCCAGCTTGTGGATGGAGCGAAACACCAGGCGATGATCGTGGCGGTAGAAATCGCCATCGGAAACCTGGTCCAGCACACGCTCCCACGCGTTGTTATCGAGCATCAGACCACCGAGCACCGCCTGCTCGGCCTCGATCGAGTGCGGCGGCACCTTCAAGGCAGAGGTTTGCAGGTCGTACTGTTCAGTAATGCTGATGTCGTTCATGGGAGCCTGGAAAGAATGCTTGCGTTGAAAAACAAAAGGCACGGCATCGCTTTCGCAATGCCGTGCCCGATGTTAGCGGGAACGCACCGGAGTGCAAACCCGCCTAGCAGCGCAATTAAGCGGCTACTACGATTACCTTTACGGTCGCTTCGACATCGCTGTGCAGGTGCACGGCTACGTCGTATTCGCCAACCTGGCGAATGGTACCGTTCGGCAGACGAACTTCAGCTTTGGCCACTTCGACGCCGGAGGCGGTCAGTGCGTCAGCGATGTCGTGAGTGCCGATGGAACCGAACAGCTTGCCTTCATCGCCCGCGGTAGCGGTGATGGTGACTTCCAGCTCGGCCAGCTGAGCAGCGCGCGACTCGGCCGAAGCTTTCTTGTCGGCAGCGGCTTTTTCCAGGTCAGCGCGACGGGCTTCGAAAGCAGCGACGTTGGCTTCGGTGGCAGCAGTAGCTTTGCCTTGCGGCAGCAGGAAATTGCGGCCGTAACCGGCTTTAACGTTCACTTTATCGCCCAGGTTGCCCAGGTTGGCGACTTTTTCCAGCAGGATGACTTCCATTTGGGTGTTACCTCTTAACTTTTAACCTTCACCGTTGGCGGGACCCGAACCGGGCTTGTCCGCCAGACGACCACGAAAATCAAACAGACTGTCGACGATGGCTAAAACCACCAGCAAGGGAAAGATCAGTTGCATGAACAGCAGCAGCGTTATGTACATCCCGACCAGCCAGAACTTCGACAGTCGGCCCTTGGCCACCAGCCCGTGCAACAGGGCGATGCCTGCAAATGCCAGCGGAACACTGCACAACGGTGTAAGCATGGCCATCTCGACACCCAGATTGGGTCCGAGCAGCATGCCGACCAGCAGTAACGTCGCCAGCATCGGCGGAAATCTCAGTTCGCGGAATTCGGAACCGAAACCTCCCGGGTTATACAACGCCGCTTGCCAGAACCGCCCAAGCATCAGGCTAAGCAAGCTGACCACCTGCAGCAACGCTGCCAGCAATCCGGTCAAGACCGGTGCAATAAGACTCTGAAGACGCGCCTGATCATCCACCGACATCTGTTGGTGAACGCCATCGAACATCTGCGGCAGAAGCTTACTCAGCTCCTGCGCCATGGCTTCGATGGGCTCGCGGAACGTCGCCCCCAATACCAGTCCATACACCAGGCCCAGCGCGATGCTGAACAACAGCACCCGTCTCCAGGACTGATTGGCGCGCAATACACACGCCAGCCCCAGCGCACCCAGCAACACCAACAAGGTGCGCGGTTCGCCGAAGTACCACCAGCCAATGGCCGGCAGCAAAGCCCAGGCGAGGATGCCAATGGCATCACTCAGACCACGCCGCAGGAGCACCAGGCAACCTGCGGCAGCACTCAACCAGAACAGCAGCGGCAATGCCGCAGAACCGACCACCACCAAGGTGGCCTGCATACGGCCGCGCATTATGAATTCTGCCAAGGCGCGCATGCGTTTTATCCCTTACTACTTGTCGATCGTCCGATCTTATCGGCCGTGGCTGTCGGTGTAGGGCAGCAGGGCCAGGAAGCGGGCGCGCTTGATAGCAGTAGCCAGCTGACGCTGATAACGAGCCTTGGTACCGGTGATACGGCTAGGAACGATTTTGCCGGTTTCCGAGATGTAGGCTTTCAGGGTGTTGAGATCTTTGAAATCGATCTCTTTCACGTCTTCAGCGGTGAAACGGCAGAATTTACGACGACGGAAGAAACGTGCCATGGGATTGGCTCCTCAATAGATCCGGTGATTACTCGTCAGCGTTGTCGCTGTCGTTGTTGTCGCTGTCATCGCCGTCGTTGGACTCGGCGTTTTCAGGACGTTCACGACGCTCACGGCGCTCACTGCGGTTTTCTTCGGCCTTGAGCATCTCGGATTGGCCGGTAACGGCTTCTTCGCGACGGATGACCAGGTTACGGATCACGGCATCGTTGTAGCGGAAGTTGTCTTCCAGCTCGGCCAGGGCCTTGCCGCTGCACTCAACGTTCAGCATCACGTAGTGAGCCTTGTGAACGTTGTTGATTGCGTAGGCCAGTTGACGACGACCCCAATCTTCCAGACGGTGGATTTTGCCGCCGTCTTCTTCGATCAGCTTGGTGTAACGCTCGACCATGCCGCCGACTTGCTCGCTCTGGTCCGGGTGAACCAGAAAGATGATTTCGTAATGACGCATGAATGCTCCTTACGGGTTGTAGCCTGCCGCGAAATGCGGTCAGGCAAGGAGTGAATGACACTGTTGACTTGCTGAAACGGAGAGGCGCGCAAACGCCTGCCATGACGGCAAGGGGCGACATTCTAGAGAAGCGCCCCACCGCACGCAAGGTGAACTGGTGATATTTTGAACAGCGATCGCCGGCGATGAGCCAGCGATCGCTTCAGCGCTTGACCGAGCGGCGCTGGCGCAACGCCTCGAACAGGCAAATGCCGGTGGCGACCGACACGTTGAGACTGCTGACGCTACCGGCCATGGGCAACTTGACCAGGTAATCGCAGTGCTCGCGCGTCAGGCGGCGCATGCCCTTGCCTTCGGCGCCCATGATCAGCACCGTCGGGCCGGTCATGTCCTGCTGGAACAGCTCCTGTTCGGCCTCACCCGCCGTACCGACGATCCACAGACCACGCTGCTGGAGCTTTTCCAGGCTGCGCGCCAGGTTGGTCACCGCTACCAGCGGGATCACTTCCGCGGCACCACAGGCCACCTTGCGCACCACCGGTGTCAGCGTCGCGGACTTGTCCTTCGGCACGATCACCGCCAGCGCGCCCGCGGCATCGGCGGTACGCAGGCAGGCACCGAGGTTGTGCGGATCGGTCACGCCATCGAGCACCAGCAGCAGCGGCGGGCCTTCGCAACGGTCGAGCAACTCCTCGAGCATCGCTTCGCCCCACACCTGACTAGGGCTGACGTCGGCAACCACGCCCTGGTGCACGCCCTCGACCCAGGCATCCATCTCGCGACGCTCGCACTGGCCGACGGCGACGCGCGCCTGCCCAGCCAGTTCGAGCAGCGGTTGAACGCGAGGATCACTGCGACCGTCGGCCAGCCAGATCTGCTTCACCCGCTTGGGGTGATGACGCAACAGCGCCTCCACGGCATGCACGCCGTAGATCTTTTCCAACTGGCTCATGACTTGGCCTTGCTCTTCGACGGCCCCTTGCGATGCCGACTTGGCTTGCCACCCTTGTCGGCAGCCTTGCTGGCACCCCTGCCAGAAGACTTCGAGTCAGCGAGCAACGCTTTCTTCACATCGCGGCTTTTCTGCACGTCGGTATTGCTGGTCGACGCGCCACGGGAGCTCTTGCCGCCACGGCTGTCGCTACCGGAGTCGCGACGCTTGCGTGCCGCTGGCGCTTCGTCGGCACCCTGGGCCATCTCGAAGTCGATCTTGCGCTCGTCGAGATCGACGCGCATGACCTTGACCGACACGCTGTCGCCAAGGCGGAAGCTGCGGCCACTGCGCTCGCCGGCGAGGCGATGATGGACGGGATCGAAGTGGTAGTAGTCTCCCGGCAGCGCCGTGACGTGCACCAGGCCTTCGACGTAGATGTCCTTGAGCTCGACGAACAGACCGAAGCCGGTCACCGCAGTGATCACGCCCGGGAAGGTTTCACCGACGCGATCCTTCATGAACTCGCACTTGAGCCAGTTGACCACGTCACGGGTGGCTTCATCGGCACGGCGCTCGGACATCGAGCATTGCTCGCCGAGCTGCTCCAGCGTTGGTTCGTCGTACGGATAGATACGCGCCTTGGGCATGCTGACCGCGCCGGCACGCTGAACATGGGGCGTATCCTGCTTGGAGCGGATCACGCTGCGAATCGCACGATGGATCAACAGATCCGGATAACGGCGGATCGGCGACGTGAAGTGTGCGTAAGCGTCGTAGTTCAGACCGAAGTGGCCCTGGTTGTCGGCGCTATAAACCGCCTGACTCAACGAGCGCAGCATCACGGTCTGGATCAGGTGGTAGTCATCACGACCGCGAATGCTTTCCAGCAACGCCTGGTAGTCCTTCGGCGACGGACCATCCTTTGGCTTGCCACGGTGCAGGGAGAGGCCCAGCTCACCGAGGAATGCCTTGAGCTTTTCCAGGCGCTCCGGCGGCGGGCCGTCGTGCACGCGATACAGCGCAGGAATGCCGTGCTTCTGCATGAACGCCGCGGTGGCCACGTTGGCCGCCAGCATGCATTCTTCGATCAGCTTGTGGGCATCATTGCGCTGGGTCGGACGGATCTCCGCGATCTTGCGGCCGGAGCCGAAGATGATGCGGGTTTCCTGGGTTTCGAAATCGATCGCCCCACGCTCATGGCGCGCCGCGAGCAGCACCTGATACAACGAGTACAGTTGATTGAGGTGGGGCAGTACGTCCTTGTATTCGCTGCGCAGTGCCTTGCCTTCGCTGCTCTTCGGCTGCTCGAGCATGGCGCTGACCTTGTTGTAGGTCAGGCGCGCATGGGAGTGGATCACCGCCTCGTAGAACTGATAGTCGGTCATCTTGCCGGTCTTGGAGATGGTGATCTCGCAGACCATCGCCAGACGATCGACTTGCGGGTTCAGCGAGCACAGGCCGTTGGACAGCTCTTCCGGCAGCATCGGGATGACCCGTTCCGGGAAATACACCGAGTTGCCACGCACCTGGGCCTCGGCATCCAGGGCCGAACCCACTTTCACGTAATGAGAAACGTCGGCGATGGCCACGTACAGCTTCCAGCCACCGGAGAACAGCCGCCAGTTGCTGCCGTTCTTCTCGCAGAACACCGCATCGTCGAAGTCCCGCGCATCCTCACCGTCGATGGTGACGAAAGGGATATGGCGCATGTCGACGCGGTTTTCCTTGTCCTTCTCTTCGACTTCGGGCTTGAGCTTGCGCGCTTCCTTGATCACCGCGTCGGGCCAGACATGGGGAATGTCATAGCTGCGCAACGCCACGTCGATTTCCATGCCCGGCGCCATGTAGTTGCCGACCACTTCGGTCACGTCACCCTGCGGCTGGAAACGTGGCGTCGGCCAGTGGGTGATCGTCACTTCGACGAACTGCCCCTGCTTGGCACCACCGTTGCGCCCTGCCGTCACCAACACTTCCTGCTGGATTTTCGGGTTGTCGGGAATCACGAAGCCGATACCGCTCTCTTCGTAATAACGACCGACGATGGTCTCGTGACCACGGGAAATCACTTCGACGATGGCGCCTTCACGGCGACCACGACGATCGAGGCCGGAAACTCGCGCCAGCGCACGGTCACCATCGAACACCATGCGCATCTGCGCCGGACTGAGGAACAGATCGTCGCTACCATCGTCCGGCACCAGGAAGCCAAAGCCGTCACGGTGGCCACTGACCCGACCAAGAATCAGATCAAGCTTGTCCACCGGGGCATAGGTGCCGCGGCGGGTATAGATCAGCTGGCCGTCGCGCTCCATGGCGCGCAGCCGGCGGCGCAGCGCCTCGGCCTGATCTTCGGTGCTCAACCCGAGCTCGTCGAGCAGCTCCTCACGGTTGGCGGGCGAGCCGCGCTCAGCCAGATGCTGAAGAATCAGCTCACGGCTAGGAATGGGGTTGTCATACTTTTCCGCTTCACGAGCGGCCTCGGGATCGAGGGATTGCCAATCGGCCATTAGAACCTGTTCACCTTATCTATAGAGTCGGTTTTGCCATGTGTCTATTGAAGCGCGAAAGCGCCCTTCGGGTCAGCCTTCAACGCGAATAATTTTTCGACGTCAGGGGTTTACAAGGTAAAAGCACGACCGTATAGTTCGCGCCCACAGCGTCGAGCAGACGTTGTAACACGGAACGGATGACCAATCATCAGTTTCAGTGCCCAGGTGGCGGAATTGGTAGACGCGCTGGTTTCAGGTATCAGTGACCGCAAGGTCGTGGAAGTTCGAGTCTTCTCCTGGGCACCATATTTCGTGAAGTAGCTTGATAACCTACTTTGCAAATAACGGATGTAATGATCCGTACCGGCAACGGTGAACATTACTGCAGTGCCCAGGTGGCGGAATTGGTAGACGCGCTGGTTTCAGGTATCAGTGACCGCAAGGTCGTGGAAGTTCGAGTCTTCTCCTGGGCACCAAATTCAAAAAAACCGAGCCAATGGCTCGGTTTTTTATTGCCTGCAGAAAGGCTGCAAGCTGGCATACAGCGCCCCTTGCAGCCTCACGGCCAGCCTCTGCTTCCACTTGAAGCTTATGGCTTGCCGCGCTTTCAGACCTTGAATTGACCGAGACTGGCCTTCAACTGCCCTGCCAAGCCATCGAGCACGCGGCCGCTATTGGCCGTCGCCGCCACCGCCTCGGCAGCACGCTGAGCCTCGGAATGAATCACCTCGACCCGCCCTCGCACCGCATCGGCGCCTTCGGCCTGATGAGCGGCCGCCTGTGTAGCGGCATTGATGGCGCCATGCACATCCTCCACCGAACGCTGTACCGCCTGCTGGATGCGCGCGCTCTCGCGCAGCGCTGCCAGCCCCTGGTCAGCCTGCTGACCAGCCTGACCGATCGCGCCGACCGCCTCACGGGCGCCCTGCTGCAGGGCAACGATGTGCGACTGGATATCGCCGGTCGACTGCTGGGTCTTGCTGGCCAACGCCCGCACCTCATCGGCGACCACGGCAAAACCACGACCGCTCTCCCCCGCCCGCGCCGCCTCGATGGCAGCATTGAGCGCCAGCAGATTGGTCTGCTCGGCAATCGAGCGAATGACGGTCAGCACCACCTCGATCTGCTCACTCTGCTTGGCAAGTCGTTCGATCACCGCCGAACCCGCATCGACCCGCTGCACCAGCTCTTCAATGGAGCTGCCGACACGATTGGCGATGCTGGCATTCTCCTGGGTCGCCTGGCGAATGGCCTCGACCCGTTGCAAAGCCTCCTGCATGGCGCGACTCTCGGCCTGCGCCTCGTCAGCCATCGAAGCCAACGCCTGGAGGCTGGCCGCCACCTCGTCACGCTGTCTTTTAGCCGCCGATTCAGCCGCAGCGCTTCGCGTGCTCAACGCATTGATTTCCTGCCCCGTACGCACCGCCACCTCACCAGCCTCACGCACGATAGGCTGCAGCTTGGCGACGAAACGATTGACCGCCGACGCCATCTCGCCGACCTCGTCACGGCTGTCGATCTCGATGCGCCGGGTCAGATCACCCTCGCCGGCCGCCAGATCGTCGAGCGCGGCGATCAGGGTACGCAGACGCACCACCACGCGGCGACCCAGCACCACAGCCAACGCCAGCAGCACGCCCAGACCGACCACAGCCAGCCCCAGCCCGATGCGCCAGCGCAGATTCGAGGCCGCAGCGTCGACCGCCGCGCTGGTATTGGCCGACATTCCCTGAGCCGCCTGTTGCGCGGCAGCCAGGCGCGCCGACAACGCGGCGGCACTATCGGTGGAAGCACCGGCAAGGCTATCGGCAACCAGCTGACCGCCGCTGGCCAGCAACGCCTCGAAGCGTGAGTCGATAGCGGCCAGCTCGGCATCGATGGCGGAGGTGGACACGCCCATCAGCACCTTGCCGATCTCGACCCCGTTAGGGCTGATACCGGCCTCGACGAAGTACACGGTAGGATCGCTCTTGGCAGCGTCGATGACCTTGTCCAGCGCGCGCTCACCGGCTCCTTTCTCGAGCATGGCCTTGACCTGCTCGTTCTGGCGGTTGAGGTAACGGGTCAGATGGTTACCCTCGGCATCGTCGTAAATGACGAAAAGCACATTGGGGTTACGCTGCGCACGCCGGGCGAATTCGGAGAGCGCCGGAATATCGGAGTCCCACATGGCGCGTGGCGCGACAGCCGCGAGCAATTGCGCCAGATCATTGGCGGAATCCTTCAGGCTCTTCTCCAGGCTGGCGCGCATCTGTACGCGCTCCTCGCCGAGGCGGCTGGACAGACCTGCGGAAAGACTCTCCCGGGTACGAACCGAAAGACCACCCAGGCTGGCAGAAACCTCTTGATTGGCCTGCTCCAGCTCGCTGGAAAGGCGCCCGGCATCACTGCCCAACTGCCGCTCCAGATCACTGACCAGGCCATCGACCGTACTGCGGGTCAACGCCAGCACCAGCAGCACCTGAACGAACAGCGCGATACCCAGCGCAATGAATACGGGCAGCAACAGACGGCTGCGAAACAGGGACAGAACAGCGACCACGGGCAAATCCTCCGACCGCCAGAGGAGCGGCAACTTCAAGGTAGGATCAAGACGAAGCAAAGCGCGTGCCGAATGACGGCACATTGCCAGATTGCGCCCGAGCACGAGTGCCCGTCAAATGAAAACGGGCCGCACAAGTGCGGCCCGTTCCGGTTACCTGCTCACGACTCCAGGGGGAGCCGCCAGCGCTCAGGCGAAGGGATGACGCAGCACGATGGTCTCGTTGCGATCCGGCCCGGTGGAGATGATGTCGATCGGCGCACCGACCAACTCTTCCACGCGCTTGATGTAGGCACGCGCGTTGGCCGGCAACTCTTCCAGGGTCTTGGCGCCCAGGGTCGATTCGCTCCAGCCCGGCATCTCTTCGTACACCGGCTCGAGACCGATGTAGCTGTCGGCGTCGGTCGGGGCGTCGATGACAGCACCGTTCTCGTTCTTGTAACCCACGCAGATGCGGATGGTTTCCAGACCGTCGAGCACGTCCAGCTTGGTCAGGCACAGGCCCGAGATGCTGTTGACGTCGATGGCACGACGCAGGATCACCGCATCGAACCAGCCGCAGCGACGGGCACGGCCAGTGGTCGCACCGAACTCATGGCCACGCTTGGCCAGGAACGCACCGACGTCGTCGAACAGCTCGGTCGGGAACGGACCGGAGCCCACCCGAGTGGTGTAGGCCTTGGTGATACCCAGGATGTAATCCAGGTACATCGGGCCAACGCCGGAACCGGTGGCGATGCCGCCTGCAGTGGTGTTCGAGCTGGTCACGTACGGGTAGGTACCGTGGTCGATATCCAACAGCGAACCCTGGGCACCTTCGAACATGATGTCCTTGCCGGCACGACGCAGGTTGTGCAGTTCGGCAGTGACGTCGAGCATCATCGGCTTGAGCAGCTCGGCGTATTCCATGCACTCGTCGAGAGTGGTCTGGAAGTCGATGGCCGGCTCCTTGTAGTAATTCACCAACTGGAAGTTGTGGTAGTCCAGCAACTCGCCGAGCTTGGCGGCGAAACGCTCACGGTGGAACAGGTCACCGATACGCAGACCGCGACGGGCGACCTTGTCTTCGTAGGCCGGGCCGATACCGCGACCGGTGGTGCCGATCTTCAGCTCGCCACGGGCCTTCTCGCGCGCCTGATCCAGGGCAACATGGTAGGACAGGATCAACGGGCAGGACGGGCTGATACGCAGACGCTCGCGCACCGGCACACCCTTCTCTTCCAGCTTGTTGATCTCGCGCAGCAGAGCGTCAGGCGCAACCACCACGCCGTTGCCGATCAGGCATTGCACGCCTTCACGCAGCACGCCCGACGGAATCAGGTGCAGCACGGTTTTCTCACCGTCGATCACCAGGGTGTGACCGGCATTGTGGCCACCCTGATAACGCACTACGGCGGCCGCATGCTCGGTCAGCAGATCGACGATCTTGCCTTTGCCCTCATCACCCCACTGGGTGCCCAGGACGACGACATTCTTACCCATAACACTTGTCCTCTTCGCGCAAGCTTGAGCCGGTCACGGCCGGCGAAAGTAATTCAGAATAGACGACCACAGCGGTCGCTCAGCCCAGCGCCAGCACTTGCCAGCGACCGTCCCGCAATAACAGTTGGCGATCACAGCGGGCCTGCTCGGCCTCGCTCAGTTCCTGACCCGGCAATGCCTGCACCACGCGCTCACCGTCGGCGCGCAGACGACGAACCGCCTGCCACAGGTAAACGTCATGACTGTCCGGAGCCCAGATGCCAGCCGGCTCTTCGCCGAGCGGCATACGCCCCAGGGTGACCAGCGTCTTCAGGTCGGTAGAGAAGCCGGTTGCCGGACGGGCGCGACCGAAGTCGGCACCGATATCGTCGTAACGGCCGCCCTGGGCGATCGCCTGGCCGACGGCCGGCACGAACGCGGCGAATACCACACCGGTGTGATAGTGATAGCCACGCAGCTCACCCAGATCGAAGTACAGCGGCAGCTCTGGATAGCGCAACTCCAGGGCATCGGCGATGGCCAGCAAATCATCCAGCGCGGCGTGCACGTCGTCCGGCGCCTCGACCAGACAGGCCTGGGCCAGATCCAGCACATCACGCCCGCCGCACAGCTCGCCGAGCGAACGCAGCATGCGTCGCAAGGCGTCCGGCAGCGCGTCGGTCAAGGCATCGATCTCGTCCATGGCCTTGCGCTGCAGGGCGTCGAACAGCTGTTGCTCGACCTCCCCGGACAACTCGGCGGCACGCGCCAGGCCCCGGTAGATACCGACATGCCCAAGGTCCATATGCACGTCCGGTACCTCGGCCAGCTCGAGGGTATCGACCAGCAGGCTGATCACCTCGACGTCACTGGCCGGGCTGGCGTCGCCATACAGCTCGGCGCCCAACTGAATCGGGCTGCGCGATGTGGTGAGCGCGCGCGGCTGCGCATGCAGCACGCTACCGGCATAGCACAGCCTGCTCGGGCCTTCACGACGCAGCGTATGCGCGTCGATGCGCGCCACCTGCGGCGTGATGTCGGCACGAAAGCCCATCTGCCGGCCGGACAGCGGATCGGTCACCTTGAAGGTGCGCAGATCTAGGTCCTGCCCGGCGCCGGTCAGCAGCGATTCCAGGTATTCGATATGAGGGGTTACCACGAATTCATAGCCCCAGCGCTGGAACAGATCCAGCACCTGACGACGCGCAACTTCGATGCGCGCCGCTTCCGGAGGCAATACTTCTTCGATCCCATCTGGCAGCAGCCAGCGGTCTACGGTCGCCATTTCGCCATTTCCCTCTTGATTCGGGCGGCACAAGCCTTCAGTGGAGCGGATGGAAGGCCGAACGCGGCAACAGGCCGGTCAGCTCCAGGAACGGGCATCGAGACGATCAGTGAATTGATTGCACGAAGCCCCCACGCCAGGGGCGCGGAAAGGGACAAGGTCAAAAGCCTTGAAAGACAGAACGTAACGCTCAGTTCGTGCCGCATGATTCCCACAGGCGTAAAAAAGCCGGGATTTTCCCGGCTGCCGCATCATACCACGCCAAAAGCCTCAAGCCACAAGCTTCAAGCGACAGGCGAGCACATGGCATCGACCTGCAGCTTGTAGCCCGCGACTTACAGCCTTATCAAGGCTTGGACTTTTCCAGATAACGGAAGAAGTCGCTGCTCGGATCCAGCACCAGCACGTCACGCTTGTCGGAGAAGCTCTCGCGATAGGCGTTCAGGCTGCGGTAGAAGGAGTAGAACTCCTGATCCTGGCCATACGCCTTGGAGTAGATGGCAGCAGCCTGGGCATCACCCTCACCGCGCAGCTCCTCGGCCTGGCGATAGGCTTCAGCGAGCAGTACACGCTGCTGACGATCGGCGTCGGCACGAATACCTTCAGCCAGCTCCTTACCCTTGGCGCGATGCTCACGAGCCTCACGCTCACGCTCCGAACTCATACGATCGAATACGCTGCGGTTGACTTCCTTGGGCAGGTCGATGGCCTTGACGCGAACGTCCACCACTTCGATACCCAACTCACGCTGCGCCGCCCGGTTGAGCGAAGCAGTCACGTCAGCCATCAGCGCATCACGCTCGCCGGACACCGACTCGTGCAGCGTGCGCTTACCGAACTGGTCACGCAGCGATGCCTCGAGACGACGCGACAGACGCTCGTCGGCGATCTGCTTCATGCCCGATGTTGCGGTGTAGTAACGCTCGGCATCGAGCACACGCCATTTGGCGTAGGCATCGACCATCAGCGCCTTCTTCTCGAGCGTCAGGAAGCGCGAGTTGACGGTATCCAGCGTCAGCAGGCGCGCATCGAACTTGCGCACCTGGTTGACGTAAGGAATCTTCACGTGCAGGCCAGGCTGCACGTCAGGCTGGACGATACGACCGAACTGCAGAAGTACCGCTCGCTCGGTTTGCGCGACGATGTAGAAGCTGCTCCAGGCGACCAGCGCCAGCACAACGCCTACGATCAGAGTCACCAGTGATTTATTGCTCATCAACGGCCCTCCCTTGTGCGCAAATCGGTCTGCCCAACGTTATTGCCTACCCGTGCGCCCAGATCGGCCGCACCAGCGCCAGCACCGGCAGCATTGCTGGAAGCACCGCTACCACCACGGCTGTCGATCATCTTGTCCAGCGGCAGGTAAAGCAGGTTGTTCTGCCCCTTGTCGCCAGTCACCAGCACCTTGCTGGTATTGCTCATCATCTGTTGCATGGTGTCCAGATACAGACGCTCGCGAGTCACCTCGGGAGCCTTGCGGTACTCGGCGACCAGCGCAGTGAAACGATCCGCCTCACCCTGGGCGCGGGAGATCACTTCATCGCGATAACCACTGGCATCCTCGATCAGACGCTGGGCCTGACCACGGGCCTCCGGTACCACGCCATTGGCGTAGGTTTCGGCCTGGTTCTTCTCGCGCTGCTCGTCTTCACGGGCACGAATCACGTCATCGAAGGCTTCCTGCACTTCACGCGGCGCCGCAGCGCTCTGCAGGTTCACCTGAGTCACGGTGATACCGGTGCGGTAGGTGTCGAGGAAACGCTGCAGACGCTCACGCACGTCACCAGCCATCTGCTCACGGCCTTCGGTCAGCACCTGATCCATCTCGGTGGAACCGACAACGTGGCGCACGGCACTGTCGGTGGCATGCTGCAGACTGGTCTCCGGCATGTCGACGTTGAGTACGAAATCCTGCAGGTTGCTGATCTTGTACTGCACGGTCAGCGGTACTTCGATGATGTTCTCGTCTTCGGTCAGCATCTGCCCCTGCTTGCTGTAAGCACGCTCACGGGTGACGTTTTCCTGAAACTTGCGATCGATCGGCGGGAAGTAGATGTTCAGACCCGGACCGACGGTCTCGTGGTATTTACCGAAACGCAGCACGACGGCCTGTTCCTGCTCATCGACCACATAGATAGCGTTGTACAGCCAAAAGGCGCCCACGACGGCCAGCGCAACGAACAGCAGGCCGAAACCGCCACCCTTGCCTCTGGAACCATTGTTGTCACTGCCGCGTTTCTTGCCGCCACCGAACAAACCATTGAGTTTGTCCTGCAGCTTGCGGAAGGCTTCGTCGAGATCCGGTGGTCCCTTGCGGTCACCGCCGCCACCGCCGCCGTTACCACGACGACCGCCGCCACCCCAGGGATCCTGATTGTTCGAATTGCCACCCGGCTCATTCCAAGCCATAGCGCTCTCCATACTGATAAAGCAAAGACGCGCCAACGGCGCGCCCACCAATGCTACAGAATGCCCGCTTGCAGCGGCAAAATCACCGCTGCAGGCTTTATTGCAAAGTGTGTTGCTCGATGAATTCTAGCGGCTGCAGGCCTTCGCGGCTGACCAATCGGTTCAACTCGACGCGGGGAATGCGCACCTGCAGAAGACTGCTGCCGTCATCGGCATACGACTCCTGCTGCACCGCACCCATCTCGAAGAACTGCGCCCGCAGACGCGCCAGTCGCTGAGGCAGCTGCAAGGTCGCCACGAACAGGTCATCGCCCAGCAGCTCGGCCACGGCCTGCTTGAGCAGCGGCAGGCCGCGCCCGTCACGGGCAGACAGCCAGACACGTTCAGGCCGACCATCGGCATTGCGTTGAATCTGCGGCTCGACACCTTCCAGCAGATCGAGCTTGTTGTAAACCTCGAGCACCGGCAGATCCTGTGCGCCGATTTCACCCAGCACCGCCAGCACCTGCTCGATCTGCGCATTGCGCTCCGGCTCGTGAGCGTCGATCACGTGCAGCAGCAGATCGGAGTTGCTCGACTCCTCGAGCGTGGCGCGGAAGGCTTCGACCAGCTTGTGCGGCAAATGACGAATGAAGCCCACGGTATCGGCCAGCACCACCGGCCCAAGATCGTCGAGCTGCAGGCGACGCAGGGTTGGGTCGAGGGTGGCGAACAGCTGGTCGGCCGCGTAGACGTCCGACTCGGTCAACGCGTTGAACAGCGTGGACTTGCCGGCGTTGGTGTAGCCGACCAGCGAAACGGAGGGGATGTCCGCGCGCTTGCGCCCGCGGCGAGCCTGCTCGCGCTGACTGCGCACCTTCTCCAGCTTCTGCTTGATCTGACGGATGCGCACGCGCAACAGGCGCCGGTCGGTTTCCAGCTGAGTTTCACCCGGGCCGCGCAGACCGATACCACCTTTTTGTCGCTCGAGGTGAGTCCAGCCACGCACCAGGCGCGTGCTCATGTGGTCGAGCTGAGCCAGCTCAACCTGCAACTTGCCTTCGTGAGTACGGGCGCGCTGGGCGAAAATATCGAGAATCAGTCCGGTACGATCGAGCACGCGACACTCGAAGACACGCTCGAGGTTACGTTCCTGACTGGGCGTAAGGACGTGGTTGAAGATGACCAGGTCGGCCTCGTGGGCCTTGACCTGATCACGCAGCTCTTCCACCTTGCCGCTACCGATCAGGAATTTCGCAGTGGGCCGACTGTTCGGCACACTGAAAAACGCCACGGCGTCGGCACCAGCGGAAAGCGCCAGTTCCTGAAACTCCTGGGGATCCTCGCTCGCCTCGGTGTTCTGGCTATCCAGATGAACCAGGATGGCCCGTTCACCCCCTTCATGGCGCTCGAAGAACAATGCAGCCCCCTGGATTAAGCGTTGCCTGGCTCGGACTCAGCCTGTTCGGACTCGGAAGCACTCGGCAGACGAACCGGACGGCTCGGTACCACAGTGGAGATAGCATGCTTGTAGACCATCTGGCTGACGGTGTTCTTCAGCAGGATGACGAACTGATCGAAGGACTCGATCTGGCCCTGCAGCTTGATGCCGTTGACCAGATAGATGGAAACAGGGACGCGTTCCTTACGCAGGGTGTTCAGGTAAGGGTCTTGTAGCGAATGCCCTTTTGACATGTGCCGCACTCCTAAATGGATCGATAATTGAATAGTTTTTGAACGGTTTTCTTTAACCAGTAAAACGGCTTTGGCACGTCTTCCCCCAAGGATAGACGGCCCGCGGCGAGGTCTCAGGTCAATATGGAGACCGTCGCCAAGTATTTCAAGGCACGTGGCAGATTGTCGCAATCGAGACTGTCCAACCAGTGCACATTTTCCCAACTACGCAACCAGGTGAACTGCCGCTTGGCCAGTTGACGAGTGGCGATGATACCCCGCTCACGCATCAACGGCGCGCTCAGACGCCCTTCCAGATGTTCCCACACTTGCCGGTAACCCACGGCCCTTATGGACGGCAACTCGGCGTGCAGGTCACCTCGCCGATGCAGGCGTTCGACCTCGGCGACGAAGCCCTGTTCCAGCATCAGATCAAATCGTTGCGCGATTCGTTCGTGCAGCGTCTGTCGCTGGGCCGGCGCGATCGCCAGTTGCGCGACAGTATAGGGGAAACGCCCCGCTCCTGAGCTGTCTTCGTTCTGACGCAGACGCAATTCGCTCATGGTCATGCCGCTGACCTTGAAGACTTCCAGGGCGCGCACCAGACGCTGCGGGTCATTGGGGTGGATGCGCGCCGCCGATTGCGGGTCCACGGCATGCAATTGCTCGTGCAGCACATGCCAGCCGTCGCGCTGACCACGCGCCTCTAGCCCGGCTCGGACCTCGGCGTCGGCTCCGGGCATGTCGGCCAGGCCATCGAGCAGGGTCTTGAAGTAGAGCATGGTGCCGCCCACCAGCAGGGGAATGCGCCCCCGCGCGGTGATTTCGGCCATGACCGCCAGCGCATCGCGACGAAACTCGGCAGCCGAATACGCATCGGCCGGATCACGAATGTCCACCAGATGGTGAGGAAACGCCTCCAGCGTGGCCCTGTCGGGCTTGGCGGTACCGATATCCATCCCCCGGTAGACCAGCGCGGAATCCACGCTGACCAGCTCGCAGGGCAGCACGCGCGCCAGCGCCAGCGCCAGGTCGGTCTTGCCGGCAGCGGTCGGGCCCATCAGAAAGATGGCGGGAGGAAGGCAGGACATCGACAGGACTCGGATAAACGGCGGCCCATTTTCAGGGCACGGGCCGTCACTCGCAAGCACGACCCGCCGGTTACTGGCCGCGCATGAACAATTTGTCCAGCTGGTCCATGCTCATCTGCGTCCAAGTCGGCCGGCCGTGATTGCATTGACCACTGCGCTCGGTCTGCTCCATGTCGCGCAGCAAGCCATTCATCTCCGGCAGGGTGAGCCGGCGATTGGCACGCACCGCACCATGGCAGGCCATGGTGCCCAGCAGTTCATTGAGGTGAGCCTGAATACGATCGCTGGTACCGTATTCGAGCAGATCGGAGAGCACATCGCTGACCAGACGCGTCGCCTCGGCCTGCTTGAGCAGCGCCGGGATCTGACGGATCGCCAGGGTTTCCGGGCCCAGACGCTGCAGCTCGAAGCCCAGCTTCTGGAACCACTGGCCATGTTCCTCCGCACAATCGGCCTCGCGCTGGCTCACCGCGATGGACTCCGGCACCAGCAGTGGCTGGCCGCGCAGCCCTTCGCTGGCCATCGCCACCTTGAGACGCTCGTACATGATGCGCTCGTGGGCGGCGTGCATATCCACGACCACCAGGCCATGAGCGCTTTCGGCAAGAATGTAGATGCCCTTGAGTTGAGCGATGGCGTAGCCGAGAGGCGGAATATCACCCTGTGCGTCCGGCAGTGAGACAGGAGCACTGCCCGCGGGCATCGGTGCGAAGAACTCCCGATACACACCCTGGGCTTCGGCCGCAGGTAGCGACGCCTCGCTGCGCTGCCCCTGATAGCCGGCGCCCGGAGAACGCCAGACGGACTCCGCAGGGCGCTCCAGCACGCTGGCTGCCAGGCCCATCTCGCCCTGGGGGCCGAATTCGCCAGCAGCCTGGCCGGTAGGCCGCAGCATGGTTTCGACGGCCGCCGGCGTGGCCAGTTGATCTTCAGGCCGCACTTCGCCCAGCGCCCGGTGCAGGGTGCCGTAGAGGAAGTCATGAACCGTGCGCCCCTCACGGAAGCGCACCTCGTGCTTGGTGGGATGCACGTTCACATCCACCGCCGTCGGATCGATCTCCAGAAACAGCACGAAGGTCGGGTGGCGACCATTGAACAGCACATCGCGATAAGCCTGGCGCACCGCATGGGCGACCAGCTTGTCGCGCACCATGCGACCGTTGACATAGAAGTACTGCAGATCCGCCTGACTACGGGAGAAGGTCGGCAAGCCGACCCAGCCCCACAGGTGCAGGCCGTTGCGTTCGATGTCGATGGGCAGCGCCTGCTCGAGGAAACCCGAACTGCAGACCGACGCGACCCGCCGGGCGCGACTGGCGTCGTCGTTGGCCTCGTGCAGCGAGAGAATGTTCTTGCCGTTGTGGCGCAGGTGAAAGGCCACGTCGAAGCGCGCCAGCGCCAGGCGCTTGATCACTTCCTGCAGGTGATCGAACTCGGTCTTCTCGGCCTTCAGGAACTTGCGCCGTGCCGGGGTATTGAAGAACAGGTCACGCACTTCCACCGACGTGCCGACCGGGTGCGCGGCGGGCTGCACGCGAGGCTGCATGTCACGGCCTTCGGTCTCCACCTGCCAGGCCTGATCGGCATCGGCAGTGCGCGAGGTGAGGGTCAGCCGTGCGACCGAACTGATCGATGCCAGGGCCTCACCGCGAAAGCCCATGCTCATGACCTGTTCGAGATCCTCGAGCTCGCGAATCTTGCTGGTGGCGTGGCGAGCCAGAGCCAGCGGCAGGTCATCGGCGGCGATGCCACGACCGTCGTCACGCACCCGCAGCAGCTTGACGCCACCCTGCTCGACATCCACCTCGATCCGCTTGGCGCCCGAGTCCAGGCTGTTTTCCAGCAGCTCCTTGATCACCGAGGCCGGGCGTTCGACCACCTCGCCGGCGGCGATCTGGTTGGCCAGCCGCGGGCTCAGCAGCTGGATGCGCATCGCTTCACTCATGGCTGGGCAGCCAGCGAAGTGGCGGGGATCTGCAGGGTCTGGCCGACCTTGATCACATCGGACTTGAGGGAGTTGGCACTGCGCAACGTGGCCAGGCTGATCTGGTAGCGCTGGGCGATCAACGCCAGGCTTTCGCCGGAACTGACCCGATGCTCGCGTGGCCCCTGGGCGATCTTGCCGTTGTCACGCAGCCAGGCGATATAGGTACCAGGTGGCGGGTTCTGCTCGAAGAACTGCTTCACGCCGGTGACGATCGAGCGCGACAGGCTCTGCTGGTGGCTGGCGGAATGCAGCTTGCGCGCCTCGCTGGGGTTGGAGATGAAGCCGGTTTCCACCAGGATCGACGGAATGTCCGGCGATTTCAGCACCATGAAACCCGCCTGTTCGACCCGGCGCTTGTGCAGCGGCGTGACTTGGCCCATCTGCCCGAGAACCTTCTGGCCAACGTTCAAGCTGGACGACAACGACGCCGTCATCGACAAATCGAGCAGCACGCCAGCGAGCATCCTGTCCTTGTCTTCGAGGCTGACGTTGCCGGCCCCACCGATCAGGTCGGACTGGTTTTCCGCATCCGCCAACCAGCGGGCGGTTTCGGAGGTGGCACCACGATCCGACAGCGCATATACCGAGGCACCGAACGCCGCAGCCCGGGGCGCGGCATCGGCATGAATGGACACGAACAGATCGGCGCCCTTCTTGCGGGCGATCTCGGTGCGCTTGCGCAGCGGGATGAAATAGTCGCCGGTACGCACCAGTTCGGCACGGAAACCTTTCTGGGCATTGATCTGGCGCTGCAACTCCTTGGCGATGGACAGGGTCACGTGCTTCTCGAGCTGCCCCTTGACCGGCCCCAGAGCCCCGGGGTCCTCGCCACCGTGCCCAGCGTCGATGGCGATCACGATATCGCGCTTGCCGCCTGGCACCGGCGCCAGCTTGGGCGGCGCCTGGGTCGGCGTGACCGGCACTGGCGGCGCACTGGCCGTGGTGGTCGACGGCAGGCTTGGCGCGGCGTCCGAGGCTTGGTCGAACAGATCGACCACCAGGCGATGGCCATATTGCTGATTCGGTGCCAGCGTGAAACTCTTCGGCGTAACCTGAGATGACAGGTCGATGACCACGCGCAGATCGTCAGGGGTCCGCTGCGCAGAGCGCACGGACGTGATCGGTGTATTGCTCAGCGCGAGCTTGTCCAGCGGCGTCACCAGTTTGGCACCGCTGATATCGATAACGATGCGATCCGGGGCAGACAGGGTAAAGACGCTGTGCTGCACCGGCCCGGAAAGGTCGAAAACCAGACGCGTGTTGTCCGGCGCGCGCCAGAGGCGAACGCTGCGCACATCCGACGCGGCCCACACGTCGACCGCCATGACCGTCAACATCAGCCCGACCGCGATCAATCGCGCGCCTATGCGCATACCCGCCCCCACTTTCTTGTTCATGCTCTGGCAGCCAATTCGGCGCACCAGCTATCACCCTTCGCGCCATGGCTGCGAAGTAGCAGCGACCGGCCACCCGCTCGCGGGGTAATGGTAATGTCCATGTCGGCCTTTGGCAAAACGCCTACACCGCGCTGTGGCCACTCGATCAGGCACAGGGCGTCGCCCTCGAAGTAGTCACGAATCCCCAGAAACTCCAGTTCCTCGGGATCGACCAGCCGGTACAGGTCGAAATGGAAAGCGCGGACCGTGCCGATTTCATAAGGTTCGACCAGTGTGAAGGTGGGGCTCTTGACCGCGCCCCTGTGGCCCAGACCTTGCAAAATGCCACGCGAGAGCGTGGTCTTGCCCGCTCCGAGGTCGCCTTCGAGGTAGATCACCCCACGTCCTTCGGTGACATTGGCGATACGCGCGCCGAGCGCCAGCATGGCGTCCTCATCGGCGGCGAACAGTTCTATTTCCGACAAGCGGCTCGCTCCTGTAACAAATGGCGGATAGCGTCGCACAGATCGCTCGCCGCCAGACCATTTCCTTTTCCTGCCAGATACTCACCCGCCCCGGCGTGCAGCCAGACGCCCAGGCCTGCAGCCTGCCAGGGCGTGCAACCCTGAGCGATCAGGGCGCCGATCAGCCCGGCCAGCACATCCCCCAGGCCTGCACCGGCCATCACCGGGTCGCCTCGGTCGCAGACCAGCAAGCAGCCCGTCGGGTCGGCGATCAGCGTACCGGCACCCTTGAGCACGCAAATCACCTGATAACGCTGGGCCAGCGCCCTGGCAGCAGCCGGACGATCTGCCTGCAACGCCCGAGTCGAGATGCCCAGCAGACGCGCAGCCTCTCCCGGATGCGGGGTCACCACGCTGCCCGGAGGAATACTCACCACCCCCTCGGCCAGCAGATTTAGCGCATCGGCGTCCCAGACCTGCGCGGCCGGCGCCGTCACTGCGACCGACAGCAGGCTGCGTCCCCAGGCGCTCTGGCCAAGCCCGGGCCCGACCACCCACACCGTGATGTTGCCACCAAGCCCATGCAACTGATTGGCCGAGGCGACCGCCAGGCTCATGACTTCCGGCAGACGACTCTGCGCTGCCGCGAGATGCTCGCCGCGGGTCGCCAGGGAGACCCTACCGGCACCGCTGCGCAGGGCACTGTGCGCCGACAGCAGCGCAGCACCACCCGTGCCGTGATCGCCGCCGACCACCAGTACATGCCCAAGCTGGCCCTTGTGAGCGGTTGGTGCCCGCGCGGGCAGGTGCGGCAGAACATCGCCGGCCAGACGCTGCGCCACCCACGACTGGTTCGCGACATTCGACTGCAGGTCGTCGAACAGCAGGCGGCCGACATGGTCGAGCGCCTGGCCTACAAACAGGCCCACCTTCAAGCCGATCAGGGTCACGGTGAGCTGGGCGGCCACCGCCACGCCCAGCACCTGGCCGGTATCGGCGCAGATACCCGAAGGGATATCCACCGCCAACACGGGGCGAGCGCTATGATTCATCCATTCGATGGCCGCCGCGTAAGGCTCGCGCACGGCGCCTGCCAGACCGGTGCCAAGCAATGCGTCGACGAGCACGCCCCGTGCTTCGTGGCCTGCCTCCCAGGCAAGCACTTCGACACCGGCGGCCAGGGCCTCATCGCGGGCCAGCGCCGCGTCGCCCTGCAGACGCTGCGGCTCGGCCACCGCCAGCACACGAACCTGCCACCCGGCACGCACTGCCAGCACGGCCAGCAGATACCCATCACCGGCATTATTACCGTGACCGGCCAGCACGGTGACCGCACCGGCATCCGGCCAGCTGCGGCGCAGGGCCCGCCAAATGGCGTGCGCAGCACGCTGCATGAGCGCGAAACCGGGCGTGCCGGCAGCGATCAGCTCGGCGTCCAGCGCGCGCACCTGAGCGGCGCTGTAGAGCGCAACGGGAAGATCGTCTGATGAATGCCGCATGCCTGTGCTCCGATGTCTGGCAGAATTATACGTCGACTATCCAGATTCCCGCCCAGCATGACTGACGCCACCCCCGACCTCACCAGCCTCGCCCAGTCCATCAAGGACTGGGGGCGCGAACTGGGCTTCCAGCAGGTTGGCATCAGCGGCCTGGAGCTGGGCGAACACGAGGCGCACCTGCAGCGCTGGCTGGATGCCGGCTACCAGGGCGAGATGGACTATATGGCCGCACATGGCCGCAAACGTTCACATCCGGACGAACTGGTACCCGGCACCCTGCGGGTGGTCTCGCTGCGCATGGACTACCTGCCCGGCGACACACAGATGGCGCAACGCCTGCAGGAACCTGAAAAGGCCTACGTCTCGCGCTACGCCCTGGGCCGTGATTACCACAAACTGATCCGCAAACGCCTGCAACAATTGGCCGAGCGCATTCAGCAGGCCATCGGGCCATTCGGCTATCGCGCCTTCGTCGACAGCGCACCGGTGCTGGAAAAGGCCATTGCCGAACAGTCGGGCCTGGGCTGGATCGGCAAGAACACGCTGGTACTCAACCGCAAGGCCGGCAGCTACTTCTTTCTCGGTGAGCTGTTCGTCGACATCCCGCTGCCCGAGGACCCGCCCTACGGCAGCGAACACTGCGGTCGCTGCAGCGCCTGCCTGGACGTCTGCCCGACGGCGGCCTTCGTCGGCCCTTACGTGCTCGATGCACGGCGCTGCATCTCCTACCTGACCATCGAACTGAAAGGTCCGATACCCGAGGATCTGCGCGCTCCCATTGGCAACCGCGTGTTCGGCTGCGACGACTGCCAGATGGTCTGCCCCTGGAACCGCTTCGCCAAAGCCACCGAGCAGGGCGACTTCCAGCCACGGCACAGCCTGGACAACGCCGAGCTGGCCGAGCTGTTTCGCTGGAGCGAGGAGGAGTTTCTCAGCCGCACCGAGGGCTCACCGCTGCGCCGCGCCGGCTACGAGCGCTGGCTGCGCAACCTGGCCGTCGGTTTGGGCAACGCACCGTCGACCATCCCGGTGCTGGAAGCGCTGCAAGCGCGCCGCGAGTATCCGTCTGAGCTGGTGCGCGAGCACGTGCAGTGGGCGCTGGATCAACACGCCAGACGCGCCTAGGGTTACGCCTTCGGCCAACCCAGGCTACTGGCTTCTAGGCTTGCGGCTTGACGCTGCCGCCCTCAGACCTTGAGCAGGTGCTGGCGGTAGTACTTGAGCTCGGCGATCGACTCGCGGATGTCGTCCAGCGCCTGATGGCTGCCTTTTTTCAGAAAGCCATCCTTAACCCCAGGCGCCCAGCGCTCGGCGAGAATCTTCAGGGTCGAGACATCCAGGTAGCGGTAGTGGAAGTAGGCTTCCAGTGTCGGCATGTAGCGGTAGAGGAAGCGGCGGTCCTGCCCGATGCTGTTGCCGCAGATCGGCGACTTGCCCTTCGGCACCCACTTTTCCAGGAAGGCGATGGTCTGCGCTTCGGCTTCGGCCTGGCTGACACGGCTCTCGCGAACCCGCTGGGTGAGGCCGCTTTCACCGTGGGTGCGCGTGTTCCACTCGTCCATGGCGGCCAGGCGTTCATCGCTCTGGTGCACGGCGATCACCGGGCCTTCGGCCAGCACATTGAGCTCGGTGTCGGTGACGATGGTGGCCATCTCGATGATGACGTCCGTCTCGGGATCGAGACCGGTCATTTCCAGGTCGATCCAGATCAGGTTCTGTGGATTCTGCATGCTGCGCTCCTCTGTAGTGCCGCCATTCTAGCTAATCGCCGCGCCCTGCGCGCCGTCGATCTCCCAGAGCAGCAGGCGCGAATCGCGCCAGTCCTTCAACTGCACCACACGCTGCGGCGCCACACCGGGAATGTCGAAGGTGTTGCTGATCAGCCAGGCACCTGCTGGCAGCTCGAGCCGGGCCTTGTCCCAGAGCGCCGGCATGGGCGCCGGGGACAGGAAGCAGTAGGCCACGTCGATCGCGGCAAGGTCGCTGCGCCAGAGGTTCTGGTAACGAATCTGGCAATTGCGTTGACCGATGCTGCGCAGCCAGGCGATGGCATAGGACAGCGGCGCAGTCTCGACGCCGGTGAAGCGGGCCTGGGGAAAGCGCCGCGCCAGCCATAACAGCGTGCCCGCCGGGCCGCAGCCGAGATCGACGAAAGCGAAGCGCTCACCCCGCTCCTCCAGCAACCGCGCCAGCTCGCGACGGCTACCAGCGCCGGTGAGGTACAGCGGCACCCGCTCGGAGAAACTGTTCCAGTTGAACAGCAACAGCAGCAGGAACCCGAGCAGAAACAGCCAGGACGGCAACGGTGCTCCACTGGCCAGCAGCAGAGCGGGCGCGAACAGCAGGTTCAGCCACCACCACCAGCGCGACAGGCCGAACCAGCGCGCCAGGCTGGCCGACAGCAGGCCATGCAGCAGACCGGCCGCCAGCGGACTTGGCCGCCAGCTGGACAACTGCGCGACAGCGACAATGGCCAGCCCCATGCACAGGGTGACGACGAGCTGGATCAGCAATGCCAGCAACGCTGGGTAGCGCTCACCCAACCGATGCAGCGCGCGATAAAAGACGGCCATGCCACAAGGCTCAATGAAAGATGGATGGCCAGTCTAGCGCTGGCATGCGCAAATTGCCGCCCTCGGGGCATGCTAGACTCGCCTCCATTTTCAGCGCATCACACACTCGGAAGCCCCATGGCCAAACGCCAACTCAACCGCCGGCAAAACTGGCGCATCGAAAAAATCCAGGGCGAACGTGCCGCACGTGCGGCCAAACGCGAATCCCGCGTGGTGGAAACCCTGGAAGGCGGCGATCTGGGCCCGGAACAGACCGGCCTGGTGATCGCTCACTTCGGTGTGCAAGTGGAAGTCGAGGCCACGGACGGCGAGCTGTCAGGCCAGATTTTCCGCTGCCACCTGCGCGCCAACCTGCCGACTCTGGTTACCGGCGACCGGGTGGTGTGGCGCCCCGGCAACCAGGGTATTGGCGTGATCGTCGCCCAACTGCCACGCGACACCGAGCTGTGTCGCCCGGACACCCGTGGCCAACTCAAGCCGGTAGCGGCCAACGTCGATCTGATCGTCATCGTCTTCGCGCCACTGCCCGAGCCCCATGCCAACCTGATCGACCGCTACCTGGTTGCAGCCGAGCATGCTGGCATCCGCCCACTGCTGCTGCTCAACAAGGCCGATCTGATCGATGCACAGAATGAAACGGCGCTGAACGCATTGCTCGGCGTGTACCGCCAGTTGGGTTACCCGCTGCTGGAAGTGTCTGCCCTGGAAGGTGATGGCATGGAGCAGCTCAAGCAGCAGCTCGATGGCAATATCAGCGTATTCGTCGGCCAGTCCGGTGTGGGCAAGTCGTCGCTGGTCAACAGCCTGCTACCGGGCGTCGACACCCGAGTCGGCCCCTTGTCCGAACTGACCGGCAAGGGCACACACACCACCACCACGGCACGGCTGTTCCATTTCCCCGGTGGCGGCCAGCTGATCGACTCACCGGGTATCCGGGAATTCGGTCTGGTGCACGTTAGCCGGGACGACGTGGAGGCTGGCTTCATCGAGTTCGCCGAGCTGCTCGGCCATTGCCGCTTCCGCGACTGCAAGCACGACCGCGAGCCAGGCTGTGCACTGCTCAAGGCATTGGAGGATGGGCGCATTCAGCCGCAGCGGATGAACAGCTACCGGCACATTCTCGCCAGCCTGCCGGAGGCCGAGTACTGAATGAGGGCAGCAGCGCCCATGCACCACTGCCCGGGCGTACCCACTCAGCGGGCTTTGGCCATGCAGGCCGATCACTCCTCGGGCTGATCCACCTGCAGCGTGCCGTCTTCGAAGATGTTCAACCGTTCACGCACTTGCTCGTTGGATAACGGCGCACCAGCCGGTGCACCAGTACCACCAGCACCACCAGCGGGCGCATCCGGTGCTGGATCGGGCGCCAGCTCGCCGCCACCCTGCTCACCTTCGATGTTGCGCTGAGCCTTCTTGGTCAGCACCACGATATCGATACGGCGATTGACCGGATTGAACGGATCGTTGCGGTCGAACAACGCCGAAGATGCATACCCGACCACCCGCGCCACCTGAGCATCGTCGTAACCTGCTGCGATCAACACCCGACGCGCGGCGTTGGCGCGGTTGGCCGACAGCTCCCAGTTGCCGAAACCACCAGCGCCGGCGAACGGCTTGGCATCGGTATGACCGCTGACGCTGATCTTGTTCGGTACCGCCTTGATGGTGTCGGTCAGGGCGAACAGGATGTCCTCGAAATAGGGCTGCAACTGGGCGCTGCCCAGGGCGAACATGGGCCGGTTCTCGGCATCGACGATCTGAATGCGCAGACCGTCCTGGGTAATCTCGAAAAGAATCTGATCCTTGAAACGCTGCAACTGCGGGTCCTGCTCGACCTTGTTCTGCAGTTCCTGCAGCAGCAACTCCAGACGCTCGCGCTCCACCTCTTCGGCCTTGGCCTCGGCCTGCTCGGCGTCCAGTTCGGCAGGATCCTTGGGATCAGTGTCCGCTTCGTCCCCCGGCGCCTCCTGGGGCTGTTCGTTGAGGGTGCGATCCGGCGATGGGGTCGGCGAGCCGCCCAGGTCGATGACGTAGGGGCTGGCACTTTCAGAAAAACCGATAGGGTCCTTGAAATAGCCGGAAATCAGCTTCTTCTGCTCGGGCGTGGCCGAGGACATCAGCCACATCACCATGAAGAAGGCCATCATCGCCGTGGCGAAGTCGGCGAAGGCGATCTTCCAGGCACCACCATGGTGGCCCCCGGCGACCTTCTTGACCCGCTTGACGATAATCGGCTGGTTGTTTTCCATGGTGCTTAGTTCCCGCGCATTGCCTGTTCAAGCTCGCTGAAGCTTGGGCGGTGCGCCGGGTAGAGGGTCTTGCGCGAGAACTCCACCGCCAGCGACGGCGGCATTCCGGAGGCGGAGGCGACCAGGCCTGCCTTGATGGCCTCGTAGACGTTCAGTTCTTCCTTGGCATCGTGTTCGAGGGCGGCGGCCAATGGACCGAAAAAACCATAGGAGGCGAGAATGCCGAGAAAGGTACCGACCAGTGCCGTGCCGACTTTCTCGCCAATCTGCGCGTTGTCCGCCTCGGCCAGGATCGACATGGTGATCACGATACCCAGTACAGCCGCCACGATACCCATGGCCGGCATGCCGTCGGCGATCTTCGCCACGGCATGGGCGGGATGCTCGAGTTCCTCCTTCAGGCCAACCAGTTCCATGTCGAACAGGCCTTCCAGTTCGTGCGGCGCCATGTTGCCCGAGGACATGATGCGCAGGTAATCGCAGATGAAGGCGACCATGCGCTCATCACCCAACACCGCCGGATACTTGCTGAAGATCGGGCTGGCCGCGGGATCCTCGAGATCGGCCTCGATGGCCATCATCCCTTCGCGGCGCGCCTTGTTGAGGATCTCGTAGAGCAGGCGCAGCACTTCTAGGTAGTAATCATGGGTAAAGCGCGACTTGAACATCTTCAACGACTTCTTGAGGACGGTCATGAACATGCTGCCCGGGTTGGCCTGCAGAAACGCGCCCAGCGCGGCACCGCCGATGATCAACACCTCGAAGGGATGCACCAGCGCCATGAGTTTGCCGCCAGACGCGACAAAACCGCCAAAGACGCAAGCGAAGACAACGATGATGCCGATGATTTTGGCCATAAGGAAAACTTACTGAAGTGAAAAGAAAGGGAATGCACGAAACACCCCTTCTACTTATCGGAAGAGATGCGCGAGACTATAGTCAGTTAAGTCTAAAAAAAGCCATTTTGGCATATCCCCATGGTCGCAAGCACGCCGTTACCGCGCACCCTCGATGCCTGGCTCAAGCAGCTGGACGGTCAGGTGTTGCCCATCCCGACCCACTATCACCAGCAGGTTCGCCGCGCCCTGGGCGATAGCCGCCGCTCGCTGCGCGAGATCGCCGACCTGATGCAGGATAGCCCGGCACTGGTGCTCTGCGTGCTGCGCGAAGCCAATCGCAAGAGCAGCAGCCTTGGCGAAGCGGCAGAAAGCCTGGAAACCGCCCTCAATCGCCTGGGCCTGAAACGCGCCGAAGAGCTTTTGATGCGCATACCGGCCAAGGCTGTCGCCGACATTCCCCAGCCGCTGCGGCAGATCCAGTTGATCAGCCAGCATGCTGCGCAACAGGCCAACGGCCTGTTCGCCGCACGCCTCGCCAGGCTGTGGCAGGAAATCCACTGGGGCAGCCTGCTGTTCCTCTCCCCGGTCTGGGCACTGCTGGCGGCTCACCCTCATCTGTTCGAGGCCTGGGAGCAGCGCGTACTGATCAACGGCGAACGGCCGGCGCGGGTCGAACGCGAGTTGCTGGGCATTTCCCTGTTCGAATTGTGCCTGGCGCTGGCCGAACACTGGCGCCTGCCGGCGTGGATCATTCAGGGCTATCAACTGCTGCTCAACGACCGGCGCCTGCTGGCCAAGGCGCTGCGCCTGGCGCGCAAGCACGACGACCCGCTGCGTCAGCAGCAGGAACTGGACGCCGACCCGACGCTGCAGCGTTGGCTGACCCAGCCGGCCAACAGCATCCTGCTGGCCAACGTGCTGGCCGTTTCCGCGCACAACGCCTGGACCGGCAGTCACACCCGGCGCTGGCAGCGGCTCAACAGCCTGTACCTGCAGATGCCACTGCCGGAGCTGCACCAGCACATCCATCAGAATGCTGCGCAAAGCGCACGGCAGCTGGACACCACCGACCTCTGGCACCCGGCCGAGGCACTGCTCTGGCCCTGGAACGTACGGCACTTCCAGCCGCCCAAGCCGGCGCCAACGTCGCCACTCGCCGACTGGCGACAACTGTGCGCTCAACTGCTCGCCCAGCCGACGGCGTTCAGCAACGTGCAGCAACTCACCACCTGCGCCCGCCAGGCCTTGCAGGCGACCGGCCTGTCGCGCCTGCTCATGCTGCTCGCCGACCGCACCCACAGCCGCCTGCAGGTGCAACAGCATGCTGGCGTCGACGCCACCGCCAGCGGCCTGGCTGTCGACCCGGCGCAAAGCCAGGTGCTGCGTCGCCTGCTGCAGACGCCTGCGCAATTGCGTCTCACGCCCGCCAATATCGCCCAGTTTTCCGCGCTGCTGCCGGGCAATCTGAAGGCCCTGCTGCCCAGTGAGCACCTGCTGATCCGCTCCCTGGCCAGCAACGACCGGGTGGTGATGATCCTGTTCGCCGATCTGCACGGCAAACCGATCAGCGATACCGCTTTGCAGGCGTTCGCCAAGACCGCGCAATGCATAGAGCGCGCCCTGGACACGTTCAGCAAACGTAAGCGCTGAACCGCGGCTCTTTTCCCAGGCCCTGGCTGCGCTACAATCCCGTTCTCATTTCTGCCAACGAGGCCCGTATGACTGCCTTCGACGAACTGCCGCTGGTCATCGAGCCCGCGCACCTCGCTACGCGCCTGGAAGAACCGAGCCTGATTCTGGTCGACCTGAGCAGCCGTGCTCGTTATGAGGCCGGGCACATTCCCGGCGCCCGTTTCGTCGACAGCAAACGCACTCAGTTGGGCAGACCGCCGGCACCTGGCCTGCTACCCCAACAGGCGGCACTGGAGCAATTGTTCAGCGAGCTTGGCCATCACCCGCACGCCACCTACGTGGTTTACGACGATGAAGGCGGCGGCTGGGCTGGGCGCTTCATCTGGTTGCTGGATGTAATCGGCCACCCGCGCTATCACTTTCTCAACGGTGGCCTGACCGCCTGGGAGGCTGAGCAGCGTCCGCTGGATCAGGCTGTGCCCGAACCGAAAAGCACACCGGTGCGGCTGTCGCTGAGCGACGAGCCGACGGCCAGCCTCGATTACCTGAAGTCGCGCCTGGGCGCCGACGATCTGGCCATCTGGGATGCCCGTTCGCTGGAGGAGTACCGCGGCGAAAAGGTACAGGCCGCCAGGGGGGGGCATATTCCCGGCGCCATCCACTTCGAGTGGACGGCCGGCATGGATCCCGCCCGCGGCCTGCGTATCCGCGAGGATATCGGCCAGCAGTTGAACCAGTTGGGCCTGAGCGCCGACAAGGAAATCATCACCCACTGCCAGAGCCATCGCCGCTCCGGCTTCACCTATCTGGTGGCCAAGGCCCTGGGCTACCCACGGGTCAAGGCCTACGCCGGCTCGTGGAGCGAATGGGGCAATCTTTCCGATACACCTGTCGAACAGTGAGTGCGACTTGATTGTCCACTTGTAATTCGCCCGGCAAGAAATGCCGGGCTGCCAAGGAATAAAGATGAAAGAACGCCTGTTTATCCTCAGCCAGTACCTGACTCCGCATCACCTGCTGTCGCGCCTGATCGGCTGCGCAGCCGAATGCCGGGCACCCTGGTTCAAGAATCGCCTGATCACCTGGTTCGCCAAGCAGTATCAGGTCGACATGAGCGAGGCGCAGGTCGAGGATCCGACTGCATTCGAACACTTCAACGCATTCTTCACCCGCGCCCTGAAAGAAGGCGCCCGCCCGCTGGACAATCTGCCTGGCGCGGTACTCTGCCCCGCGGACGGTGCCGTCAGCCAGCTTGGCCGCATCGAGCACGGCCGGGTATTCCAGGCCAAGGGCCACAGCTACAGCGTGACCGAACTGCTGGGCGGTGACAGCGAACGCGCGGCGCCCTTCATGGGCGGCGATTTCGCCACCGTGTATCTGTCTCCCAAGGACTACCACCGCGTGCATATGCCGCTGGCCGGCACCCTGAAGGAAATGATCTACGTGCCGGGTCGCCTGTTTTCGGTGAACCAGACCACCGCCGAAAACGTTCCCGAGCTGTTCGCCCGCAACGAGCGCGTGGTCTGCCTGTTCGACACCGAACGCGGCCCCATGGCCGTGGTACTGGTTGGCGCGATGATCGTCGCCTCCATCGAAACCGTCTGGGCCGGCCTGATCACGCCGCCCAAGCGGGAACTGAAGACCGTACGCTACGACGAAGCCGCCCGGGCACCGGTCAGCCTCGAGAAGGGTGCGGAGCTGGGCCGTTTCAAGCTCGGTTCCACCGCCATCGTGCTGTTTGGCCCGGAACAGGTGAAATGGGCCGAGGAGCTGGCTGCCAATAGCCCCGTGCGCATGGGCCAATTGCTCGGCCAGTGAACCGGCAGCACGGCCTGCAGCCTTCGCCATGATTGGTGCAAAGGCTGCGACGATGGCCAGATGCTGCTAGAGTCGCCTCACGATTACCGAACGATTCGCTCGCATGTTGGCGCTGGAGTAAGAAAGTTTGATGGATAAACAGAGCCCCCACCTTTTGCTCCGCGTCCCGACGCCGACCAAGCAGGGCCTGACTTTCTGCGACGCCACGCCACGTGACCTGAAACGCTGGATCGCCGGCCTGCCCAAGGCCAACATCGGTGAAACCGCGCGCCAGTTGTACCAGGCGCTGATCGAGCTCAACCAGTTGCTGACCCCCTCGGACAACCGTCTGCAACTGCTCGAGCTGTTGCGGCCCGAGGTGTACTTCGTCTGTCAGCATCTGGAGCGCCACTTCCTCAACCAGGCCATCGTCCTCGACGAGCGCCCGCGCAAGGTGGCCAATCTGTGCCAGGCCCTGCAGAACCACCTGGCCATCGGCTACAAGCTGATCATTTCACGCCTCGCCGCCCAGCCGAACCGTGAACGCAACCAACTGCTCGGCACCGCGCTGCAGCGTGCCGTTCACAGCCTCAATGGCCCGCTGATTCGTACCAGCCAGCTGTACTGTCCGGTCCCCGAGGGGCTGTGGCTGGAGCTGCACCAGCTTTACCTGATCGCTCATCAGCAGGACCTCCACAAGGTGGTGATCCGCGACCCGCTGGCGCGCCACACCCAGGGGCTGAGCGTCGAGCAGAGTTACATCGTGGCGCTGCTGATCGGCTGCTCACGCTGCAACCAGATGCGCCAGAGCGCCATCGCCCGTCTGGCCGAAGCACTGGAAGCTTGGAGCACACTGATCAACCTGCAGGCTGGCGGCCATCCATCGAGCATCTTTGCCGTCGCCCCCCAGCTGGACGGGCCGCCGCGCTATACCTCGCTGTTCCAGCCAAGCGAGTTGCAAGGCGCCCTGGGTATCGACCCGACACCGCTGGTCAATGCCATCAAGGACCACCTGCATCTGCTGCCCGAGGAAAGAAGCCAGTCGCGCCTGCCCGTGCCGGATGGCTTCACCATCGACATGCTGCAGCATGCCGCTGCAGCCTGGGGCGACATTTCCGAGCGCACCTTCCAGCGCACCCAGGGCACTGGCAGCATGACCCTGTGCATCGGCATGAGCGCCTTGAACTACTACCTGGCCAACGGCCGGGCATTCAGCGAGATCCTCAAGCAGCCGATAGAAACCACCGCTTCGTTCAAGCCGGTCAGCAGCGAACCGGATATCTGGTCCAACGCCCCGGACGCACGGCGCGGCACCGAGTGGGAACATGGTCTGCCGTTCGAGGAAATCGAATACCCCAAGCCCGTCGAGGACCAGGAACAATCGGCCTCCGGGGCGGGCGAAGGCTTCCCGAGCTACACGCTGTCGATCGTCAACCACAGCCCTGGCGGCTATTGCCTGTCCTGGCCGAAGGAAGTGCCCAACCAGCTGCAGGCCGGTGAACTGCTGGGCATCCGAGACAACCCGCAGCAGAGCTGGAGCGTGGCCGTAGTACGCTGGATTCGCCAGGTACGCGGTGGCGGCACGCAGATGGGCATCGAACTGATCGCCCCACACGCGCAATCCTGCGGCCTGCAACTGGTACGCAAGGCCGAACAGAACAGCCAGTACCTGCGCGCCCTGCTGCTCCCGGAAATCTCCGCCATTTCCCGCCCGGCCACACTGATCACGCCACGCCTGCCTTTCCAGGAAGGTAGCAAGGTGCTGATCAACATCAGTGGCAAGGAGCGCCGCGCCGTGCTGAGCCAGAAACAGGCCAGCACCGGCAGTTTCAGCCAGTTCGAGTATCACGATCTCGAGCAGAAAAGCGTCGATCACGCGACCTCCGTCACAGCCTCCGGAACCCACCGGCCGGCCGGGGAGGAAGACTTTGACTCACTCTGGAAGTCGCTGTAGATTGCGGGAAACCCTCCCGCCTTCTTCTGCTGTCTTATCGCAGATTCGACCTCGCTAATGGCCATCGAAAAGAAAACCATCCGCCTGCTGATTCTCGAAGATTCGCAGAATGAGGCAGAGCGTCTCGTCAGCCTGTTCCGTAATGCCGGTAACGCGACCCGTGTACATCGGCTGATCTCCAGCGAGGATCTGCTCGAAGCCCTCAAGCACAATTGGGATCTGCTGATCTGCGCCCCCGTCAGCGAATGCCTGGAGCCCCACGAAGCGCTCTCCTGCATTCGTCATCAGGGCAAGGACATTCCGGTCATTCTGCTGCTGGCCGACAACGAGCCCGACAGCGTCACCGAGGCGCTGATGCTGGGTGCTCAGGATGCGTTGCCTCAGGGCGAGGACGAGCGCCTGGTGCTGGTGGCCCGTCGCGAGCTGGTCAACCTCGAGGAACGCCGCGCCCGCCGCGCCGCCGAGGTAGCCCTGCGCGAAGCGGAGAAGCGCTGCCAGCTGCTGCTGGACAGCTCGGTGGATGCCATCGCCTATGTGCACGACGGCATGCACATCTATGCCAACCGCGCCTACCTCGAGCTGTTCGGCTTCGACGACGCCGAAGAACTGGAAGGCCTGCCGATGATCGACCTGATCGGCAGCGCCGACCAGGGTGCCTTCAAGGACTTCCTGAAAAACTATCAGCATCTGGACGATCACGAGTTGTCCTGTGCAGGTGTGCGCACCGACGAAAGCACGTTCTCGGCGCGCGTCACCCTCTCCCCCGCAGCCTACGACGGTGAGCCCTGCATCCAGGCGGTGATCCGCGCCGAAAGCGGCAACGCCGAACTGGAAGAGAAGCTGCGGGAGATCAGCAGCCTGGATCTGGTCACCGGCCTGTATAACCGCGCCCACTTCATCGAGCTGATGGATACCGCAGCGCATCGCGCGGTGAACGACGAACAGCCGGCGAGCCTGGCCTACATTCGCGTCGATCGCTATGCCGCCCTGCTTGCCGAAATGGGCCTGGGCGCCATCGATCTGCTGCTGACCGACCTCGCCGGCATGCTGCGCACGCATTTCCCGCAGGATGCCCATCTGGCGCGCTTCGGCGACGATGTGTTCGCCGTTCTGCAAGCGGGCATGACACCGCAGCAACAGCGCCCGCAACTCGAGGCCCTGCTGCGCAAGGCCGAGACGCACCTGTTCGACATCAACGGACGCACTGCACAAACCACCCTGTCGATCGGCGTTGCCGGCCTCAACGACACCACGCCCAAGGCAGGTGAAGTGATCGACCGCGCGCAGCGCTGCGCCGATCAGATCGACGAGCCGGGCACCCTCAAACTGTTCGACCCGGCCGAGGAACTGGCCGCAGCAGCCAGCCGCGGCAGTGTCGTGGCGATGGTGCAGCAGGCGCTGGAACAGAACAGCTTCCGCCTGTTGTTCCAGCCGGTCATCAGCCTGCGAGGCGATGAGCACGAACACTACGAAGTGCTGCTGCGCCTGCTCAGCCCATCCGGTCAGGAAGTCCCGCCCGGGGAATTCCTGGCCGTGGCCAGGGACTCGGGAATGGGTGAGAAGATCGACCGCTGGGTGATCCTCAGCTCGATCAAGCTGCTCGCCGACCACCGCTCCAAAGGGCACGCGACACGCCTGTTCGTGCACCTGTCCAGCGCCAGCCTGCAGGATCAGACGCTGCTGCCCTGGCTCAGTGTCGCCCTGAAGGCCGCGCGCCTGCCTTCCGATGCCCTGGTATTCCAGTTCAGCGAACCGGATGCCATTGCCTACCTGAAACAGGTGAAAGCGCTGACCCACGGCCTCAAGGATCTGCACTGCCATATCGCCCTGAGTCAGTTCGGCTGCGCGCTGAACCCGTTCAATACGCTCAGGCACCTGCCCGTCGACTTCGTCAAGGTGGATGGCTCCTTCGCCAAGGACCTCAGCGATCCGGCCAATCAGGAAGCGCTGAAGACCATGCTCGCCAGCCTGCACAGCCAGGCCAAGCTGACCATCGTGCCGTTCGTGGAGTCCGCCAGCGTCCTCGCCACCCTGTGGCAAGCCGGCACGAACTACATTCAGGGTTACTACCTGCAGGGCCCGAGTCAGTCGATGGATTACAACTTCTCGTCAGACGATTGAGCCAACAGGGCAGCCTGGCCGCCCCGTTGCAGCTGCATTTCGCTTACCGCTGACCGTCGCGGTCGCGGAAACCCAGCAGATAAAGAAGGCCGTCCAGGCCAAGGGTGGAGATCGCCTGCTTGGCCGATTGCTTGACCAGCGGCTTGGCCCGAAATGCCACACCCAGCCCGGCAATGGCCAGCATCGGCAGGTCATTGGCGCCATCGCCGACGGCAATGGTCTGTTCCAGACGCAAACCCTCCTTGTGCGCCAGCTCGCGCAACAGATCAGCCTTGCGCTGCGCATCGACGATCGGCTCGATGGCCACACCGGTGACCTTGCCATCGACCACTTCCAGTTCGTTGGCGAACACGTAGTCGATGCCCAGCTTGGCCTGCAGTTGCTTGGCGAAGTAGGTGAAGCCGCCGGACAGAATGGCGGTCTTGTAGCCCAGGCGCTTGAGCTCGGCGAACAGGTTCTCGGCACCTTCGGTCAGACGCAGCGACGCGCCGATCTCATCCAGAACACCCACATCCAGGCCTTTCAGCAGGGCCAGGCGCTCCTTGAAGCTGGCACGGAAGTCCAGCTCGCCACGCATGGCCCGCTCGGTGATTTCCGATACCTGCTCACCGACACCGGCGGCCTTGGCCAGTTCGTCGATCACTTCCGCCTCGATCAGGGTGGAATCCATGTCGAACACGGCCAGGCGACGATTGCGGCGAAACAGAGAATCGGCCTGAAAGGCGATATCGACGTTCAGCTCCTGGGCCACGCTGAGAAATTCGGCCCGCAAAGCGGCCGGATCACTCGGCTCGCCACGTACCGAAAATTCGATGCAACCCTTGCCCTGCTCGACCGGCATGTCCAGCGGCATACGCCCGGACAGTCGGTCGATATGGTCGATATTCAACCCGTACCGGGCGGTGATCGCACTGACGCGCTGCAACTGCTCGGCGGTGACCTTGCGGGTCAGCAGCGTCACGCTGTGGCGTGCCTTGCCCTGCCCGGCCACCCAGTTCTGGTAATCGTCTTCCGATACCGGCGTGAACCGCACCTGCTGGTCGAGCTTGTAGGCGGTGAAGAGGATGTCCTTGAGCACCGAGGACGCGCGCTCGGTATCGGGAATTTCCACCAGGATGCCGAAAGACAGCGTGTCGTGGATGACCGCCTGGCCGATATCGAGAATGTTCACGCCACCTTGGGCCAGTACGCCGGTAATGGCAGCCGTGAGGCCGGGCCGATCTTCACCGGTAATGTTGATCAGGACGATTTCGCGCAAGGCGTACTCCGGAGCTCGCAGGACTAAGAACGGTCTGCCGAACGGCGATGTGCAGCAGGGCCGGTGAAAAAACGCACATTCTAACCACTTTCAATGCCTTCCGGACACGCGCGGCGCTTTGCCCTGCGCGGGTCGCTCGCTATACTGCGCCGCATCTACAGTCGACAAGAGCCGAGCTCTGTGAACCGGCCCGCCCCCGTAAAACCCGATAACTTCTTCCTTCTGCTCTTCCGTGCACTGCGCCAACGTCGCGTGCCGCTGGCATTGCGCGTCGTCAGTCACAGCTTGCTGCTGGTGGCCATGGCGCTGGTGATCTATGCCTGGGTCATCGGCATGCAGTTCAAGCAGGCCATGCAGCAGCAGGCCGAAGCACTGGGCAGCAGCCTGATCACGCAGACGGCTGCCTCGGCCACCGAACTGCTGGTGTCCAACGACATCCTCAGCCTCAACGTGCTGCTCAACAACCTGGTGAAGAACCCGCTGGTGGCGCACGCGGCCATTTACAGCGTCGACAACCGCATCCTTGCGGAAGCCGGCACCCGCCCCAGCAAGAGCATGCTCGGCGAGACCGAGGGCCTGTACTCCACGCCGATCACTTTCCAGGAGGTGATGGCCGGGCAGTTGCGCATCAGCCTGGACATGCAGCAATTCCAGCAGCCAATGACCATCAGCCTGCAGAGCATGGGCATCCTCAGCCTCATCCTGCTGGCGCTGACGCTGTCGCTGAGCCTGCGCCTGGGCCGACAGATCTCCACGCCACTGATGCAGATGCGGGTCTGGCTGCGTGACCCTGATGATTACGCCCCGGGCGCCAATCGCCAGGACGAGATTGGCGACCTGGCGCGGCAGCTGCAGGCTCGCCTCGCGCCGGTAAAACCGGAGCCCGAGCCGGAGCCAGAGCCGGAATTCGACGACCTCGACGATCTGGACGAGCAGTTCCTGCACGACGAGGATGACGAAGAAGTGGATCGCCGCGACGATCCGCAGTTCGAAGTTCGCGACCTGCGCGACAGTCGCTTCGATACCGACGATTACGATCCGCCAAGCCGCAGACGCGGTGAAGACACCGATGACGATGCCTTCGCCGATCTGTATGACCGCGATGAGACGCCTGCCCACATCCCTCCGGCGGCACCTGCTGCGCCGCAGAAGAGTGCCGTATTGGCGGTCCAGCTGGGCGCTCAGGAGCAACTGCGCCGTTTGCCGCGTACCCGCCTGATGGAGCTTCTGGAAAGCTACCGCAACTGCCTGGACAAGGCCGCGGCGCTTTACAAGGCTCAGCTGTACACCCTCAACGATGGCAGCAGCCTGATGCTCTTCCACCATCAGGACAGCCAGGACGACTACCTGACTCACGCCATCTGCTGCGGTGAACTGCTGCGCGCACTGGGCCACGCCCTGCAGATCGAAGTTGCCGACAGCGGCATCACCCTGCACCTGCAACTCGGCCTGACCCTGGGTGAAGACCTGCAGGGCCTCAGCCAAGGCGACCTGCTGTTGAGCGAAACCGCACAGGATGCCCTGGCCCTGTCTCAGCACAGCCGCAACCTGCTGCTGGTGGAACGACGCGTAGGCGAAGACGCCACGCTGCGCCAGCGCGCCCGCATCCGTGCCATCGCCAGCCCCGAGGGCGCCAGCTGCGTCGAGCGCCTGCTCGATCCGTATCCGGCGCTGCTCGAACGTCAGATGGCCAGGCTACGCGAAGAGCGCTAGGCCCCCGTGGGGTGGATGGCGCCTTTCTCATCCACCATCGCGCCAGCGAAGCGGTGAACAAGGGGGCGGCGTCTTCCCCATCAATACCCGTTACGCAACTGACACGAGGAGTCTGCAGGCAACGCGCAGCTCGGACTGTGAATGGGGCATTACCTAGCAGGCACGAAAAGGCCGGCGCAAGGCCGGCCGTTTTCCCGCGCGAAGCGATCAGAGCTTGGCGATGGACACCTCAGTGGACTTGACGAACGCGATCACTTCGCTGCCCACGCCCAGTTCCAGCTCGCGCACGGAACGGGTGGTGATCACCGAAGTAACGATGCCGGCTGCGGTCTGCACGTCGATTTCCGACAGCACGTCGCCCTCGACGATTTCCTTGATGGTGCCTTTGAACTGGTTACGGACGTTGATGGCTTTAATGGTCATGTCGAATTTCTCCTAGGGTCGAATTTAGCTGCAAGTCTCAAGCTGCAAGCGACAACAGAGCGCCTGGGCTTTTTACTTGCAGCTTGTGGCTTGAAGCTTGTCGCTGCTTTAAAGCGCCCAACGCAGTTGCGTCGGGAGCGGTGAAACGGGATCGGGCTGCGGTGGCAGCTCGGGCAGTTGCAGAACACGATTGAGCACCTCGGCTTCCAGCGAAGCCAGGCGTGCCGAGCCCTTGTTACGGGGGCGCGGCAGATTCACGTCCAGATCCAGGCCAACCTGACCGTCTTCGATCAGAATGACCCGGTCAGCGGTGGCAACGGCCTCGCTGACGTCGTGGGTGACCAGCAGTACGGTAAAACCGTGCTTCTGCCAGAGGCCCTCGATCAGTTGCTGCATTTCGATACGGGTCAGGGCATCCAGAGCCCCCAGGGGCTCGTCGAGCAGCAGCAGGCGCGGCTCGTGAATCAATGCACGGGCCAGGGCCACGCGCTGCTTCTGGCCACCGGACAGCGCCGCCGGCCACTCATTGGCACGCTCGCCGAGACCGACAGCTTCCAGCACCTGCTGGGCCTTGGGTCGCCAGTCACCGGTCAACCCGAGGCCGACGTTGTCGATCACGCGCTTCCACGGCAGCAGGCGCGCTTCCTGAAACATCAGACGGGTATCTTCACGGGTCGCCGCCAACGTGCCGTTACCGGCCAGCAGCTCACCGCCAGTAGGCTGGTCGAGGCCAGCGAGCAGACGCAGCAAGGTGCTCTTGCCGCAACCACTGCGTCCGACCACGGCAACGAACTGGCCCGAAGGGATGCGCAGGTCGATGTCCTTGAGTACCTGGCGCTCGCCAAAGGATTTCTGAATGCCGCGAATGGTCAGCGGCGTGCCTCGCTTGAGGCTATGCAGAGCGGTCATTTGGCACCTGCCTTGGTTTGATAGGCCGGATGCCAGCGCAGCCAGGCGCGCTCCAGGCCACGGGCAGCGACATCGGCCAGCTTGCCGAGCACCGCATACAGCAGAATCGCCAGCACCACCACGTCGGTCTGCAGGAATTCACGGGCGTTCATCGCCAGGTAACCGATGCCGCTGCTGGCGGAAATGGTTTCGGCGACGATCAGGGTCAGCCACATCAGCCCGAGGGCGAAGCGCACACCGACCAGAATCGATGGCAGCGCACCGGGCAGGATCACCTGACGGAACAGCGCGAAGCCGGACAGACCATAGCTGCGCGACATTTCCACCAGCGCCGGATCGACGTTGCGGATGCCGTGGTAGGTGTTCAGGTAGATCGGGAACAGCGTGCCAAGAGCGACCAGGAAGATCTTCGCGCTTTCGTCGATGCCGAACCACAGAATAACCAGCGGAATGAGCGCCAGGTGCGGCACGTTGCGGATCATCTGAACCGAGCTGTCGATCAGGCGCTCGCCCCATTTCGACAAGCCGGTGATGAAGCCCAGGGCCAGACCGATGCCCCCACCAATGGCGAAACCAACCCCTGCGCGCCAGCCACTGATCGCCAGGTGGGTCCAGATCTCGCCACTGGAAAGCAGCTGCCAGCCGGCCTCGAACACCGCGCTGGGCGCCGGCAGAATGCGCGTGGACAGCAGCCCCAGGGCGACCGAACCCTGCCAGGCAACCAGCAGCGCCACGGGCAGTGCCCAGGGCGCCAGGCGCAGGGCCAGGCTATGGAAAGACGTGTTGCTCATTTCATACCTCAACAATCATCACGGGATGGCCGGGCGTCCACGCCCGGCAGCGTTTCAACTGGCCGACGCCGCCTTGGGCAGGATGTCGTTGGCGACCATTTCACCGAACGGGCTGACATAGTTCGCGCCTTCCGGCAGCGCAGGGCGGTTCACGTCCAGGTGTGGGAACAGCAGTTCGGCGACCCGATAGGACTCTTCGAGGTGTGGATAACCGGAGAAGATGAAGGTATCGATGCCCAGCGCGGCGTATTCCTTGACCCGCTCGGCCACCGTCGGACCATCGCCGACCAGCGCCGTACCGGCACCACCGCGCACCAGGCCGACACCAGCCCAGAGGTTGGGTGACACCTCCAGGTTGTCCTTGCTGCCGCCGTGCAGGGCAGCCATTCGCTGTTGGCCGACCGAGTCGAAGCGCGCCAGAGAGGCCTGGGCGCGAGCGATGGTGTCATCGTCGACATGGGCAATCAGCTTGTCAGCGGCCTTCCAGGCCTCTTCGTTGGTTTCCCGGACGATCACGTGCAGACGAATGCCAAAGCGCACTTCGCGCCCCTGGGCCGCAGCCTTCTCACGCACGGCGGCGATCTTCTCGGCCACCGCGGACGGTGGTTCACCCCAGGTCAGGTACAGCTCGACCTGTTCGGCGGCGAGGTCCTGCGCGGCTTCCGAGGAGCCACCGAAGTACAGCGGCGGACGCGGTTGCTGGACTGGCGGGTAAAGCAGCTTGGCGCCCTTCACCTGAATATGCTTGCCGTCGTAATCGACCACTTCGCCTTCCAGCACGCGACGCCAGATGCGGGTGAACTCGACGGACGCCTCGTAGCGTTCGGCGTGAGAAAGGTTCAGACCATCGCCTGCCAGTTCGTCCGGATCACCGCCGGTGACCAGATTGAACAACGCACGACCGCCGGACAGACGATCCAGTGTCGCCGCCTGGCGTGCAGCCACGGTCGGAGAAATGATGCCCGGACGCAGGGCCACGAGGAATTTCAGGCGCTGGGTCACCGGGATCAGCGACGCGGCGACCAGCCAGGAATCCTCGCAGGAACGGCCGGTGGGAATCAGTACGCCGCCGAAACCGAGGCGGTCGGCAGCCTGGGCGATTTGCTGCAGATAACCGTGGTCAACGGCACGGGCCCCTTGCGAGGTACCGAGATAATGGCCGTCACCGTGGGTCGGCAGAAACCAGAAAATGTTCAGACTCATGGAGTGGTCTCCTTGGGATTGGGTCGCTGCATGGCCAGTGACCATGCAGCTGAATGCCTTACTGCTGGGCTTTCTGAGCGGCTGCGAGGGACGCCGGCGGTGTCCAGATCACGTCCTTGATGCTCAATTTCTTGGGGATCAGTTTCAGCTCGGTGAAGGTGTCGGCGATCTTCTGCTGCGCCGTCACCACCTCCGGAGTCAGTGCTGCAGCGCCGTAGCCCTGGCGCTTCACGGCGATGGCGGTGATGTCCCGTGGCAAGCCGAGCAGCGGTGCGACTTGGTCGGTAACCTTTTCCGGGTCGGCCTTGGAGTCTTCACCCACGGCACGGACCTCTTCGATCAGCACCTGAAGGATTTCCGGGTTCTTCTCGGCGTAGGGTTTGGTGGCGAGGTAGAACTGGTGGTTGTCGACCAGGCCTTCACCGTCACGCAGGGTGCGTGCCTGCAGTTGCTGTTCGGCGGCCGCCTGGAAGGGGTCCCAGATGACCCAGGCGTCGACGCTGCCGCGTTCGAATGCAGCGCGGGCATCGGCTGGCGGCAGGTAAACGGGCTGGATATCGCTGTACTTCAGGCCCGCGTCTTCCAGAGCACGCACCAGCAGGTAATGCACGTTGGAGCCCTTGTTCAGCGCGACCTTCTTGCCTTTCAGCTCGGCCACCGACTTGAGCGGTGAATCCTTGGGTACCAGAATCGCTTCGCTGTGCGGAGCTGGCGGCTCGTAGGCGACGTAGAGCAGATCGGCACCGGCCGCCTGGGCGAAGACCGGCGGCGTTTCACCGGTCACTCCGAAATCCACGGAGCCTACGTTGAGCCCTTCGAGCAACTGCGGGCCACCGGGGAACTCGGTCCATTTGACGTCCACGCCCTTGTCGGCCAGACGCTTCTCCAGCGTCCCCTTGGCCTTGAGCAGCACCAGGGTGCCGTATTTCTGATAGCCGATACGCAGTGTCTCGGCTTGAGCTTGGGTAATGGCGCCGAAGGAAATGGCCGCGGCAAACAAGGCGACCAGACTCCGACGCAAAGTGATAGTGCGCATGACGCTCTCCTCTGCATTGAGTGTTTGGCCACCTGCTGCCTCGTTGGCGGGCTAGTAAGGTGGTTGATGGGTGAACCTTCACCCATGTGGAAAATGTGTGTGAATCCTTGACTCAGGCGCTCCAGCGCCCACTGATCAGGCGATCGTTTAACAGCCCCGGCTCGATCGGCTGTGGCCGGCGGTTGAGTGCCTGGATCAGATGCTGCAAGGCGTCATCCAGACGCTGTTCAAGTACCGGCAGCAGATCGCCACCGGTATCGGTGTAGGCAATCTGGCTGTCATCGGCGAAAACGCCGTGCAGTACTTCCTGCGCCTTGAGCGCCGACAGCACCGGCTTCAAGGCGTAATCCACCGCCAGCATGTGGGCACTGCTACCACCCGTGGCGATTGGCAGCACCACCTTGTGATGCAGCGCGCGCTCGGGCAGCACGTCGAGCAGGGTCTTCAATGCGCCCGAAAACGACGCCTTGTATACCGGCGTCGCCACGATCAGCCCATCGGCAGCAGCCACGTGGGCCTGCAAGCCCTGAATGCGCGGGCTGTCGAAACGGGCGAAGAGCAGATCCTCGGCCTCGAAGTCACGCACCTGATAACTCACCACCTCGACACCATGGGACTGCAGCCACTGCCGCGCCCTGTCGAGCAGTACGTTGGAGCGTGACTTCTGGCTCGGACTGCCACCCAGCAAAACCACCAACATGGGATGTCCTTACTTGTTCGGTTGCGGGGTGAGGCGCAGGTAGGGCTTCACGGCGCGATAGCCTTTGGGGAAGCGCTGCTTGATCTCGTCTTCGTCCTTCAGCGAAGGCACGATCACCACATCGTCACCGTCCTGCCAGTTGGCCGGGGTGGCCACCTTGTGGCTGTCGGTGAGTTGCAGCGAGTCGACCACACGGAGAATTTCGTTGAAGTTGCGCCCCGTGCTCGCCGGATAGGTGATGCTCAGGCGGACCTTCTTGTTCGGGTCGATGACGAACAGCGAACGCACGGTCAGGGTGTCGTTGGCATTCGGGTGGATGAGGTCGTAGAGCTCGGAAACCTTGCGGTCGGCATCGGCCAGAATCGGGAAGTTGACCGCGGTGTTCTGGGTCTCGTTGATGTCGTCGATCCACTTCAGGTGGGAGTCGACCGGGTCCACGGACAGGGCGATGGCCTTGACGTTGCGCTTGGCGAACTCGTCTTTCAGCTTGGCGGTGAAACCCAGCTCGGTGGTGCACACCGGCGTGAAATCCGCAGGGTGGGAGAACAGGATGCCCCACTGGCTACCCAGCCACTCGTGGAAGCGGATACGGCCTTCGCTGGAATCCTGTTCGAAGTCAGGTGCGATGTCGCCAAGGCGGATGCTCATGCTGTGTGCTCCTCAAGTGAGTCGTTGCGTGGCGCTCACTATGCTCAGGAACACGGAATATTAAAAAGAATAAATAATGATTTATTTATAACCAAATCAGCTGAATGGACTCGAGACGCGCCAGCACCTCGTCAACGGCGGGCCTGTCCAGTGACATGGCGCTATTCGAGCAGCCGCGCCGGATTGCCTGCGACCTTCGCTCCAGCAGGTACATCGCGGGTGACCACGCTGCCAGCGCCGATCAGCGCGTCGTCACCGACGGTCACTCCCGGAAGGATCAGCGCTCCAGCGCCGATCCATACGTTGCGACCGATGCTCACAGGCCGACCGAATTCCAGGCCGGACTCGCGCTCGGCAGGAGCACGGGGATGATCCGCGGTGAGTATCTGCACGCCGGGGCCGATCTGGGTCTTGTCGCCGATGCTCACGGCCACCACGTCGAGGATCACGCAGTTGAAGTTGATGAACACCTCGTCGCCCAGGCTGAGATTGAAGCCGTAATCGCAGTGAAACGGCGAACGCACCACCACGCCCCGGCCAATGCTGGCCAGGCGCTCGCCCAGCACTTGGGTACGCTCGGCAGGTGACAGCCCCAGGTTGCCGTTGTAGCGCGCCAGCCAGGCGATGGTGGCGGCGCTTTCGGCCTGCAGTTCGGGATCGCTGGCCAGATAGAGCTCACCGATGAGCATTTTGTGTTTTTCACTGAGCGCCATGGCGGGTGCTTCCTTTGGGGGTGTGCAGTAAGTGAACCTGAAGTCCCCCCTGGGGTTCCGCCAATCAGGTCGTCAGGAAATGTCCAAGCGCCACCCACTGCAGTTCCTCGATCGCCTCGCCCAACCGCTCGTCCACCTCGCAGAGTCGTGCGTTCTGCGCCTCGGTCAGCCATTGCGGGATGTCCCACAGGGCGATTTCGGTCGGCTCATCCTGCAGATGAGCGAATACACCGTAGAAATCCTGCAACAATTGACGGGCCTGCTGCAGGCCCAGCAGGGCGAGTGCGGCCTGGGCGTACTCGAAGGTCGGCATGCCCCAGTTGGCGAAGAACTGCAGCAGGCCACCGTTGTAGTAGTCGGCCTGGAGACGCCATAAGGCCACCAATTGTCGATCTCGCAGTTCGATCGCCTCGAGGTCCCAAGCGGCTTCGTCCAGACGGCGCAACGCCTGGTTCTGCAGGTCCTCCCAGGCCAGTTCCGGAGCATCCCAGCAACTGCCTCCCAGATGTCGCCAGCTGGCGGTGAACCCCAGATTTTCCAGGCGATAGTCCTGCCGCTGCGCGGGTGAAAGACGGTCGAGTCGTAGATAGCCATCCTGGATCAGGGAAAACACCTGACCATTGCGCAGATGAAAGAACACCTTCTGCTCATCGAAGCTCAGGTGGTCGATTTTCAGGAAGGCGAGTTCGGGGTAACGATGATAGGGCATGGGCCTGGTCACCAGAATGAAGTCGGAGCCGACCATGCCAGAGCCTGGCGACGCTGAACAGCGTGCAGAACTGCGTTCACCTGCACATCGGCGGCCGTAAGCTTTATCGCAGGCATAAAAAACCGGGCTTGCGCCCGGTAAAGATTCCACCACGAGGAATGGAGGCTCGCGATCGAAGCGGCGAACCGCTGTCGCGCCGAGCGCCTGCAACCCATGACTGGCGCAGGCAGGCTCGAATAAAAAGGGCGAGGGAAGCAGCGCTTCGCCCCACCCGGAAAACTTAGAGCAGCGGCAGGCTATAGCTGACGATCAGACGATTCTCGTCGGCGTCTGTCGCGTTGTTGCCGCGCAGCGAAGCATTACGCCAGGAGAAGCCCAGACCTTTGAGCGAACCCTGCTGAACGGCGTAATCCAGACGGAAGTCGCGCTCCCACTCTTTGCGCTCGCCATCGGCGGCATCGATGTTGTCGCCTTTCAGGTAAGTGACGACAGCTTTCAGGCCAGGCACGCCAACGGTACCGAAGTCATAGCCATACTCGGCCAGCCAGGTGCGTTCGCCAGCACTGGCGAACTTGCCGATCTGACGGTCGGTGATCAGGTAGGAGCTGGAGCCGTCACCCTGGTTGAGGAACGGGAAAGCGCTGTCGCCGGAAACCTGCTGGTAACCCGCGCTCAGGGCATGGCCACTCAGGCTGTAGGTGAACAGGGCGCTCCAGGTCTGGTTGTCGACTTCACCGCTCTTGGTGTCGCCAGCAGCCCAGTAGCCGCTGCTGCGGTAGCCTTCGTTACGGCCCGCCAGGTTGCCGTTCTTGCCATCGGAGCCGCTGTTGAAATAGCGCAGATCGGTTTTCAGATTACCGGCCGGCAGAGCCAGGTTATGGACCAGGCCCAGGAAGTGCTGCTTGTAGAAGTCTTCCAGGTTGCCGTAGTAGTACTGGGCGGTCAGGTCCTTGGTGATCTTGTAGTCGCCACCGGCGAAGTAGAACTTGTTGGTATCGGCGATTGGCGTGCCGACAGCCGTACCATTCGGGCGAGCGGCGCCACCGATGCGCAGACCGATGTCATCGGTAGAAGAGCGGGTCTTGGTGTGCTCCAGTTGACCGGCAGTCAGGGTCAGGCCATCGATCTCATTGGAGATGACCTGGCCACCGTTGAACAGCTGTGGCAGCAGACGGCCGTCGTTGAAGGTCACGACCGGCAGCTTCGGCTGCAGGGTGCCGACGCGCAGCTCGGTTTTCGAGAGGCGGAACTTGGCGGTAGCGCCAGCCTTGCTGTAATCGTTGACGGCACTGCCATCGGTTTCCAGCGGGAACAGCTGGCCCGGGGTGCGATCACGACCGGCTTTGGTGTTCTTGCCGCCGGAATCCAGACGCAGGCCATACAGGCCGATCACGTCGACGCCGACACCAACGGTGCCCTGGGTGAAGCCGGACTGGTAGTTGAAAATGAAACCCTGCCCCCACTCATTCGCTTCGCCCGTGTTGTCGGCGGTGTTCTTGGTGTTCAGGTCGTAATAGAAATTGCGCAGGTCGAGTTTGGCGGTGCTGTCTTCGACGAAGCCGGCAGCGCTGGCCTGTTGCGCCAGCGTGGTGAGGGTGACGGCCAGGGCCAGGGTGGATTTTTTCATGGGTGTGATGCTCCGGGGCATGGATCGCGAGCCGGCTCGGCCAGACTCGATAAGCGCTAGTTATTGGCAGGTGCAAGGCTAAGCCAAGGCGAATAAAACAAAAAAGAATCAATAATTACTAATAAATTACTTTTTTGAATATACGGCCCGACCTGACAAGGTTCTCTGTCAGCAGTCCGCTCTGTTCGACGCGCGGCTCAAGCGCGGGTCACGTGGCGGAAGCAGAATGTTTGCAAAAAGTTTCGAAAGTTCCGGCATGGGTCTCAGAACAACTCGAGCTGGCCGCCGATCAGTGCGCTGAAGTCATCGTCCACGAACGGCAGGATGGCATCGGCCACCGGCTGCAGCTGCTTGCTCAGGTAGTGGCCGTAGTCGATGGGCGCGCGGCGTAGCTCGAGGGGTTCAGGGCCCGCCACGCTCATTACGTAACTGATCCAGCCGCCGCTCTGGTATTGGCGAGGGCGTCCCTGCTCATCATTGTGGGCATCGGCCAGGCGTGCCGCCCGCACATGTGGCGGCACGTTACGCTGATAGTCATCGAGCCTGCGGCGCAGTCGCTTGCGGTACACCAGTCGTTCGTCGAACTTGCCGTCCAGAGTGCTCTGCACGTAGTCACGCACGTAATCCTGATAGGGCTGGCGCTTGAAGATGCGCAGGTACAGCTCCTGCTGGAACTGCCGGGCCAGCGGCGACCAGTCGCTGCGCACCGTTTCCAGCCCCTTGAAGACCATTTCCTCGCCGCCATCGGCCTGGCGAATCAGCCCGGCGTAGCGCTTCTTGCTGCCCTCCTCCATACCGCGAATGGTCGGCATCAGAAAACGGCTGAAGTGGGTTTCGAACTGCAGCTCCAGAGCACTCTGCAAGCCGAACTCGGTTTGCAGGTGCTCGCGCCACCAGGCGTTGACCCGCTGCACCAGGCCGCGGCCGATACGCTCGGCGTCGTCCTCGCGGTGGGCGCTGCGCAGCCAGACGAAGGTGGAGTCGGTATCGCCATAAATCACCGCATGCCCTTCGGCCTCGATCAGCTCGCGGGTACGGCGCATCACCTCATGGCCACGCAAGGTGATCGAGGACGCCAGGCGCGTATCGAAGAAGCGGCAACCACTGGAGCCGAGCACGCCGTAGAAGGCGTTCATGATGATTTTCAGCGCCTGCGACAAAGGCGCGTTGCCTGCCCGTTTGGCGGCTTCCCGGCCCTGCCACACGCGTTCGACGATGGCCGGCAGGCAGTGCCGAGTGCGCGAAAAGCGCGCACCGCGGAAGCCCGCAACCGAGTGGGCATCGTCGGGTTGACGCAACCCCTCGACCAGCCCCACCGGGTCGATCAGAAAGGTGCGGATCAGCGACGGATACAGGCTCTTGTAATCCAGCACCAGCACCGACTCGTAAAGCCCAGGCCGCGAATCCATGACGAAGCCGCCCGGGCTGGCTTCGGGCGGACGCTCGCCCTGGTTGGGCGCCACGAAGCCCTGTCGATGCATCAGCGGCATGTACAGGTGGCTGAAGGCGGCGACCGAACCGCCGCTGCGATCCACCGGCAGGCCGGTGACCGTAGCTCGCTCGAGCAGGAAGGTGAGCAGCTCGGTCTTGGCGAAGATGCGCGTCACCAGCTCGCAGTCCTTGAGGTTGTAGCGGGCCAGAGCCGGCTTGTCCTCGGCGAACATGCGGTTGATTTCGTCCATGCGCTGGTAGGGGTTGTCGATCGCCTTGCCCTCGCCAAGCAACTGCTGGGCGACGCTTTCCAGGCTGAAGGACTGGAAGCTCCAGGTGGCCGAGCGCAGCGCTTCGATGCCATCGATGATCAGACGGCCCGGTGCACTGGCGAAGAAATGCTGCTTGGAACCATGCTCGCGCCAGTTCAACGCTTCGCCACCACGGCCGAGGCGTAGCGGCACTTGCAGACGCTGCGCGTGCTCGTGCAGCACACGCAGGTCGAACTGCACCACGTTCCAACCGATGATGGCGTCCGGATCGAAACGCTCCAGCCAACCATTGAGCGCCTCCAGCAACTCGGCGCGGCTATCCAGATAAGCGAGATCGAAGTCGACGTCGGCGTCACCGTTCGGCGGCCCGAGCATGTACACCTGGCGTTGGCCGCAGCCCTCCAGAGCGATCGAATACAGCTCGCCGCGGGCGGTGGTTTCGATATCCAGGGAAACCAGTTTGAGCTGCGGGCGATAGTCCGGCGCCGGCTTCAACTGCGCGTCTATCAGCACCCCCTCCTGTGTCGGCGTACCGCCGAACAGTACAGGCGCGGTAATGAAGCGCTCCATCAGGTAACGCTCGGGCGGACGGATATCGGCCTCGTAGACATCCACACCGGCCTGCCGCAGGGCCTGCTCGAGCTGAATCAACGGGCGCTGCTGGCGGCAGTACAGGCCAAGTACCGGGCGCTGACGGAAGTCGCGCAGCTGCAGCGGGCGCAGCTCGACATCCGCCTCCTTGCCCAACAAGGCCTCGGCGCGCGCGCGCTGCTCGACAGGAATGAAGGCCACCGACGTTTGCGGCGGCAGGCGGACGAGACGCGGGCCGCTGTCGGTCGACAGCCAGAATTCCACCTGGGTACCGGCTGGCGTATCGCGCCAGTGCCGGGTCAGGACGAAGCCCTGCTGTAGATCCACCCTGCCACCTCGAATGCTGTTCAGGGTGCGATGTTATCGCGCATCGTCACGGCCTGCGCGCAATGCGGTTAAATAGGCGCCCACGTACTGCGCAGGCCCGTCATGCCCATCGACCCCGATCAGTTGCAACAGATCACCAGCCGCACGCTGGCTCATTACCAGGCCAACGCCGAAGGCTTTCGCGAGGGCACCCGCGACCATGACGTCAGCCAGAATATCGACGCGCTGCTGCGCCATATCGACGCGGCCGCCCCCCTGAGCATTCTCGACTTCGGCTGTGGTCCCGGCCGTGACCTGCGCACCTTCGCAAGGCTCGGCCATCGCCCGGTAGGTCTCGACGGCTGCCCGCAGTTCGTCGCCATGGCCCGCGCAGACAGTGGCTGCGAGGTCTGGCACCAAGACTTTCTCGCCCTGAATCTGCCGGCAGAACGCTTCGACGGCATATTCGCCAACGCCGTGCTGTTCCATATCCCCAGCCAGGAACTGCCTCGGGTGCTCAGGGAACTTCGTGCCAGCCTGAAGCCGGGCGGCGTGCTGTTCAGCTCCAACCCAAGAGGCGACAACCAGGAAGGCTGGAGCGGCGAGCGCTATGGTGCCTGGCATGACCTGGACAGCTGGCGCCAACTGCTCACCGCCGCCGGCTTCGACGAGCTGGAACATTACTACCGCCCAGCTGGCCTGCCACGCGAGCAACAACCCTGGCTGGCCAGTGTATGGCGTCGCTGCGATGCCTGACTCGGTGACGGCTATAAGGCGATAGCGGACCTTCGATTTGGTGGGCTAAAGCCCACCCTACAGCCGCGCATCTAACCGTAGGGTGGGCTTCAGCCCACCAATTGGCGCCCGACTACGAACGGCGGCTATCGCCATTTCACAGTCTAAATCTCCACCTGCGTGCCCAGCTCGATCACCCGGTTCACCGGCAGCCGGAAGAAGCCCAGAGAGCTACCGGCGTTCTTCTGCAGCACGGCGAACAGCCGCTCGCGCCACATGGCCATGCCGATACGCTCGGAAGGAATCACCGTTTCCCGGCTGAGGAAGTAGGTGGTGCGCATCGGCGGGCAATCGAGTCCCTTTTCGCTCAGTTGCGCCAGCGCCTGAGGAATGTCCGGTGCTTCGAGGAAGCCGAAGCGCAGGCGCACGCGATAGAACCCCTGGTCATAGGCATCGAGTTCGAAGCGCTCGGCCAACGGCACCCGCGGACGATCCTCGTAGAGCACGGTGAGCAGCATCACCCGCTCATGCAGGACCTGGTTATGCAGCAGGTTGTGCAACAGCGCATGGGGCACCACGTCCACCCGGCTGGTCAGGAACACCGCGGTACCGGCGACCCGATGGGGCGGTTGCAGGGCAATGCTGGCGATGAAGTCGCGCAGCACCAGCGCATGTTCGTCGAGGCGTTCGAGCACCAGTTGGCGACCGCGTTTCCAGGTAGTCATCAGGCCGAACAGCAGGATGCCGACGATCATTGGAACTGCACCGCCACCGGCGATCTTCGGCACGTTGGCGGCGAAGAAGATGCCGTCGACCAGCAGGAACACCGCCAACAGCGGCACGGCCAGGACTTTCGGCCAGCGCCACAACAGCAGGATCACCGCCGACACCAGCAGCGTGGTGCACAGCATGGTGCCTGTCACGGCCACACCATAGGCGCCGGCCAGGCCACTGGACGACTGGAAGCCGAGCACCAGCAGTACCACACCGATCAGCAAGCAACTGTTGATCAGGGGAATGTAGATCTGCCCCTGTTCGGCACTGGAGGTGTGCAGGATCTGCATGCGCGGCACGTAGCCGAGCTGGATCGCCTGGCGAGTCACCGAGAAGGCGCCGGTGATCACCGCCTGGGAGGCGATGATGGTGGCCAGGGTCGACAGGCCGATCAGGGGAATCAGCGCCCAGGACGGCGCCAGCAGATAAAAGGGGTTACGCACCGCCTCGGGATCGCTGAGCAGCACTGCGCCCTGGCCGAAATAGTTGAGAATCAGACCGGGAAAGGCCAGAAACAGCCAGGCGTGCACGATGGGACGGCGACCGAAGTGGCCCATGTCGGCATACAGCGCCTCAGCCCCGGTGATGGTCAGCACCACCGCGCCCATTACCGTCACCCCAAGCAACGGATTGGCGATGAAGAAGTGCAGCGCCCAATAGGGATTCAGCGCCAGCAACACTTGCGGCTGCTGCACGATGCCATGTACGCCCAGCGCACCCAGCACCACGAACCAGACCACCATCACCGGCCCGAACAGATAACCGATGCGCGCCGTACCATGGCGCTGCAACAGAAACAGCGGCACCAGGATCAGCAGCGCCACCGGCACCACCCAGTGATCGATGCCGTCGACCACCAGACCGACACCCTCCACGGCGGAGAGCACCGAAACCGCCGGAGTGAGCATGCTGTCACCATAGAACAGTGCGGCGCCGAACAGGCCGAGCATGATCAGTACCGAACGCAGACGTGGATGGCCGGCAGCGGCGCGCTGGGCCAGGGCGGTGAGGGCCATGATGCCCCCCTCGCCGCCATTGTCGGCGCGCAGGATGAACATCACGTACTTGACGGTGACCACCAGGGTCAGCGACCAGAAAATCAGCGACAGAATACCGAGCACGCTGGCCTGGGACAGATCGACGCCGTAATGCGGCGAAAAGATTTCCTTGAGGCTGTACAGCGGGCTGGTGCCGATATCGCCATAAACGATACCGACCGCGCCGATCAGCAACGCAATGGGAGAGGTGCGGGTAGTGGTGGTGCTCACGTTGGATTTCTCTGGGAACTGCAGATGCTTCAGATATACCTCTGAACCCGGCTGCCAACAGCGTCTTCAGGCGAACTTTTACGGCATTTTTACGCCCACTCGCGGTTCTTTACGCCAACCTTGCAGCGGGCCATGATCATCACTGCCCTGGACCGGAAATCGCCATGCCTACCGCTGTACCTCCTACCCTGCGTTATCCACAGGGGCCTCTACTGGCCTGCCTGAGCGGCCAGGCGAACGAAGACGCCCTGCTCGGCCATGTCGCCGAATTGGCGCGACAACGTGGCAGACCCTGGATCGCCGTGGCGGTGGGCGGCAGTGCTCGGCATGAGCGGCTGCACACACCGGAACGTCTTTGCGAACAACTGGGCGGCAGTTACGTGCAACTGCAGGGCAATGATTGCGCTGCCCTGCTCATCGACTTCGCCCATGCCAGACAGGCAGCGGGCCTGTGGTGCGCCGGCACAGGGCGGCGCTCACTGAGCGGCTCGCTATTACGCAAGGGGGACGGTTTCGAGATCGGCGTCCTGAACCTGCCAGGCAGGCTCACCGAACGCAAGGTGCTGCAGCCCACGGCGCCGTTCAGCGAATACCTGCTGGCCATCGCTGCGGCGGTGGTCGGCGCACTGCTGGCTCTGGGCGTTTCGCGCTGGCTCGACCTGCCGAACATTTCCCTGATATTTCTCGCCGCCGTGCTGCTGGTGGCCGTGCGCAGCAGCACCGGCCCGGCACTGCTGTGCGCGTTGCTGTCGTTCGGCGCCTACGGCTTCTACTTCCTGCCACCGGCCTGGTCGGTGATGATCCACCGCGAGCAGGACATCCTCACCCTGGTGTTCTTCATGCTGATGGCCCTGCTCACCGGCAACCTCGCCGCCCGCCAGCGGCGACAGTACCGGGACCTGCAGCAGGCTCAGACGCAGACCCAGCAATTGCTGCTGTTCGCCGAGCGCCTGAGCAACGCCCGTGATCACACTGATCTGCTGCAGGCCATGGCCCGCCAGTTGGATATCCCCGCTGCGCAACTGTGTCTGCTGGGCCTGGATGAAAATGGTCGCTGGCAAACGCTGGATGGCAGCCCTACCGACCTCAGCGAGCTGGAGCGGATCAGTGCCGAACATGCCTGGCGCAACGCGCAACCACGCGGCTACGACAGCCACAGCCTGGCGCGCCCGCACTGGTGGTGGTGGCCATTGCTGGAAATCGATCGACCGCTGGCGCTGCTTGGCGTGCGCACCGGGCAGGGCGACGCGCCGCCCATCGACCAGCGGCGCCTGATCAGCGCCCTGCTGCCACTGCTGAGCAACGCGCTGGCCCGGGTGAAGATCGCTGAAGCCCTCGCCCATTCGCGCCTGCATCACGAAACCGAGCGGCTGCGCAGTGCCCTGCTGGCCTCGGTATCCCATGACCTGCGCACGCCGTTGACCGCCATGCGCGGCAATATCGAAACCCTGCAACTGTTCGCCGACAGCCTCGACGCAGGTGTTCGCGACGAGTTGCTGCAGGACACCGGCACCGAAGCCGCGCGACTGGATCGCTATATCCAGAACCTGCTGGACATGACCCGCCTCGGCCATGGAGGCCTGCGCCTGGAACGCGACTGGGTGAGTGCCGACGATCTGATCGCCGCCGCCCTGCAACGCTTGCAGCCGGTGCTGCAGCCCCTGCAGGTCAGCCACGATGTGCCGGCCGATACGCCACTGCTGTGGATCCAGGGCGCGTTGATCGAGCAGGCGCTGATCAACGTGCTGGAAAACGCTGCCCGCTTCTCCCCACCCGGCGGCGAAATCGGCATTCGCGTCCGTAACGACGGCGACTGGCTGAACATTGCCGTGAGCGACCAGGGCCCCGGCATTCCCGCGGACGAGCAGGCACGCATCTTCGACATGTTCTACACCGCCGCACGGGGAGACCGTGGCGGCGGAGGCACCGGCCTGGGCCTGGCGATCTGCCAGGGCATGCTCAATGCCCACGGCGGCAAGGTGAGCGTCGCCTCGGTCGTCGGCCAGGGCAGCACACTGACCCTGCAACTGCCGCTGGCGGCGCCCCCTGACGATGAACCCGGCGAAAACGAGGCCATTTCCCATGAGTGAAGCGACCATTCTGCTGGTCGACGACGAGGCAGCCATCCGCAAGTTTCTGCGCATCGGCCTGCAGGCCCAGAACTATCGGGTAATCGAAGCCGACGGTGGCGAAGTGGCCCTGCGACTGGCGGCACTGGAGCAACCGGATCTGGTGGTGCTCGACCTCGGCCTGCCGGATCTGGACGGCCAGCAGGTACTGACGCGACTGCGTGAATGGTCGAGCGTGCCGGTGCTGGTGCTTTCGGTGCGTGCCGGGGAAAAGGACAAGGTCATGGCGCTCGACCAGGGCGCCAACGACTACGTCAGCAAACCCTTCGGCGTGCAGGAATTCCTCGCCCGCGTACGCGCCCTGCTGCGCAATCGACCATCGGCCGAAAGGCCTGCGGCAGCACTGGTCAACGGGCCACTGCGGGTCGACTTCGCCTTTCGCCGGGTCACTCTGGACGATCAGGATGTCGGCCTGACGCGCAAGGAATACGCCGTGCTGGAGACGCTCGCCCGGCACCCTGGCATGGTCGTCACCCAACAGCAGCTGCTGCGCGACATCTGGGGACCCAGCCATGTCGAGCACAGCCATTACCTGCGCATCGTCATCGCTCACCTGCGGCAGAAACTGGGCGACGACCCGGCCGCACCGCGGCTGATCATCACCGAAGCCGGGGTCGGCTATCGGCTGGTGGATAGGGATAGCTGAGCGGCCAGCCTGCGCGAGCCTCTGATAGACTGCTGCCACAGCCCCTACCGGAGAACACGATGCCCAAGGTCGGAATGCAGCCGATCCGCCGCTCGCAGTTGATTGCGGCGACCCTCGAAGCCGTCGACCAGGTTGGCATGAGCGATGCCAGCATCGCCTATATCGCACGCCTCGCTGGCGTGTCGAACGGCATCATCAGCCACTACTTCCAGGACAAGAACGGCTTGCTGGAAGCGACCATGCGCCACCTGATGCAGGCGCTCAGCGAGGCCGTACATGCCCGCTACCGGCTGCTGCGCGAAGACACCCCGCAGGCGCGCCTGCGCGCGATCATCGACGGCAACTTCGACGAGACGCAGGTCAGCGGCCCGGCGATGAAGACCTGGCTGGCATTCTGGGCCAGCAGCATGCACCACCCCTCCCTGCGTCGCCTGCAGCGAGTCAACGACCAGCGCCTGTACTCCAACCTGTGCGGCCAGTTCCGCCGTGTGCTGCCGCAACCGCAAGCCCGTGCTGCCGCCCGTGGCATGGCGGCGCTGATCGACGGTCTGTGGCTGCGCGGTGCATTGTCCGGGGAACGCTTCGATACCCGCCAGGCGGCGCAGATCGCCTACGACTACCTCGACCTGCAACTGGCCAAGGCCGACACCAACCCCAGCTGATCGCCCGCAAGCGGTAGCCGCCGATCATCCACCAGTTGCCGCGCACAGGCACCCTCCTGGTAGGAGCTGGCTTGCCAGCGAAGCGGTTGCAGCCGCAACCCATGCGTCGATCTTGCCACTGCTATCGCCGGCAAGCCGGCTCCTACGACGGCCCTCAATACTGGGCTGCATCTTCAGCCTGCGTGTCAGAGATGCAGCGAATGATTCCTCCTGAAAAGGCGCCGACTCGTCGTATTCGGCTGGTTTCTCGTCGCCCGCAGGATTTTTATTGATTGATCGATCAATAAAAATAAAGTAGGCTGTTTTTTAACCAAATCGGCTGACATGTCTTTTCATCTCGATCACGCCGATCCATCCGCCAGGCCGCGAACGGTGCCTGGCCCGATCAGGAGACGCCCCATGGCTCGATTCGCAGACCAGAAGCTCTATATAGGCGGCCAGTACGTCGACTCAAGCAGCGGCGCCACCTTGCAAAGCATCAACCCAGCCAACGGCGAGGTGCTGGCCAACATCCAGCGCGCCAGCCAGGACGATGTCGAACGTGCCGTGGTCAGTGCCGAGCAGGGCCAGAAAGTCTGGGCCGCGATGACCGCCATGCAGCGCTCACGCATCCTGCGTCGTGCCGTGGATATTCTCCGTGAGCGCAATGACGAGCTGGCCGAGCTGGAAACCCTCGACACTGGCAAGCCGCTGAGCGAAACCCGCTACGTCGATATCGTCACCGGCGCCGATGTACTCGAGTATTACGCTGGCCTGATCCCGGCCATCGAGGGCGAACAGATCCCGCTGCGCGACACCAGCTTCGTCTATACCCGCCGCGAGCCGCTGGGTGTGGTCGCCGGTATCGGTGCCTGGAACTACCCGATCCAGATCGCCCTGTGGAAATCCGCTCCAGCCCTCGCCGCTGGCAACGCGATGATCTTCAAGCCCAGCGAAGTCACCTCGCTGACCACCCTCAAACTGGCCGAAATCTACAGCGAGGCTGGCCTGCCCGATGGCGTGTTCAACGTGCTGACCGGTAGCGGCAGTGAAGTGGGCCAGTGGCTCACCGAGCATCCGCGGATCGAGAAGATTTCCTTCACCGGCGGCACGGTCACCGGCAAGAAGGTCATGGCCAGTGCCTCCAGCTCATCGCTCAAGGAAGTGACTATGGAGCTGGGCGGCAAGTCGCCGCTGATCATTTTCGAAGACGCCGATCTGGACCGCGCCGCCGACATCGCGCTGATGGCCAACTTCTACAGCTCCGGTCAGGTGTGCACCAACGGCACGCGGGTCTTCGTGCCACGCGCGCTGCAGGCTCGTTTCGAGAGCAAGGTGCTGGAGCGGGTCAAGCGCATCCGCCTGGGCAGCCCACAGGATGACAACACCAACTTCGGCCCGCTGGTCAGCTTCGCCCACATGGAGCGCGTGCTCGGCTACATCGAGTCGGGTCGCCAGCAAGGCGCTCGCCTGCTGATCGGCGGTGAGCGGGTGACCACGGGTGAATATGCCAATGGCGCCTACGTGGCACCGACCGTGTTCACCGATTGCCGTGACGACATGACCATCGTGCGCGAGGAAATCTTCGGCCCGGTGATGAGCATCCTCATCTACGACAGCGAAGAGGAAGTCATCCGCCGCGCCAACGACACCGACTACGGCCTGGCCGCCGGCATCGTCACCCGCGACCTGAATCGTGCGCACCGGGTTATCCACAAGCTGGAAGCAGGCATCTGCTGGATCAATACCTGGGGCGAATCCGCTGCCGAAATGCCGGTGGGCGGCTACAAGCAATCCGGCGTCGGCCGCGAGAACGGTCTGACCACGCTGGCTCATTACACCCGAATCAAATCCGTGCAGGTCGAACTGGGCGATTACGCCTCGGTGTTCTGACTGCGTTTGCCAGGCGGCGCCAACCGGCGTCCCGGCAGCGCTGCAAACCTGTTGCATGAGCCGGACACGGGCCTGCGATCCGCTTGGCCCAAGGCTCAGCCACCTACCAGGAGGCCACCATGTCCCAAGAATTCGATTACATCATCATCGGCGCCGGCTCTGCCGGTAACGTGCTGGCGACCCGCCTGACCGAAGACGCCAGCGTCAGCGTGCTGCTGCTGGAAGCCGGCGGCCCGGATTATCGCCTCGACTTCCGTACCCAGATGCCTGCCGCCCTGGCCTTTCCGTTGCAGGGCCGCCGCTACAACTGGGCTTACGAGACCGACCCGGAACCGTACATGGACAACCGCCGTATGGAGTGCGGACGCGGCAAGGGCCTGGGCGGTTCGTCGCTGATCAACGGCATGTGCTATATCCGCGGCAACGCCATGGACTTCGACAACTGGGCCAAGCAGCCCGGCCTCGAAGACTGGAGCTACCTGGACTGCCTGCCGTATTTCCGCAAGGCGGAAACCCGCGACATCGGTGCCAACGATTATCACGGCGACAGCGGCCCGGTCAGCGTGACCACGCCCAAGGCCGACAACAACCCGTTGTTCCACGCCATGGTCGAGGCCGGCGTGCAGGCGGGCTACCCGCGTACCGAGGACCTCAACGGTTACCAGCAGGAAGGCTTCGGCCCGATGGATCGCACCGTGACCCCGGAAGGCCGCCGCGCCAGCACGGCACGTGGCTATCTGGATCAGGCCCGCGAGCGCGCTAACCTGACCATCGCCACCCACGCCACCACCGACCGCATCCTGTTCGACGGCAAGCGCGCCAACGGCGTTGCCTACCTGCAGGGCAACGGCAATACGCCGATCATCGCCACGGCACGCCGCGAAGTGCTGTTGTGCGCAGGTGCCATTGCCTCGCCACAGATTCTGCAGCGCTCCGGCGTTGGCCCTGGCGAGCTGCTGCGCAGCCTGGACATCGACGTGGTGCACGAGCTACCCGGCGTGGGCGCCAATCTGCAGGATCACCTGGAGGTGTACGTGCAGTACGCCTGCACCCAGCCGGTGTCGTTGTACCCGGCCCTGAAGATGCTCAACCAGCCCGGGATCGGCGCAAAATGGCTGCTGGCCGGCGACGGCATCGGCGCCAGCAATCAGTTCGAGGCCGGTGGTTTCATTCGCTCGCGCGAAGAGTTCGAGTGGCCGAACCTGCAGTACCACTTCCTGCCGGTGGCGATCAATTACAACGGCAGCAATGCGGTGAAAGAGCACGGCTTCCAGGCCCACGTGGGCTCGATGCGCTCGCCAAGTCGCGGCCGCGTGCAGGTCAAGTCGAAGGACCCGCGCCAGCACCCGAGCATCCTGTTCAATTACATGTCCCATGAGCAGGACTGGCAGGAGTTTCGCGACGGCATTCGCCTGACCCGGGAGATCATCAACCAACCCGCTCTCGATCCGTACCGCGGCCGTGAACTGAGCCCCGGTGCTCATGTACAGAGCGATGCCGAGCTGGATGCCTTCATCCGCGAACACGCAGAGACGGCATTCCATCCATCCTGCTCGTGCAAGATGGGCGAGGACGCCATGGCGGTAGTCGATGGCCAGGGCCGCGTGCATGGTGTACAGGGCCTGCGCGTGGTGGACGCGTCGATCATGCCGGAGATCATCACCGGCAACCTCAATGCCACCACCATCATGATCGCCGAGAAGATCGCCGACCGCATTCGTGGCAATGAGGCACTGCCGCGCAGCACCGCGCCCTATTACACCGCCAATGGCAAACCGGTACGCGGCACCCCGCAGCGCGCGGTCGAAGCGATGCGAACGGCCAGTTAGTTCGGCAGTTCCTGAGTCGTCATCCGATAGCGCTCCGGCGGTGCCAGGCGCTCGAGATCGAAGCGCTTAAGGGCACGGGCATCGAGTATCTCGACCTGCGGACTGATGATGGCGGGTAGCACTTCGCCCTGCAGACCGCGTACCGCGAGATCCAGGGCGATACGTGCCTGAATCACTGGAGAGTCGGTCGGGGCGGCCAGTATGTCGCCTTCGCGCACCTGCTGCAGCACGCGATCCGTGGCGTAGAGCGACAACACCCGAGTGGGCGAACGGGCGCTGTTCACCAGTTCGGTGGCGAACAGTGCCGCCTCGGCGTTGCCGATCACGTAGTCGAGCGCAGGCTCGTTCTTGAACAGCTCGCGCGCCAGCTGCGCCTGACGACTGCGATCCAGCGGGCCATAACCGCCGTGCACCAACGTGATGGCGGTTCCCTGCAAAGCGGCGTGCAAGCCACGCTCGGCGTCCTTTATCCAGCCGGCATCGGCAGGCCCCGGCAACCAGCCGACACGAATTGGCCGACCTTCACTGAGCGTGGTCAGATAATTCACGGTAGCGCTGGCCATATCGGCGAAGTCGACACGCGAACGTGAGCTCAGCGTTTCACAGCCAAGGCCATTGATGAGGTCGATCACCGGGCGCCCGGCGCTTTGCTGAACCGCGATGCGTGAACACAGGTCGGAAGGATTGATGCCGGCGATCAGGAAGCCATCGGCGCCTTTACTGACACAATGGTCGAACTGCCTGACCTGAACCTCGGGATGGTCGTAGCCGCCGGCCTCGTAGATGCCAAGCCGTACGCCCAGACGCTGAGCTTCCTGCTGCAACCCCCAGGCTACGCCCCACCAGTAACGATCCTTGGCATTCGGGATCAGCACGCAAATACGCCAGGGCTCACTGGCTGCATTCGTCGGCTGATAGACATGCAACTGACCATCGACAAGAACAGGCTGAGAAAACCACGCCGCCGCCGAAAGGCTCGACCAGAGCATAGCGAGCAACAACAGACAGCGCATATGAACCCTCCCTAGTATCTGTTGGCCTTTCAGCGCGAGCCGTGCGTGAAGCGTCAACAGACCCTAGTACACTGACCACGGTTCATCCTAGCACCCATGCCTGGATGACCGGCATGGATAGAGTATGACACCCCGTAGTGAGACCACCATGACCTTGCTCGACGCCCGCACTGCCCGCCTGCTGCCCTGGATCGTCGCCATCGCGTTCTTCATGCAGACGCTGGACGGCACCATCCTCAACACCGCCCTGCCGAGCATGGCCGCCGATCTCTCCGAAGACCCGCTGCGCATGCAGTCGGTGGTCATCGCCTACATGCTCACGGTGGCACTGCTGATCCCCGCCTCCGGCTGGCTGGCGGATCGCTTCGGCACCCGGCACATATTCTTTGGCGCCATCCTGTTGTTCAGCCTCGGCTCGCTGCTGTGCGCCGTCTCGCAGTCGCTTAACATGCTGGTGATCGCACGCATCATCCAGGGTCTCGGCGGCGCGCTGATGATGCCGGTAGGTCGTCTGGTGGTGCTGCGCGCCTATCCGCGTACCGAGCTGGTACGGATCATGAGTTTCATCACCCTGCCCGGCCTGCTCGGGCCGCTGATCGGCCCCACCCTGGGCGGCTGGCTGGTGGAGTACACCAGCTGGCACTGGATATTCCTGCTCAACCTGCCGGTCGGCGCCATCGGCTGCTGGGCCGCCTTCCGCTTCATGCCGGACTTGCGCGGCCCCGAACGCACGCGGTTCGATCTGATCGGCTTCCTGCTCTTCGGCGCCGCCATGCTGTTGATCACCATGGCGCTCGAAGGCCTCGGCGAGCTGCACTTGCCCCATGTCCGGGTGATGCTGCTGTTGCTCGGTGGCCTGGCGTGTCTGGCCGCGTACTGGCTGCGCGCCGGGCGCACGCCCAATGCGCTGTTCCCGCCCAGCCTGTTCCACACCCGCAGTTTCGCGGTGGGTATTCTCGGCAATATCTTCGCCCGCCTGGGCAGCGGCGCCCTGCCGTTCCTCACGCCACTGCTGCTGCAATTGGGCATGGGTTACTCACCGGCCCAGGCGGGCATGAGCATGATTCCCCTGGCCCTGGCCGCCATGGCCATGAAGCCGCTGGCCAAGCCATTGATCGACCGCCTCGGCTACCGCCGCATCCTGACCAGCAACACCGTGCTGCTAGGCCTGCTGATCGCCAGCATGGCCCTGGTCGACGGGCAGACCTCCCACGTGCAACTGGCCATTCAGCTGACGCTGATCGGCGCCATCAACTCCTTGCAGTTCACCGCCATGAACACCGTGACCCTGATCGACCTGCGCGATAGCGAGGCCAGCAGCGGCAACGGCCTGCTGTCCGTGGTGGTGCAACTGTCGATGAGCATGGGGATCGCCGCCGCCGCGGCACTGCTTGGCGGTTTCAACCTGGACAATCAGGGTGCTGCAGATGGCGTACTGGGCGCCTTCCAGGCCACTTACCTGTGCGTCGGCCTGCTGTCGATACTGGCGGCAGGCATCTTCCTGCAGCTGTCGCCGGAAGACGGGCGCAGCGCGCGACGCGTGGAGGTGGACGTCGACGAGTAACGCAGCGATCGCCACGGAACCGGGCACGGCGCCTGCTACACTAGGCGCCTCTAAACGCTCTCCCTAGGCTCTGTACCGTGACCGCCACCGCTTTCTCCTCGCTTGCCCTGTCGCCCGCCATGCTGGCGAACCTCGAGTCCCTCGGTTACGCGCAGATGACGCCTATCCAGGCCCAGAGCCTGCCGGTCATGCTCAAGGGCATGGACCTGATCGCCCAGGCCAAGACCGGCAGTGGCAAGACCGCCGCCTTTGGCATCGGCCTGCTGGCCCCCCTCAACCCGCGCTACTTCGGCTGCCAGGCGCTGGTGCTGTGCCCCACTCGCGAGCTGGCCGATCAGGTCGCCAAGGAACTGCGCCGCCTGGCTCGGGGCGAAGACAACATCAAGATCCTCACCCTTTGCGGTGGCGTGCCCTTCGGCCCGCAAATCGGCTCTCTGGAGCACGGCGCGCAGATCATCGTCGGCACCCCCGGCCGGGTGCAGCAGCACCTGGCCAAAGGCACGCTGAAACTCGACGGCCTCAATACCCTGGTGCTCGACGAAGCCGATCGCATGCTCGACATGGGCTTCTACGACAGCATCGCCGAGATCATCGGGCAAACCCCGGAGCGCCGCCAGACGCTGCTGTTCTCGGCCACCTACCCGGCCGGCATCAAACAGTTGTCCGCGACCTTCATGCGCAACCCGCAGCAGGTCAAGGTCGAAGCGCTGCACGACGACAGCCAGATCGAACAGCGTTTCTATGAGATCACGCCTGAAGAGCGCCTGGACGCCGTGGTCAAGCTGCTCAACAGCTACCGCCCGACATCCTGCGTGGCCTTCTGCTTCACCAAGCAACAATGCCAGGAAGTCGTCGACCACCTCACCGCCAAGGGCATCTCGGCCGCTGCCCTGCACGGAGACCTCGAACAACGCGACCGCGATCAGGTATTGGCGACCTTTGCCAACCGCAGCCTGTCCGTTCTGGTCGCCACCGATGTGGCGGCGCGTGGCCTGGACATCGACGCACTGGACATGGTGATCAACGTCGAACTGGCGCGCGACTCGGAAATTCACATTCACCGTGTTGGCCGCACCGGTCGTGCAGGCGAGAAAGGCCTGGCCATGAGCCTGGTTGCCCCGGCCGAAGGTCATCGTGCCCAAGCCATCGAAAACCTGCAAAAGTCGCCACTCAACTGGCACCCGCTGAGCAGCTTGAAACACCAAGGGGGCGCGCCGCTGCAGCCGCTCATGATGACGCTGTGCATCGGTGCTGGGCGCAAAGACAAACTGCGCCCCGGCGATATTCTCGGTGCACTCACGGGCGAGGGCGGCATCCCTGGCGCGCAGGTCGGCAAGATCGCCATTTTCGACTTCCAGGCCTATGTAGCCGTCGAGCGCAGCCTGGCCGTGCAAGCACTCAAGTGCCTCAGCGAAGGCAAGATCAAAGGCCGCTCATTACGCGTGCGCACGTTGTAAACTCAAGGAAATTGCAGATCCGCTACAGGGGGTTTCGTGCGCAATATTCTGGTTATCGAAGACAGCCCGCTGGTCCTGAAAATCCTCGAGCATCTGTTCCGCCAGGAAACGGATCTGCAACCGGTATTCTGCGCCTCTCTGGCTGAAGCCGAGGTCATGCTGGAAACCTCGGCGGAGCTGTTCTTCGCTGCCATCGTCGATCTGCACCTGCCAGATGCGCCGGATGGCGAAAGCGTCGATCTGGTCATGCGCTACGCCCTGCCGTGCATCGTGCTCAGCGGCTCGTACAACGAAAAACGTCGCGATGACCTGCTGCTCAAGGGCGTGGTCGATTACGTGCTCAAGGAAAGCCAGCACTCCTACGAGTACGCTTTCCGCCTGCTGCACCGGCTGGAAAGCAACAGCCAGGTGAAGATTCTCGTCGCCGAGGACTCGGAGGCCACGCGCCACTTCATTCGTCATGTGCTGGCGCCGCATCGCTACCAGATCATCGACGCCAGCGACGGCGAGGAAGCCCTGCGCATTCTCAAGGAACAACCGGATATCGACCTGCTGGTGGTCGACCACAGCATGCCCGGCATCAGCGGCTTCGAACTGGTCAAGCTGCTGCGCCAGAAGATGAAGCGCAACGAGCTGATCATCCTTGGCCTGTCCGCCGATACCAAGGGCTCGCTCAGCGCCATGTTCATCAAGCACGGCGCTGACGACTTCCTGCGCAAACCGTTCTGCCCGGAAGAACTGAACTGCCGGGTGATTTCCACTCTGGAGCGCCGTGATCTGATGCGCGCACTCAAGCAGGCCGCGCAATTCGACGCACTGACGGGGTTGAACAACCGGCGGGCGTTCTACGAGCAGGGAATCCAGCAGTTCCAGCTGGCCCAGCGCAGTGGTCGCGATCTCAGCGTGGCGATGCTCGACATGGACTTCTTCAAGCAGATCAACGACGAACATGGCCATGCCAGCGGCGACGCGGCGCTGGTCGCCTTTACCCGGGCGTTGAGCGCAGCGTTTCCCGATGCCCTGCTCGGCCGCCTGGGTGGTGAAGAATTCGCCATGGTCAGCCAGCAGAACGCCGAGCAGTTGAGCCAGGCTCTCGACCGCCTGCGTGAGCAGTGCGCACAGCTCAAGTACGCGATTGGCGCGCCGCCGCTGTCATTCAGTGCCGGCGTCTATCACGGCGCCCCGGATGACCTGGAAAGCCTCCTGCACCTCGCCGACCAGCAGCTCTATCAGGCCAAGCGGCAGGGTCGCGCACGCACGCTCTGGCAGTGACGTTCGCGACCTACAGGCCATGACGCTGCATGATCGCCGCATAGCTGCCATCGGCGCGCATGGCCGCAATCGCGGCGTCGAAACGCCTGGCAATCTCGAGGTGGTTGCCATGGGTCAGACGGATGAGAATGTGCAGGCCGTTTTCGCTCAGGGGCGTCGGCAGGAACTCCAGCTGATCGGCAATGCTCTTGAGCTGGTGGTTGAACTGAAAGCGCGCAACGTATTCATCCTCCAGCGCCAGACTCACCCGACCGTGCTGCACCATGTGCGCGGCGCTTTCGAAACTGCTGACGCCGACCTTGCGCAGATTCTTGTCGGCACCGAACTGCGCGGAGTACGCATAGCCACGTAGCACGGCGATTCGGTAGGGGTACAGGTCGGAGAGTTGAGCGAAAGCGATGCCATCGCCCTTGCGCTGCACGAAACGGATTCGGTTGATCAGATAGGGCTCGGAAAAGTGACCGAACCCGGCACGTTCGTCGCTGTACCAGGCATTGATCAGCACATCGTAATCCCCCCGCTGCAACCCCAGGATGGCTCGTTCCCAAGGCACTTCGCGGTAATCGCTGGTGTAGCCGGCACGCTCAAGCGCAGTCGCGACCAGCTCCGCTGCCACTCCATTTCCCGGTAGGCGCTGGTCGGTGAACGGCGGCCAGGTATCGGCGACCAGGCGCAACTGCTCGGCGGCCACAGCGCCGGGCAGCAGGAACAGCGACAGCAACCACGCTCGCCAGCTTTTCAATGCTCATGTGCCCCGAAAGCCAAGAGTGAACCCGCCGCATGAAACATGCCGACGGCGCGCCTGAGGTAACGGCAGACAAGATAGTGGCAAATAGCTATTCCCGTTTTATCCATTGAGCATAATCGCTAGACCAGCCCTGGCAATGCGCGGTTCGCAAAAAAGTCCGAATGGCACCTGGCGGGCTGCCCGCGTCCATCCGCAAACACGCGCTTGTGGCCCTCCCGCGCCGCGCCGGACAAACCTGATGCGATCACCCTGCGTGGGCGACAGCGGAACCCGGCCTTCAGGTAAACTGCGCCGTTTCGCGTCAGCCCGCAGCGATGCCTGACGCCTAGCGTATGCGAGGACATTGCCGTGCTTTCACCCCAGGTTGTCATCATCGGTGCCGGTGCGGCCGGATTGATGTGCGCCATGAGCGCCGCCGCGCGTGGCCGCAGCGTGCTGTTGCTCGACCACGCCAACAAGGCAGGCAAGAAGATCCTCATGTCCGGCGGCGGGCGCTGCAACTTCACCAACCTGTACTGCGAGCCGGGCAACTTTCTGTCGCACAACCCGCATTTCTGCAAATCCGCGCTGGCGCGCTTCACCCAGTGGGATTTCATCGCCCTGGTGGCCAAGCACGGCGTGCCCTACCACGAGAAGAAACTCGGCCAACTGTTCTGCGACCACAAGTCCAGCGACATCCTCGGCATGCTGCTGGACGAATGCGAACAGGCTGGCGTCGACCTGCGCCTGGATACCTCGGTGAACGCCATCGAGCGCGGCGAAAATGGCTATCGCCTGAGCTCCAGCCTCGGCCCCGTCAGCTGCGAGTCGCTGGTAATCGCCACCGGTGGGCTGTCGATTCCGACCCTCGGCGCCACCGGCTTCGGCTACCAGATCGCTCGCCAGTTCGGCCACACCCTGCTGCCAACGCGCGCTGGCCTGGTGCCGTTCACGCTGACGGATCCACAGCTGAAAATCCTGTGCAGTGAACTGTCGGGTACTTCGGTGGAAGATTGCCGGGTCAGTTGCAACGGCCAGAGCTTCGTGGAAAACATTCTCTTCACCCACCGCGGCCTCAGCGGCCCGGCGATCCTGCAGATTTCGTCGTACTGGCAGCCTGGCGATGCAGTCAGCATCGATCTGCTGCCGCATATCGACCTGCCGGAGTGGTTGCAGGCACAACAGCGCGAGCGTCCCAACAGCGAGCTGAAAACCCTGCTGGGCGAACTCTTCACCAAGAAAATGGCTGGCCTGCTGGCCGAACACTGGTTCGCGTCCAAACCGATGAAGCAGTACAACCCGGCCGAGCTCAAGGCCATCGCCGAGCGCCTGGCGGACTGGCAGCTGGTGCCGGCGGGCACCGAGGGCTACCGCACGGCCGAGGTCACGCTTGGCGGCATCGATACCAAGGAAGTGTCGTCCAAGACCATGGAGTCGCTGAAGTCACCCGGGCTGTATTTCGTCGGTGAGGTACTGGATGTCACCGGCCACCTGGGCGGCTTCAACTTCCAGTGGGCCTGGGCTTCAGGTTATGCAGCAGCGCAGTTCGTGTAGTCGCTGAGCGCGCCTTTCGCAAAAAAACGCGCCATGAGGCGCGTTTTTCATTGCCCGCAAGATCAGCTGCGAGAGGCTTGGGCGTCGATCCGCGTGGCCTGCTCGGCAGCGCCACGCGCTTCACCCGCATAGGACACCGCCGCGGTGAAGACCACATCGGTGTGCGAGTTCAGAGCCGTCTCGAAGGAGTCCTGCACCACGCCGATGACGAAGCCGATGGCCACCACCTGCATGGCGATTTCGGTGTCGATGCCGAACAGGCTGGTCGCCATCGGAATCAGCAGCAGCGAGCCGCCAGCCACCCCGGAAACGCCCGCCGCTGCCAGGGACGACACCACGCAGAGCAGCAGCGCCGTCGGCAGGTCGACATTGATGCCCAGGGTGTGGGTGGTCGCCAGGGCCATCACGGAAATGGTGATCGCCGCACCCGCCATGTTGATGGTGGCCCCCAGCGGAATGGTGATCGAGTAGGTGTCCTTGTCCAGCTTGAGTTTCTCGCACAGACGCAGGTTGACCGGAATGTTGGCCGCCGAGCTACGGGTGAAGAAGGCCGTCACCGCGCTCTCGCGCAGCACCGTGAACAGCAGCGGATAGGGGTTGCGGCGCATCTTGAGGTAGGCGAGCAGCGGGTTGATCAGCAGGGTCACGATCAGCATGCAGCCAACCATCACCATCAGCAGGCGGGCATAGCCGTACAGCGCTTCGAAGCCGGAGTCGGCCAGCGTGCTGGCGACCAGGCCGAAGATACCGATCGGCGCCTGATTGATGACGAACCGCACCACCTGGGTGAAGGCGTTGGATACGTCATGCAGCATGGTGCGCGTGCTCGGCGCGGCATGCCGCAGGAAGATGCCCAGCGCCACGGCCCAGGCGAGGATGGCGATGTAGTTGGAGGTGTTCAGCGCCTGCACCGGGCCGACGAAGATGCTGGTCAGCAGGTTGTGCAAGACATCGATGATGCTGCCGGGCGGATTGCCCTCGGCCGAGCTGATGTCCAGCGACAGCATGGTGGGAAACAGGAAGCTGGCGCATACCGCCAGGGCCGCTGCGCTGAAGGTACTGATCAGGTACATCATCAGCACCGGACGAATATGGGTGGGCTGGCCACTCTGATGGGCCGCCAGGGAGGAAATCACCAGCACCAGCACCAGTACCGGCGCGACCGCCTTGAGGGCGAGGATGAACAGTTCACCCAGCAGGCCGACCTTGAGGGCGGCATCTGGCGAGAAATAAGCGAGCAGAATGCCCAGCACCAGACCGATGAAGATGCGTAGCACCAGGCTGGTAGTGGAATAGGCGGAGGCGATGCGTTTTAGAGTATTCATGTAATAGACGCTGTCCAGAATTCTAGGCTTGATGGCATTGGGGGACAGGTCAGCAGGGGCACGAGCCACGCCAACCGGGCAGGTCACCCCAAGACATCACGCGATTATAAGGGAGGGGGACGGGATCAGCGCCATCTAGATGCTTTGCGGGGACACGCAGGGAGGTCTCACTTGTTATTGTTGTCGACGACCGGAGCCTGATGGCAGCCCTCCAGGCTGCGCATCACGCAGGTTCGGCAGGTGAGCGGCTCAGCACTCGATAATGTTCACGGCCAGGCCGCCGCGTGCGGTTTCCTTGTACTTGGTCAGCATGTCGGCGCCGGTTTCGCGCATGGTCTTGATCACCTTGTCCAGGCTCACATGGTGCGAACCATCGCCGTACAGCGCCATACGCGCGGCATTGATGGCCTTCACCGAGGCAATGGCGTTGCGCTCGATGCAGGGAATCTGCACCAGGCCGCCGACCGGGTCGCAGGTCAGGCCCAGATGGTGCTCCATGCCGATCTCGGCGGCGTTCTCGACCTGCTCAGGCGTGCCCCCGAGTACCGCACACAACGCGCCGGAAGCCATCGAGCAGGCCACGCCGACCTCCCCCTGACAGCCCACTTCGGCGCCGCTGATCGAGGCGTTTTCCTTGTACAGGATGCCGATCGCACCGGCGGTCAGCAGAAAATCGATGATGCCGCGCTCACTGGCACCGGAAATGGCGTTGGCGTAGTAATGCAGCACCGCGGGGATGATGCCTGCCGCGCCATTGGTGGGTGCGGTGACGACGCGGCCACCGGCGGCATTCTCCTCGTTCACCGCCAGGGCCCAGAGGTTGACCCAGTCGAGCATGCGCAGCGGATCTTCCGTGTAGCTGCGCTGAAAGCCACCCAGCTTGCGGGCCAGGATGGCGGCGCGGCGGCGCACCTTGAAACCGCCAGGCAGGATGCCTTCGGTGCGACAGCCGCGCTCGACACAGGCTTGCATCACGCGCCAGATCGCCAGCAGACCGCTGTCGATCTCCTCATCGGTACGCCAGTGGCGCTCATTGCGGCGCATCACCTCGGCAATGCCGATCCCGTACTCGCGGGTCAGGCGCAGCAGATCGGCGCCGCTGCGAAACGGCAATGGCAATGCGGTGGCATCCGGGGCGATGACCTTGTGCTTGGAGCCGTCGGCGAGGATCGCCTCGCTGACCACGAAACCACCGCCCACCGAGTAATAGGTGGCCTCGTGCACCTGCAGCCCCGCCGCGTCGAACGCCGCGAAGCGCAAGCCGTTGGCATGCAGCGGCAGCGCCTTGCGAATCATCTTCAGGTCGGTCTTTTCGTTGAATGCGACCGAATGACCACCAGGCAAAACGATACGCTTCTCGCTGCGAATGGCCTCGATATAGCCTGCAACCTGCTCGACATCGACAGTGTCTGGCTCATACCCACTCAGGCCGAGCAATACCGCCTTGTCGCTGCCGTGGCCTTTGCCGGTAGCACCCAGCGAGCCATACAGTTCGGCCACCACCCGCACGACATTGGGCATATGCCCCTGATTTTCCAGGGCGTGGGTGAACAGCGCCGCGGCACGCATCGGCCCGACGGTGTGCGAGCTCGATGGGCCGATGCCCACCTTGAACAGATCGAATACGCTAACGGCCATGGCGGTATTTTTCTTTTATGAGGTGAAGACAGGCGCCCGGTCATGCACCCGTCGGTGAGAAAAATCTAAGACCCCACTTTCGTTATGTATACTGATTTATTCTTACCCCATTGATTAGAAAATCTTACCTATAGAATTCCGCCCATGGACCTCATCCGCTTACGCACCCTTCGCGAGCTCGCCCGCTGCGGCACCATGGCAGCCACCGCCGAGTTTCTGCACCTGACGCCCTCAGCGGTTTCCCAGCAGATCACTCAGCTGGAACGCGAGACCGACGTGGCATTGATCGAGCGGCGTGGCCGCGGCGTGGTGCTGACGCCCGCAGGTAGTCGACTGGTGGCGCACGTCGAGCGGATTCTGGTGATTCTCGACGAGGCCCGCTCGGAGCTGGCGCAGATGCGCAGCGAAATAGCCGGAGAGCTGCGCGTGGCAGCCTTCCCTTCGATCGCGGTAGCGCTGGTCGCGCCCATCGTACGCAATCTGCGCCAGGCCTATCCGCGCCTGGACGTGGTGGTGGCGGATCTGGAGCCGCAGGAGAGCCTCAGCGCCCTGAGTGCCTGGCAGATCGATGTCGCCGTGATCGACGACCTGGCCGGCGCGGCAAAATCGCGCCAGGAACACTACGAGCTGATTCCACTGACCGAAGATCGCCTGCACGTGCTGCTGCCAGCGAGCCATGCGCTGGCATCGCGCAGCACCCTGACCATCGCCGACCTGCAGGACGAGGCATGGGCGCTGGACTCGACCAATAGCTCCTTTGGTGAATTCATCGGCAACCTGTGCCGCCGCTCCGGCTTCGCGCCGCGTATCAACGCGCACTGCGCCGGGTTCGAAATGGTCGCGGCGATGGTCGCATCCGGCAATTCGATCTCGGTGGTTTCGGGCCTGCGCCTGGTGCGCCCACTGGAAAACGTCACGGCCGTAAGACTCGCACCGGCCATCCAGCGCAAGATATTCCTCGCCTACCGCAAGGGCGAGCGCAAGCATCCCGCCGTGACCGTATTCCTCGACGAGGCGATACGCACGGCAGGAATGCTGGAAGGGTATCAGCGGATCGAGCTGAACGAGTCAGGCAAGGCCTGACCCGCCAGGATCAGAAGCGGAAGACTTCCGCATCGATGCGGATCGGCTCGGCCACCGGCATCTTCGGTGGCTCCTGACGCGCTGCCGGGGTCGGTGCCTTCTTGCGTGGCTCCTCGGCGGCGATCGGCGTATTGCCGTGGTTCTTCACCGCGCTCGCCAATTGCTCGACCAGTTGCTGCACCACCGCGCTCTGGGCACGCACCTGATCGGCGACCGCCCCCTTGTGCTTCTCTTCCAGGTGCACCAGCCGGGTATCGAGCAATTGCCCTTCTCGACCGACCAGCCGCCATTGCGCTTCGAGCACCGCAGGCTGACGGGGACCGGAGTCCAGGCGGGTTACGGACAGCAGTACCTGCACCTGGGCCTTGAAGCCCGGGTTATCCGAAGCGAGCACCAGGCGCTGACTGTTGATCCGGCTCGACAGCTGGCGCAGCACCTGGCGATCCAGGTCGGTGGCCAGGCTGCCGGCCCAACGGGCACCGCCTGCGGTGCTCAAGCTGCCATCGTCCTGACGCTGCAGCAGCGCTTCACGCTGCAGATAATCGGCGACGGTAATGGGGCCCAGCAATACGCTCATCCCGTCCTTGTCAGCGGTCTTGGCGGCGCTTGGGCCACCGTCGAGCTGATAGAGCGAGACAGGCATGAAATGCGAACAGCCAGTCAGCGTCAGCAGACCAGCGAGGAGTAGCGTGAGAGGAAGCCGCTTGAAAATCATCGATGTATTCCAGCTGGCAGTATCGCCAGCGACCATGGCTACAGGTAAAGGGTCAAAAACAAAAAATAGGTAAATCACCGCGCCGGCAAACCCCGGCGAGGTGTCGAATAATCCCTGTCCATATGCAATGCGCCTGCCACCGAACGCCTTGACCCGAAAAGATGGCATAGGGCCCACCGTCAGGCAGGCCCATAAGGGGCTGTATCATCCGTCAAACCGGCCTGCAACTCCAGTAGCAGGCCATTTGCCAGCAGTTCGCTACTCGACCAGCAAGGCGTCGACGCGCTGGAATCCACGCGGCAATTTGTTGCCACGTCGGCCACGCTCACCCTTGTAGTGCTCGAGATCGTCGGCCTTGAGAGACAGGGTACGCTTGCCAGCCTGCAATACAAGCGTCGCGCCCGGGGCCAGCACGGCCAGGTCGGTGAGGTATTCCTCACGGCTGGCGACACGCTCACCCGGAATGCCGATGATCTTGTTGCCTTTGCCCTTGCCCAGTTGCGGCAGGTCGGCGACCTTGAACAGCAGCAAACGACCTTCGGTGGTGACGGCCGCCAACCAGTCCTCCTCGCGATTGGCCAACGGCCTTGGCGCCACTACCAGCGCGCCATTGGGCAGGCTGAGCAGGGCCTTGCCGGCCTTGTTCTTGGCCTGCAGATCTTCGCCCTTGACCACGAAACCGTAGCCGGCATCCGACGCGATCACGTACAGCGCCTCGTCATCGGGCATCAGCAAGCATTCGAAGCTGGCCCCTGGCGGCGGCGTCAGACGACCGGTCAACGGCTCGCCCTGGCCACGGGCCGATGGCAGAGTGTGGGCGGCAAGCGAATAGCTACGTCCCGTGGAATCGATGAACACGGCGTACTGGTTGGAGCGTCCCGGTGCTGCGGTCTTGAAGCCATCGCCAGCCTTGTAGGACAGGCCGGTGGCATCGATTTCGTGCCCCTTGGCCGAGCGCACCCAGCCTTTTTCCGAGAGCACCACGGTGATCTTTTCGTTCGGCAGCAGATCGTGCTCGGACAGCGCCTTGGCCTCGGCACGCTCGACGATCGGCGAACGGCGATCATCACCGTACTTCTCGGCGTCTTCGATGATTTCCTTGCGCACCAGCTTCTTCAGCTTGGTCTCGCTGCCCAGCAGGGCAAGCAGCTTGTCGCGTTCCTTGCTCAGCGCGTCCTGCTCGCCGCGGATCTGCATTTCTTCGAGGCGGGCAAGTTGGCGCAGGCGGGTTTCGAGGATGTACTCGGCCTGTATCTCGGTGAGGCCGAAGCGCTCCATCAGCACCGGCTTGGGCTGATCCTCGGTACGAATGATGTGGATCACTTCGTCGAGGTTGAGGAAGGCGATCAAACGGCCTTCCAGCAAATGCATGCGATGCTCGACCTTGTCCAGGCGGAACTGCAGGCGGCGGCGCACGGTGCCCACGCGATACTGCAGCCATTCGACCAGCAGGGTGCGCAGATCCTTGACCTGCGGCTTGCCGTCGAGACCGATGACGTTGGTGTTGACTCGGTAGCTGGACTCCAGGTCGGTGCTGGCGAACAGGTGCTGCATCAGCGCTTCGTGATCGACGCGGCTGTTGGTCGGGATGATCACGATACGGCAGGGGTTCTCATGATCGGACTCATCGCGCAAATCGGCGATCTGCGGTGCCTTCGAGGGCTTGGCCTGCATCATCGCGGCGATCTGTTCCAGCACCTTGGCGCCAGACACCTGATGGGGCAGCGAGGTGACCACGATGTCACCATCCTCGACGCTGTACACGGCGCGCATACGTATCGAGCCACGGCCGGTCTGGTAGATCTTCAGCAGGTCGGCACGCGGGGTGATGACCTCCGCCTCGGTCGGATAATCCGGGCCGAGCACGTGCTCGCAAAGTTGCTCCACCGTGGCCTTGGGCTCGTCGAGCAGACGCACGCAGGCGGCCGCGACCTCACGCAGGTTATGCGGCGGTACATCGGTGGCCATGCCCACGGCGATGCCGGTGGTGCCATTGAGCAGCAGGTTGGGCAGGCGTGCCGGCAGCGTCGCCGGCTCGTTCAGGGTGCCATCGAAGTTCGGCACCCAGTCCACCGTGCCCTGGCCGAGCTCGCTCAGCAGCACCTCGGAATAGCGCGACAGGCGTGCCTCGGTGTAACGCATGGCGGCGAAGGACTTGGGATCGTCCGGCGCCCCCCAGTTACCCTGACCATCGACCAGGGTGTAGCGGTAGCTGAACGGCTGCGCCATCAGCACCATGGCTTCGTAGCAGGCCGAGTCGCCGTGCGGGTGGAACTTGCCGAGCACGTCACCGACGGTACGCGCCGACTTCTTGTGCTTGGAGTCGGCATCCAGACCCAGTTCGCTCATGGCATAGACGATGCGCCGCTGCACGGGCTTGAGGCCGTCGCCGATGTGCGGCAGCGCGCGATCCATGATCACGTACATCGAGTAATTGAGATAAGCCTGCTCGGTAAAGTCGGCAAGGGAGCGGCGTTCGACACCGTCCAGGCTCAGATCGAGGGTTTCGCTCATGCGTGCCTCATTGCAAGGTTGATTGGCGCAGCATCAAGGTGCCGTCGCGCTGACTGAATTCAAGTTGTTTCAAGGCGCTCATGCCCAGCAGGATTTCGTCGCCATCCATGCCTGGCGCGATGAGCGCGGATACGTCATGCAGCACGATATCGCCAAGCTGCAAGCGCTCCAGACGCGTGCGATGCGCCGTGGCGCGGCCATTGGCGGTGCTGATCTGCACAGGTGCCCCCGACTGCAGGCCCAGGCTGCGGGCAACCTGGCTGGGGATCGCGACCTGGGTGGCGCCGGTGTCGAGCAGAAAGGTCACCGAGTCACCGTTGATCTGCCCATCGACCAGATAATGCCCACCGGGGCTGCTGGCCAGGCGCACCTCGACATAGTCGCTACCATGCACCGACTGCGGCTGACGGTTGGGATGGCGCTTGTCCTCTTCCCATTTGCCGAAGAAATGCGTGGCCAGCAGCAGCCCCGCCCCCCAGGCCAGGACCAGCATCACCCGGCCGGCACGACGGCCGGCGGTCTGCTCGCTCACCGCGTCGCACCCCAGCCACCGGCAGGCGCCGCGAAACGCCAGACCACCGGCCGACTCTCGCCGTCCGCACGGGCGTGGCCACCGTTGTCGAGACCGATCCAGGCACCTTCCGCATCCACCGACAGCGCCTCGGCAACGCCGTAGCTGACCGGATAGCGACGTTCGTCGGTCAGCGCATCCGCGGCGAACGACCAGCAGCGCTCGGCGTCACCGCTCGCCGGTGTGCGGCGGCAGATACGGTGGGCCTGTCGCTCCAGGGTAAAGAGTTTTTCCTCGTGAAAGGCCAGGCCGGAGAAGTCGACGGGGGCCGGTGCGCCGCCCAGGGCGTCGGGCGAAGCCTCCTGGCCGCCCTCGCTGAGCAGCACGCAGCCCCCTTCGCAGCGCCAGGTGGCACGACGGTGATGCACCACCACCAGGCCACGCCGCTCTTTCTCGGCGGCCAGCCACAGGCGCTCACCAGCCGGATCGACGGCGATGCCCTCGAACTGCGAGTTGAAGTGCAGCAGCATGCCGCTGGCCCGTGCCTGGCGCACCATGCCCTCGGGCAATGCCAGCCACTGCGCATCGGCGGCGGGCGGTACCTGCAGTACTGCGGCATGACTTTCGCTGACCAGGTAGCGATTGCCCTTGGCGTCGCAGGCGATACCTTCGAAATCCAGATGACCACCGCGCACCAGGCCGGACACCCAGGCGCGCATGCGCAGGCCCCAGGGCAGCGGCATCACGGGTGCCGGCGGCGCCACGAAACGCTCGGCCTCGGCCTGCCAGATCCGCGCGGACGAGTCGAGACGATAGAGGCGATCGTCGTCACGATCGGACACGGCCCACAACGCATCGCCGCACCAGGCAAGGCCGGACAGATTGCCCGACTCCATGCCGGCGACCGGGTGCTCGCTGAGCAGCTTGAGTTCCTCGAGTGGCGGGGTATCCGCCAGCACCGGCGCCAGAGCCGAAAACAGCACGACGCCGAGCAGTCGCCGCATCAGAGCAGCACCTCCGCCAGGTTGCCCTTGGACTCCAGCCAGGATTTGCGGTCGCCGGCGCGCTTTTTCGCCAGCAGCATGTCCATGACCTCGCGAGTCCCGTCGTAGTCGTCGAGGGTGAGTTGCACCAGGCGCCGGGTGTTGGGGTCCATGGTGGTTTCGCGCAGTTGCGGCGGGTTCATTTCGCCAAGACCCTTGAAGCGGGTCACCTGCGGCTTGCCGCGTTTCTTCTCGGCCACCAGGCGGTCGAGGATCCCGTCACGCTCAGGCTCATCCAGGGCGTAGTAGATTTCCTTGCCCAGGTCGATGCGATACAGCGGCGGCATGGCCACGTACACGTGCCCGGCGTCCACCAACGGGCGGAAATGCTGCACGAACAGCGCACAGAGCAACGTGGCGATGTGCAGGCCGTCGGAGTCGGCGTCGGCGAGGATGCAGATCTTGCCGTAACGCAACTGGCTCAGATCGCTGGAGCCGGGGTCGAGGCCGACGGCCACGGCGATGTTGTGCACTTCCTGGCTGGCCAGCACTTCACCGCCGTCCACTTCCCAGGTATTGAGGATCTTCCCGCGCAGCGGCAGGATCGCCTGGAACTCCTTGTCCCGCGCCTGTTTGGCGGAGCCACCGGCGGAGTCACCCTCGACCAGGAACAGCTCGCAGCGCATCGGATTCTGGCCAGCGCAATCGGCCAGTTTGCCGGGCAGCGCCGGGCCCTGGGTGATCTTCTTGCGTTCGACTTTCTTGCCCGCCTTGAGGCGGCGGCTGGCATTGCTGATGGCCAGTTCGGCCAACTGCTGACCGAACTCCGGATGGGCGTTGAGCCACAGGCTGAAAGCATCCTTGACCACGCCGGAGACGAATGCGGCCGCCTCACGGGAAGACAGGCGCTCCTTGGTCTGCCCGGAGAACTGGGCGTCCTGCATCTTCATCGACAGGACGAACGCGATCCGCTCCCAGACGTCTTCCGGGGCCAGCTTGACTCCACGGGGCAGCAGGTTGCGGAACTCGCAGAATTCACGCATGGCGTCCAGCAGGCCCTGGCGCAGACCGTTGACGTGGGTACCGCCCTGGGCAGTGGGAATCAGGTTGACGTAGCTTTCCTGCACCGAATCGCCGCCTTCCGGCAGCCACAGCAGCGCCCAGTCCACGGCCTCCTTGTTGCCGGCCAGGCTGCCGCAGAAGGGTTCGTTGGGCAGGCGTTCGTATTCGCTGACCGCATCGACCAGGTAGGAGCGCAGGCCGTCTTCGTAGAGCCACTCGACCAGCTCGCCGCTGGCCTTGTCATGGAAGCTCACTGCCAGGCCGGGGCACAGCACGGCCTTGGCCTTGAGCACGTGTTTGAGGCGGCTGACCGAGAACTTGTGGGAATCGAAATACTTGCCATCCGGCCAGAAATGCACGCTGGTGCCGGTGTTGCGCTTGCCGACCGTACCGATCACTTCCAGGTCGCTGGCCTTGAAACCATCGGCGAACGCCATGGAGTACTCGTTGCCGTCGCGCTTGACCCGTACTTCGACCCGGGTCGACAGGGCGTTGACCACCGAGATACCCACGCCATGCAGGCCGCCCGAGAACTGGTAGTTCTTGTTGGAGAACTTGCCACCAGCGTGCAGCTTGGTGAGGATCAGCTCGACCCCAGGCACGCCCTCTTCCGGATGGATGTCCACCGGCATGCCGCGGCCGTCGTCACTGACCTCCAGGGAATTGTCCTCGTGGAGGATCACCTGGATGGATTTGGCGTGCCCCGCGAGGGCTTCGTCGACGCTGTTGTCGATGACTTCCTGGGCCAGGTGGTTGGGGCGGCTGGTGTCGGTGTACATCCCCGGCCGCTTGCGTACCGGATCAAGGCCGGAAAGGACTTCGATGGCATCTGCGTTGTAGGCGTTTTGCTGGGCCATAGGTCTCTGAAATGCTCTGATTAATCGGGGTTCGGGCGCGACCGGTCAGGACACGGGCGCGATGCCGGCGAAGGCAAACAGCATGGGCAGGCGCTCGGCGAAGCCCTGAAAACCATGGTCGCCGCCAGCCTCGATGCGCAGGGCGCAATGCCGGTAATACGCCTGGGCGTGCCGGTAATCGAGGGTTTCATCGGCAGTCTGCAGCCATACCTGATAACGGGCCGGATCAGTGGGCGGGGGCGTTTCGAGCTCCGCCAGTGCCGTCACGTGATCGGCAGTCAGATCCCACGTTTCGCCACTGTAATGGTTACGTTGCGGGCCGAGGTAGCCGTCGAACAGCCGGTGCGGGCACACCGCAGGGTTGATCAACAGCGCCTTGAGGCCATGCCGTTCGGCCAGGTGGGTCGCATAGTAGCCGCCCAGGGAGCTGCCGACCAGCACGGGGCGACCGAGCTCGGCAATCAGCGCCTCGAGCTCGGCGATGGCCTGGCGTGGATGATGATGCAGGGCCGGAACGCGCAGTTGCGCCTGCAGCCCCATGGCGGTCATGGCAGCGATCAACTGGCTGGCCTTGGTGGAAGCCGGCGAGCTGTTGAGCCCATGGATATAAAGAATGCTGGTAGTCATAACGGGAGGCTACTAGCGCCGCCCCATCAGCGGCAAGCCCTGCGGCTGGCGGATCGCCCCCAGCCATAGCGGATTTCATGCGGCAACGCGGCTTGCGCTGGAGCGTAGGCGGATCGCTCAGTAACCGCCGACACTGTAGTCGGGCTCGAAAACCATCCCGCTGACCCGCGACACCTCGGTTTCCAGACGACCGTCATCGTACAGGCGCAGCCAGCGGTAGCCGGGCGCCGTGCTGTCGACCTGAAACTCTTCGCTGCCGGGAGTGAACTGTACGCAGGTCGATGGCGAGGCAAGCAGGCGTACCTTGCCGCGCATCTCGTCGATGGTTTGATGGACGTGCCCCCAGAGGACCGCCCGCGTTTGCGGAAAACGGTCCAGCACAGCGAACAGCGCCTCGGGATTGCGCAAGCCTATCGGCGCCATCCATTGGCAGCCGATGTCCACCGGATGGTGATGCAGGCAGATCAGATGGTGGCGATCGGGGGCCTCGCTCAGCGCCCGTTCGAGCAGCGCCAGTTGCGGATCCTGCAGGTAACCGGGCACAGCACCGGGGATCGAGGAGTCGAGCATGACCAACCGCCAGTTGCCGATATCCACGACAGGCTCGAGCAGGTCGGTGCCCACGCAGGCCGCCTTCATGGCCGGGATCTCGTCGTGGTTGCCGGGGATCCAGCGAGCCGGGGCATTCAGCGCGGCGCTCAGCTCGACAAAGCGCGCATAAGAGGCAGGGCTGCCGTCCTGAGACAGATCGCCAGTCGCCAGGATCATGTCGATGTTCGACTGTTCCTGAAGCACCAGATCGACCACCAGGCGCAGGCTGTCGGCGGTATCCATGCCCAGCAGCTTGCCGTCCGCGGCGGCAAACAGGTGACTATCGGTAAGCTGCACGAGCAGTACCGAAGAATCGGCGGGGGTGGACACGGACGCACTCGACAAGGTGCTTCTCCATAGAGGGCAAGTGCAAATTATGGAAGCGCGGCGTGGGCCCGGTAAACCCACTAATAGGGACTAGTTCACAGAAACCCGAAGCAGTTTGATAGCAAGACGCCATCTCACAGCAAAGGTTCGGTTTCGTGCCCACATGCCAGGCAGTGACTCAGCCATTCGCCGAGGAACACGTTGAGCTGGGTTTTCTCGTCCGGCTGGTGCATGGCGGCATTGGGATAAGGATAGATGCCGCGAAAGCGCCGTGCACTCTGGGCACCGGTGACCTCTGCCATGCGCGCATCGTGATAGACACGCACCTCCAACTGCGGCACGGGCAGCCACGGCAGGCTGTGCTCCTGACGTACCTGGACGGTGGAGGTGTACGGGCAGCACTCCACCACTTCCAGCGCCAGCACGCCAAGCTGCCGTTCACCCTGGCTGAGCGCCACACGGCGGGCAGCGTGAGCTTCGCGCATGCCGGGCAGCAAACGCATGAGCCGCGCGTAATTGGCCTCGCAAGCAGCCTGCAGTTCGATCAGATCGACCCGGTAGCGCTCACGCAGCAGATTTACCCCCATAGGCCCCTTACCTCGGCGCGATTGAGCGCCAGCCATTGCAAGGCGATGATGCTCGCCGCGTTGTTGATCTGCCCATCCTTGACCGCCTGCAAGGCATCCTCGAAAGGCCAGACCTGCACGCGAATGTCCTCGCCCTCTTCCTCGAGGCCATGTATGCCGCCCACACCGGCGCTGTCGCAGCGACCGAGGAACAGGTGCACGAATTCGTCGGAGCCGCCCGGCGACGGGAAATAGCGCGTTATCGGCCACAGCGAGGTCAGCGTCAGCCCGGCCTCTTCCTCGGCTTCACGCAGCGCGACTTCGTCGGGCTCCTCGTTCTTGTCGATCAGCCCGGCTACCAGTTCGACCAGCCAGGGGTTGGCGGCCTTGTGCATGGCGCCGACCCGGAACTGCTCGACCAGCACCACGCTGTCGGTCACCGCATCGTAGGGCAGCACGCACACGGCATCGTGGCGGATGAACAGTTCACGGCGGAGCACTGGCCCCATCTCGCCGGAAAACTGCTGGTGGCGCAGGTGAAAGCGATCCAGACGGTAGAAACCGCGGAAGCATTCTTCACGTTCGATGATTTCCACCGCATCCGGGCCGGGGGTAAAGGTTTCGGTCATCTGCTTTTCTCTCGTTTGCCTGCTTATTGAATGCATCCTAGGGGCTGTTAAGCCTCTCCCGCAAGCGACGCATCGAAACCCTGGCCGATCCGCTCGCATTGACGAATAATCGCGAACTCAACTGCCGTCAGGCAGTCGAACACCCGTCCTTCGCCAATGGCTTTCCTGCATGAAAACATCTTCCATTGCCCGCCTCGGCGCCATCCTCAGCCTGGGCCTGCTGCTCGGCGCCTGCCAGAGCCTGTCCGGGCCGGACACGCCAGCGGCCCTCGCCACCAGCAACGAGCGCTGGGAGCACAAGGCACCGGGTTGCGCCGCCCAGGACTGCCCGCTGGTCAACATCGAGCTGCAGCGGGTAACCGACCACCCCGAGCTCAATGCACGGATCGAGTCGACTCTGCTTGGCCTGGTGGGCACCGCCACCGGCGCCAGACCGCAATCGCTGGCCGATCATGAACGTGAGTTTCTCGCCAACGGCAAACCTGGCTGGGTCAGCTATCTGCAGGACAAGGTCATCAGCCAGCATGACCGCCTGGTGGTGATCGAACTGTCCAGCTACCACTTCATCGGTGGCGCCCATGGCGTTCCGGGTCGCACCTACCTGAACTATGACCGTGAGCTGAACAAGGTGCTGAGCCTGCAGGACTTCATCGTCCCTGGCGAAGAGGCAGCGTTCTGGCAGGTCGCCCAGCGCGCTCACCAGGCCTGGCTGATCGCCCAGGGGCACGGCGACGATGGGGAATTCCGCAAGACCTGGCCCTTCGAGCGCACGGCGAATATCGCCCTCAACCCCGACGCGGTGATGCTCAAGTACGATGTCGCCCGCCTGGCGCCCTACTCCGACGGCCACCCCGAGATCAAGATCCCCTACAGCCAGCTGCAGGGGATCCTGCGCCCGGCCTACATGCCCGGCGCCGCGGCACGCTGAGAGAAGGCCGGGTGAGCGGCAGCCCTGCCGTCCACCCGGCTGAGCGTCACACCTGCCGGTAGATCACCGAGCCCTCTTCCTTGAAGCGCTCGGCCTGCTCCTTGAAGCCGGCCTCGACCGCCTTGCTGTCGTCGGACAGACCGTTGACCTTGGCGTACTCGCGCACTTCCTGAGTGATTTTCATCGAGCAGAACTTCGGCCCGCACATGGAGCAGAAGTGGGCGACCTTGGCCGAGTCTTTCGGCAGCGTTTCGTCGTGGAAGGCACGCGCGGTATCCGGGTCCAGACCGAGGTTGAACTGATCCTCCCAACGGAATTCGAAACGCGCCTTGCTCAGCGCGTTGTCGCGGATCTGCGCCCCCGGGTGCCCCTTAGCCAGGTCGGCCGCATGGGCGGCGATCTTGTAGGTGATGATGCCGGTCTTCACGTCATCCTTGTTGGGCAGCCCCAGATGCTCCTTGGGGGTGACGTAGCAGAGCATCGCGCAGCCGAACCAGCCAATCATCGCCGCACCGATGCCGCTGGTGATGTGGTCGTAGCCTGGCGCGATATCGGTGGTCAGTGGGCCCAGGGTATAGAACGGTGCCTCGTCGCAGCACTCCAGCTGCTTGTCCATGTTCTCCTTGATCAGTTGCATCGGCACGTGGCCCGGGCCTTCGATCATGCACTGCACATCGTGCTTCCAGGCAATTTTGGTCAGCTCGCCAAGGGTCTCCAGCTCACCGAATTGCGCGGCGTCATTGGCATCGGCGATGGAGCCCGGGCGCAGGCCGTCACCCAGCGAGAAGCTGACGTCGTAGGCCTTCATGATTTCGCAGATGTCTTCGAAGTGGGTGTAGAGGAAGTTTTCCTTGTGGTGCGCCAGGCACCACTTGGCCATGATCGAACCGCCGCGACTGACGATGCCGGTAACCCGCTTGGCGGTCAGCGGCACGTAGCGCAGCAGCACGCCGGCGTGAATGGTGAAGTAGTCGACACCCTGCTCGGCCTGTTCGATCAGGGTGTCGCGGAACAGCTCCCAGGTCAGGTCTTCGGCCACGCCGCCCACCTTCTCCAGCGCCTGGTAGATCGGCACGGTACCGATCGGCACCGGCGAGTTGCGGATGATCCATTCGCGGGTTTCGTGGATGTGCTTGCCGGTGGACAGGTCCATCACCGTATCCGAACCCCAGCGAATGCCCCAGGTCAGCTTGGCGACCTCTTCCTCGATGCTCGAACCCAGCGCCGAATTGCCGATATTGCCGTTGATCTTCACCAGGAAGTTGCGGCCGATGATCATTGGCTCCAGTTCGGTGTGGTTGATGTTCGCGGGAATGATGGCGCGGCCACGGGCCACTTCGTCACGAACGAACTCGGCGGTGATTTCCTTGGGAATGCTGGCGCCGAAACTGTTGCCGGCATGCTGCTCCTTGAGCAGCCCGGCCGCGCGGTGCTCGGCGAGCTTCATGTTCTCGCGGATGGCGATGTATTCCATCTCCGGCGTGATGATGCCCTGTCGCGCGTAATGCATCTGGCTGACATTCTTGCCGGGCTTGGCGCGGCGCGGGTTGCGCACATGAGCGAAACGCATCTTGGTCAGCTCGGCATCGGCCAGACGGCGCTGGCCGAACTCCGAGGACAGGCCATCGAGGCGTTCGGTATCGCCACGATCCTCGATCCAGGCGCTGCGCACGTCGGCAAGGCCCTTGCGCACGTCAATGGTCACGCTCGGGTCGGTGTAGGGGCCGGAGGTGTCGTAGACGGTGACCGGGGCATTGATCTCGCCACCGAAGTCTGTCGGTGTCACGTCCAGGCTGATTTCGCGCATCGGCACGCGAATGTCCGGGCGCGAGCCCTGGACGTAGATTTTCTGCGAACGGGGAAAGGGCTGGATCGACTGCTCGTCGACCTGGGCGGACTCACTGAGGTTCTGTTGTTGTTTGACGCTCATCGGTTGGCTCCTCGGCTTGATGTCGGAGCGAACCTGATGGACGTGATGAAGCAACACCACGCCGTGGCTGTTTGAACATGCAGGATTCGTGAGAGCGCCGGCATGATCGAACAGCCAGGGCGCGGGCGCACCGCGAACGCGGTGCGGGGGTTTCCACCATGCAGGTCGCTGAAAACTATCCGCGTGCCATCGCACACGTTTTCAAACGATCTGTAGAGGTGGATACCTCTTGTTCCCTACGCAGGCCTTAACCTGATCAGGTTCAACGGGATCCGGAACTATCCGATCTCAGCCTCCGATTCGAGGCACCCCGACAAGAACTCGGCCAGTCTACTGACAGCTGCCCGCCGCCGCAACGCCGGCAGGACCCGCAGGTCGGATAGTGGCGCCTGCCTGCCCATCACCGCGCGCCTTGACCACCCCGATGGCCGGGCTTAGTCTCGCCGACTACTGCCCCCTCTAGGATTCGCTGACATGCTGCGCAGACTCTCCCTGGCCGTCGCCGTGACCGCTGCCTCAACCGCCACGGCCTGGGCAGATCCGGCCCCGCTGTCGGTACGCACCGACCTGATGTCGGTGTATCAGGAGGCCGCCGCCAACAATGCCGATCTGGCCGCCGCCCGAGCCGACTACCAGGCCCGCCGCGAAGGCGTACCGCAGGCCCGCGCAGGCCTGCTGCCGAACCTCAGTGCCGGCGCCCGGACGACGGACACTCGCACCGCCCTGCAACAGCCCTCCGCCACCCAGTCACGCAGCGGTACGCTGTACCAGGCCAACCTCAGCCAGCCACTGTTTCGCGCCGACCGCTGGTTCCAGCTGCAGGCGGCCGAAGCGGTCAGCGAGCAGGCCGCCCTGGAGCTTTCCGCCAATGAGCAGAACCTGATCCTGCAGAGCGCCGAGGCCTATTTCTCGGTGTTGCGCGCCCAGGACAACCTGGCCTCCACCAAAGCCGAAGAAGCGGCCTTCAATCGCCAGCTCGACCAGGCCAACGAGCGCTTCGACGTTGGCCTCTCGGACAAGACCGACGTGCTTCAGGCCCAGGCCGGTTTCGATACGGCAAGGGCCAATCGCATCATTGCCCAGCGTCAGGTCGACGACGCCTTCCAGGCCCTGATCACCCTGACCAACCGCGAATACCGGAGCATCGAAGGCATCCAGCACAGCCTGCCGATTCTTACCCCCGTGCCCAACGACGCCACCGCCTGGGTCAACACCGCGGCCGCGCAGAATCTCAACCTGCAGGCCAGCAACTTTGCCGTCGATGCGGCCGAGGAAACCCTGCGTCAGCGCAAGGCCGGGCACGCGCCGACCCTGGATGCCGTGGCCCGCTATGAGCGCGGAGACAACGACGCACTGGGCCTGAGCAACCCCAACTACACCGGGCAGAACTATGGCAGCGACGTGTCGCAACGCAGCATTGGCCTGGAACTGAACATTCCGTTGTACAGCGGCGGCCTCACCAGCTCCCAGGCCCGCGAGGCCTACCAGCGCCTCAGTCAGTCCGAGCAACAACGTGAAGGGCTGCGCCGTGAGGTGGTACAGAACACCCGCAACCTCTATCGCGCGGTGAACACCGACGTGGAAACCGTACAGGCTCGCCGCCAGTCGATCATCTCCAACCAGAGCGCGCTGCAAGCCACGGAAATCGGTTATCAGGTAGGCACGCGCAACATCGTCGACGTACTGGACGCCCAGCGCCAGTTGTACAGCGCAGTGCGCAACTACAACGACGCGCGCTACGACTACATCCTCAACAATCTGCGCCTGAAACAGGCTGCCGGCACCCTCAGCCCGGCAGATCTGGACGCTCTGGGTCGTTACCTGAAGCCGGACTACAACCCGGACCGCGACTTCCTGCCCACGGATCTGGCCAAGGCCGCCGAAGCACGCCTGCAAGGCGACGAGTAAGCGCAGGGGGAATGGACAATCTGCAGGGATACCGGATCAGGCCCACAATGAATAGAGATTGGCCCACGCCCGCAGCGTTGCAGCGAAACTCAGGGCAGACGGGCAGACTCTAGACGATCAGCCTTCCCAACCCATCCAGCAAACGCTGCAGCGCGCCCTGGTTGGACTTGAGCACTGCCAGCCCGGCCTCGCGCATGGCCGCCGCACGTGGTGGCTCGTGCAACAGCACCGCGACCTGAGTGCCGAGCGCCTTGGCATCCGCCACCTCGCAGAGCGCGCCACGCTCGAGCAACTGCGCGGTGATCTCCTGGAAGTTGAAGCGATGTGGCCCCATGATTACCGGAAGCCCCAGCGCCGCTGGCTCCAGCGGATTGTGCCCGCCCGTCTCGACCAGGCTGCCACCCACGAAAGCGACATCGGCCAAGCCATACAGAAACATCAGTTCGCCCATGCTGTCGCCGAGCAGTACCTGCACACCAGGGTCAACAGCCTCGCCCGAGGAGCGACGCACGAAGGTGAGGCCGACCTCACGCAACTGCGCAGCGGCGCTGTCGAAACGCTCGAGATGACGCGGCACCAGGATCAATAACGCATCCGGCTGCGTGGCGAGCAGTTGCTGGTGTGCCTGGATGACCAGCGCATCTTCCCCCTCACGGGTACTGGCGGCGATCCATACCGGTCGTCGCTGCGCCTGCCACCGCTCACGCAGCGCCGTGGCGCGCGCCAACACGTCGGTATCCACCTGCTGGTCGAACTTGATCGAGCCGGTCACCTCGACCGTTTCAGGCCGTGCTCCGAGGGCGACGAAGCGCTGCGCCTCGACCTGGCTCTGCACCGCGAGCAGGTTCAGCTCAGCGAGCATCGGCGCAGTGAGCTTGGCAAAGCGCCCGTAGCCTCTGGCCGAGCGCTCGGACAGTCGACCATTGGCCAGGGCCACCGGAATACCTCTACGGGCACATTGGTGGATGTAGTTGGGCCACAGCTCGGTTTCCATGATCACCGCCAGGCGCGGACGTACTCGCTCGAGAAAGCGCGACGCAGCCCAGGGCAGGTCATAGGGCAGATAGCAGTGCTGGACGCGACCGGCGAACTGCGCGTCGGGAAACAGCGCGCGAATGCGTTCGGAGCCGGTCGGTGTCATGCAGGTCAGGGTGATCGGCAGATCCGGATAGCGCGCCAGCAGCTCGCGCACCAGCGGCGCTGCCGCGATGCTTTCACCGACCGATACCGCGTGGACCCAGATACCGCCTGGACGCAATGGCGGCAGACCTAAAGCAAAGCGCTCGCCGACACGCTTGGTATAAGCAGGCGCGCGCCAGGCTCGCCAGATCAGACGTAGACCGATCAACGGCAGGCAGAGGTGAAACAGCAGGCTATAGAGATATCGGTTCATGGCGGCGAAGCTTAGGGATGCCGACGTTGCAGCACAAGCAGGCACAGAGCGCCGGCCACAAGCGTACGCATCAAGGCTCCAGTATGCGCAGCCGATCACCGAGATAGCGTACCAGCCACTGCGCGGCCGGGCCCAAGGTTTCATCACGGCGAAACACCAGTTCCACCGGCAGTGGCGGCGCGATCCAGTCGCTGCTCAGCTCGATCAAATGCCCTTGATAAGTTGGGTACTGCGCCACGTGCCTAGGCAGGCACGCCCAGCCCAGATTACGCATCAGCAACTCAGCCATCACATAAAAGCTGTCGGTGCGCCAGGCCGTCGGGCTGATTCGTTCGTTACCCGGGTAGTGGCTGTCCTGCAGGGTAATCAGCAACTGCCGGTGCTGGGCCAACTCACGACGGTCGACGGAGCGCCCCTGGGCAAGCGGATGAGCGGCCCCGCAGACCATGACCATATCCACCATGCCCAAGCGGCGACGCTCCAGCTCGGCGGGCATGCCTTCATGGTGAAACAGCAGGCCCAGGTCGGCACGCCGCTCGAGCAACTGGCGCGCCACCACGCCCTGGCCGCCGCTGGTCATCTGCACCTCGACCCGCGGGAACGCCTGGGCCAAGGCCTCCAGGCTGTCGAGTATCGGCGGCATCGGCAGCGCCTCATCCTGAGCCAGGCGCAAACACACCTCCTCGCCTTGCGACAACCCCAAAGCCCGCCCCTCCAGCCGTTCGGACTGACGCAGCAACTCGCGGGCCTCTTCGAGTAACGCCTGGCCGGCTTCGGTCAGGCGCGGCTGACGCCCGCTGCTGCGCTCGAACAAGCGCACCCCCAGATCATCCTCCAGCGCAGCCACGGCGGTACTGACCGCAGATTGCACCCGGCCGAAACGCCGCGCCACGGCAGAAAAGGAGTTGCCGTCGGCAACGGCTACGAATACTTCGAGCTGCTCGAGAGTCCAGCGCACAACCTATCTCCAATCAAGATAGGTAATGAGTTTACCTAACAGAATGAACCCGTAAAATCGGTCCCCTGTTAATAGGAGTGCTGCCGATGAATGGTTATCTCTATCTCGCTCTGGCCATCGCTGCCGAGGTGGTTGCAACCACGTCCATGAAGGCCGTCGATGGCTTCAACAAACCGTTGCCGCTGCTGCTGGTGATCGCCGGCTACAGCATCGCGTTCTGGATGCTGATCCTGGTCGTACGCACCATTCCGGTGGGCATCGCCTACGCCATCTGGGCCGGCCTGGGCATCGTCCTGGTCAGCATCGCGGCGATGTTCGTCTATGACCAGAAACCGGACCTGCCCGCGGTCCTGGGCATGGGCCTGATCGTCAGTGGCGTGGTGGTGATCCAGTTGTTCTCCCGTGTCACTGGGCATTGAGGCAGGCGCTTGAAGCTTGCCGCTCTCACGAGGGTTATACTGCGCACCTGTTTTCCCTAGAGGCGCCCGCATGTCCCAAACTCTGAGCACAGACGTCCTGATCGTCGGCGGCGGCATCGCCGGCTTATGGCTGAATGCGCGCCTGCGTGCCAACGGCTATGCCACGCTGCTGCTGGAGCGGGAAAGCCTGGGCGGCGGTCAGAGCGTCAAGTCCCAGGGGATCATCCACGGCGGCGCCAAATATGCCCTGCACGGCGCCCTGAGCGGCGCCTCGGAAGCCATCGCAGACATGCCGCGACGCTGGCGCGAGGCGCTGGACGGCAGCGGCGAGCTGGATCTGTCTGGCGTACGCCTGCTCTCCGACGCTCATTATCTGTGGTCGCCTGGCACCCTGGCCGGCAACCTCACCAGCTTCTTCGCCAGCAAGGCGGTGCGCGGCCGAGTCGATCAGGTCAAGGGCGAGCAGTTGCCGCCCGCGCTGCAGAACCCGAAATTCAAGGGCAAGGTCTATCGCCTGGCCGAGCTGGTGGTGGACGTACCCAGCCTGATTGCGCGCCTGGCCGATCTCGCCGGTGACAGCCTGCTCGCCGCCGACGCTATCGAGCCCCTGCACGAAGGCGGGCAACTCGTTGGCCTGCGCGTCGATGGCCGGGAGATCCGTGCGCAGCGTATCGTGCTCAGCGCAGGTCGCGGCAATGCCGGGCTGCTGGCCAGCCTGAACGTCGCACAGCCCAGTCAGCAGTTGCGCCCGTTGCACATGGTGATGGTCAAGGGGCCGACGCTGAAGCCGCTGTACGCCCACTGCCTGGGCGGCGGCCCCAAGCCGCGGATCACCGTTACCAGCCATCCAGGGGCCGATGGCGAATGGGTCTGGTACCTCGGCGGCGACCTTGCCGAAGCCGATGGCGTGGCGCGCGACGAAGCGGCGCAGATCGAGGCGGCGCGCAAGGAGCTCTCTCAATTGTTGCCCTGGGTGGACTTGTCCACAGCCCGCTGGGCGACGCTGCGGGTGGAGCGCGCCGAACCCGCGCAAAGCGGCCTGGTTCGCCCCGACAACGCCTTTCTCAGTGACCAGGGTGCACTGCTGGTCGGCTGGCCGACCAAACTGGCCCTGGCGCCGGACTTCGCTGATCGTGTGCTGAGCCACCTGGAACGGGATGGCATCCGCCCCGCCGTTCATCCGCCGTTGCCCGAGCTGCCGCGCCCGGTCATCGGCCGCACCGCCTGGGAGACCTCGTTTTGATACGTGATCTGCAAGGTCTGCACCGCCCGCTAGGATCGACCGGCCTGAGCGTTTCCCCTCTGGGCCTGGGCACGGTCAAGCTGGGCCGCGACCAAGGCGTCAAATACCCCAACGGCTTCACCATTCCTGACGATCATCAGGCTCGCCAACTGCTGAATCTCGCCCGCCAGCTGGGCATCAACCTGCTCGACACCGCACCAGCCTACGGCATCAGCGAACAACGCCTCGGCCCACTGCTGCGCGGCCAACGCCAGGACTGGGTGATCGTCAGCAAGGTCGGTGAGGAGTTCGACAACGGTCAGTCGCATTTCGACTTTTCCAGCGCCCATACCCGCCGCTCGGTGGAGCGCAGCCTGAAACGTCTGGAAACGGACTACATCGACCTGGTCCTGGTGCATTCCAACGGTGATGATCTGTCGATCCTGCGCGACGAAGCCGTCTACGACACCCTTGCCGAACTCAAGCAGGCCGGGCTGATCCGAGGCTTCGGCTTCTCTGGCAAGACGGCAGAAGGCGGTCTGCTGGCCCTCGAGCGGGGTGACTGCGCGATGGTGACCTACAACCTGGGCGAGCAGCATGAGCGCCCGGTATTGGACTATGCTGCCAGTCACGCCAAAGGCATCCTGATCAAGAAAGCCCTGGCCAGCGGGCATGTCTGCCTGGAAAGCGGTGTCGATCCGGTGCGGGCAAGCTTCGAGCTGATCTTTGCTCACCCTGGGGTCGGCAGTGCCATCGTCGGCACGATCAACCCGCTGCACCTGGCTCACAACGTCGCCATGGCCGCTGAAGTGATCGCGGGCACCAACACCGGTAACAAAGAATCAGGAGAGTGATGAACTGGCGTGTTTGGCACGCCATTGACGCCGCTTATGCGGCCGACCCCGACGCAAGAAGGAGCCGACATGCCGCGTATCATTTCCCGGAAAGACCCTGCCACGTTCAAGACCATGCCGCTGTTCGTCGAAGCCTCGACCGACGGTATCGTCTATCAGAGCCTTGGCCGCCCGCTGAACTTCAGCGAAGTGCTGGAACGCCGCAAGCCGGTCGAGCTCAACGACAGTCAGCGCTTCGCCGTCGAGCTGGCCAACCTGGGCGTCTCGGTGCGCCTGACCCTGAATTGGCAAGGCCGCGAATACTGGCTGCTGGTGCGTCAGCGACGCCTCGATCGTGGCGACGTCGTGCTCAAGCTGATCTCAGGCTATGTGCCGGCTCATGAACTCAACCTGCCGCTGCTGACCGCAATTCAGGAAGTGGCCGAAGAGTGCCTGCTGGAAACCAGCGAAGGCTGGCTGCACGGACGCTTCGGCGATACCTGGCTACCAGCACCCTACGAGGGGACGCTCAGGTACCGCGATGGCGTGCACTTCCAGCTAAGCCCACTGTCCGGCGCAGCGCGCCCCGTGCAGTGCGGTAACCTGACCTTGCTGGAACGCCCCCGCGCTTACGTGCACGTGCCAACGGCTTCGTTGCAGCTGGTCTACGACATGCGCCTGGACCTGCCCAAGGAAGCCAAACAGCCCAGCCTGCTGCACGTTGACGAGCATCTGGAGAACGGCAAGCTGATCGCGCGGCTGGATCACAGCCGCCCGGACCTCTATCTGATTCCCCTTGAACAGGGCCGGCCGACGGCAGAGCTGATGACCCTGCGCCAGGGCCAACTGGTGCCTGCCAACACCCGTGGCCTGTGGCTGGCCGAGAGCTTTGCTGCCCAGGATGGCTGGCTGGTGCGCGATGAACGCATTCGCTGGAAGGACTGGCTGGCGCTGCAGAACGTCAAGCCGAAGGCCCACAAATCTGGCCCTGGCACCAACCGCGCCGGCACGGCACAGGTACCGAGAGTTCGCCTGGATACCGCTGCAGCGGTCTGACATGCGGGCATGTGCACCTCGCCCCGCCCGGATCCTACTATCGAGGATTACAGAGCGCATAGCAAAACCCCGCCGAATGGCGGGGTTGATGCTCAACGGCTGCGTATCTTCTCGACGATGGCGGTGGTCGAGCTGTTCTCGACCAGCCCCAGGACGCGCACTTCGCCGCCGCAGGCCAGCACGATATCGGCGCCAACCACCTGATCGATGCCGTAGTCGCCACCCTTGACCAGCACATCCGGCTGAACCTGCTTGAGCAGGCGCTCGGGCGTGTCCTCGCTGAAACTCACCACCCAGTCCACGGCACCTAGGCCGGCCAGCACCGCCATGCGCCGATCCACGGCATTGATCGGACGGCCGGGCCCCTTCAGGCGACTGACCGAAGCATCGTCGTTGATCGCGACGACCAGACGATCACCCTGGGCACGCGCCTGCTCAAGGTAGGTCACATGACCGGCATGCAGGATGTCGAAACAGCCATTGGTGAATACGATCTTCTCGCCATGAGCGCGAGCATCTTCAGTGGCCAGCAGCAGTTGCTCCAGGCTCAGCACACCACGCTCGGAGCCCTCCTCACGCTGTACCGCACGACGTAGCTCGGGAGTACTGATCGCCGCCGTACCCAGCTTGCCGACGACGATACCCGCAGCCAGGTTGGCCAGTGCAACGGCTTGAGGCAGCTCTTCACCTGCCGCGATGGAGGCTGCCAGTGTCGAAATTACCGTATCCCCGGCCCCCGTCACATCGAACACTTCCCGCGCGCGGGCGGGCAGGTGCAATGGCGCATGGTCCGGGCGCAGCAGGGTCATGCCATGCTCGCCGCGGGTCACCAGCAAAGCACCCAGATCAAGCTCACGCATCAGGCGAGCACCACGGCTGACCAGCTCGGCTTCGTCTTCGCAACGCCCGACGATGAGCTCGAACTCGCTGAGGTTCGGGGTGATCAGGCTGGCGCCGCGATAGATGGAGAAGTCCTTGCCTTTCGGGTCGGCCAGCACAGGAATGCCTCGCGCCCGTGCGGCCTGAATCAGCACCTGATGGTTCTGCAGGGCGCCCTTGCCATAATCGGACAGCACCAGCACCTTGACCTCATCCAGCAACTGCTCGACCTGCCGCGCCAGCGCATCGGCGTCGGTATGGAAGGGCTCTTCGAAGTCCATGCGCAGCAACTGCTGATGACGACTCATGACCCGCAGTTTGACGATGGTCGGCTGACTCTCGATGCGCTGGAAGTAGGTTTTCACACCAATGGCTTCCAGGCTCTGACGCAGGCTTTCCGCCGCCTCGTCCTCACCGGTGACACCCACCAGCACAGCAGGCGCACCGAGCGCGGCGATATTCAGCGCAACGTTGGCCGCGCCGCCTGGTCGGTCCTCGATCTGCTCGACCTTGACCACGGGCACCGGAGCCTCTGGCGAAATACGCGAGGTAGCGCCGTGCCAATAACGATCAAGCATGACATCGCCCACCACGAGAACGGGGGCCTGATCGAAACGGGGCATGGATAACTTCATGCGGAAACTCCGGATATGCAAAATCGTCGCGGAGAATAGCACATTGGCCATGGCCACTCCGCCGTCAGGCCTTGGCAGCGACGTTCAGCGATCCAGCGGTCGCACCCAGAAAAGCTCGTGCCGACGTACCGCCTTGCGGAAGAATTCGTCTTCGCCCGCCTGAGGCCAGCGCCGCGCCGCCAGACACCATTGAATGAAGCGACGCAAACGCTTCTTGAAGGGTAGCGGCGTTTGCAGATCGTGCTGCATCGCCAGCGCCTGGCTCTTGTCGACCAGCTCCTGATCATCGAGTAGCGGGCTCCACAGCTTGTCGGCAGGCAACGGCTCGATACAGGGCGGCAATGCTACGCCATTGCCCGCAGGGCCCATGGGCCAGCGATCATTGTCGGCGAGATGGTTGGCGTAAAGCAGCTGTACATCCGGGCGCCAGCCACCGAGCTCTATTGCCTGGTGCAGCGCCCTGCTGGACTGGACATGGTCGGGATGCGGATCCAGCTGCGGGTGAGGCAAGACCACGACCTCGGGCCGAAAATGCTGCAGCAGCGCCGCCATATCGGCCACCAGATTGTTCCAGGTAGGCAACCCATCGGTATCCCCAGGCAACCTGAACGGATTGAAACGTCGCACGCTACGGATATCCGAATCGCCCGACTCCAATGACACGAAGGGCATGCTGGGTTCGCCCTCCATTTTCGTCAGCTGCATGCAGTAGTAGCCCAACTGCACGCAGTGACTCGGCGGCACGCCTCCCCACAGCGGCACGGTATGGCTGCTCCAACTGCGCAGGCGACCTTTTAGCCGCGCAGCCGCCGTGTCACTCAGGCCCAGACGCCGATAGAACTTCGCCTCGATCTCGCCCTGAGTCAGTGTCACGATGGAGGCTTCGATACAACGGCTGTAAAGCCCGAATGCGGCCAGTTCGGCGTCATCGGCATGCGGAGCGATGACCATCACCCGACGACCGGCATAGTCGGGATTGCTGAAGCAATGCAGAGTCGCCTCGCTGGACAGCCTGCAGAAGCGCCCGCGCACCCTCAGTCGCCCATCACGAAGCGCCGCAAGGCAACCGGACAGGTTGACGAAGCGTACCCCGTTGACGCCCCTTTCGAAGTCCTGTCGATCGAGGTGCGCGCCTTCCCCGATCAGCACATTCGGGTCCAGCCAGCGTCCCAGCCAACTGCTGCGAACGTGAACGGCCAGCACCAGTGTTTCGGCACTGTCAGGCAATGCGGCAGTAGCGGGCGCAACACGACCATCGCGCCCGATGCGTACCGACAGGCTCAGGCTGTCTGCCGGAAAATCGTAGCGATAGTCGTCTTTGGGCGAATAGAACAGATGGTCGGAAAACCAGGCTTCGTGGGCAATCCATGCCAGAACGAGAACGACCGGCGCCGTCCCCCATGAGCCGAACCAGTCGAGGGCTACCAGAACCGGTAAGGCAACGACCATGAGAATGCGCTTGTTACGCCGATGCCGACGTAACAACTGCTGCTTGCGTGCTTCCATACACTTACACTCGAAAAACAGGTTGGCGATTGCACCAACGATCCTTGTATTCAACATCGGCGCGGCCGAACGAGTAACGTAAAGCCTTTCCCTTCAAGCGAGCCTCTTCCCACGCAGACTGCGTGTTGATGAAGCTGAGCACGCTGCCCGGACTGAAATCACGGGAAGCGGGGTCAACCCCACCATTGATGTATTCGATGCTGATCCATTCTGGCGACTCGACTCTGTACAAGACCTGAACGGCGACAGGCTTGCCGTCAAGTTGCAGATAGCTTCCCCACAGGAGGTCCCGCAACGCTTCGAAGACCTCGGCGAGGTGCACTTTACCTGGCACCGCGAAGCCCCAGCGGCTCTCGAACAACTCGGTATAGATAGCTGCCAGTTCGCCTGCAGACAGCTGCGAAACCGGCAAAACCTGCCCGCCGGCCTCTTCCAGCATCCGCAATTCACGGCGCTGGTTGTAACGAAACTTCTTGCTGTATTCCTCCGGCTCCCGGGCGATAGCCAGCTCTTCGGGCTGCTTGCAGAGCGTCGAGATGCTGCCCTGATGGAGAGCCGAAACGTAGCGCATGCGTTGCCGCACAGGCGCCATCGCCCCTTTGGCAATCGGCAGAATCACTTCGGCATTGCCGAGATCGAACAGGTCACGCTGACCGCGGCGCTTGAGCACATCGCGAGATAAAGCCAAGCGCCCACCCCACACGGGAACAGCGGCCTGCAGTTGCCCCTCCAGAGGCCAGCCCAGATACCGTACGGGAATGCCAGCCATGGCAGAAAGCCGCGAGACCACCTCAGGATGGGTCGCGACACTCCCCCCCAGACGGGACCAGATCTCGCTGTAGCATTCGGCACTGATCGAACGCCAGCCGCGTTCGCGCCAGCGCTGAAAGGGATTGAACATCAGGCATCCTGCTCCGACGTAGTGGTATTGAATAGCGCAACATACGGTTCACGCACTGGCCAGACCGAAACATTGGCCAGCAGGCTGATGTCCGAGCAGAAGGGCTGTTTGGCTCTCCAGAGACTCACCTGCATGTGCGTACCGTCAAAAAAGCGCGAAAGACTAGCACAGCATTCGCTGGTAGTTGTGCGGTGATGGATTAAGATAACGCCCTTTTTGTAGACATGCTGGAACCCCTAGTGCAGGTATCGAACTCGCAGCCGCATCTCATATGCATCCGGATACACGATTTCATTGCTGGACGCTGGCTCGTCTTCGGCTATCTAGTTTTACTCACTGGTCTGTTCTGGGTCAGTGACGGCAGCCATTACAAAAAAATCTACTACGTCATGTTCGCAGCCCCAGCTTTGCTAGGACTCGTACTTGCACCCAGGCAGATCAAACCGATTCTGAGCGAGCCAGTCCTGCTGAGTTTCCTGGCGCTGACTGCATGGTTGCTGATCAGCATGGGCTGGACCCGTGCCGAAGACGACCTCGGCAGTTTGGCCAAGCGGCCTCTCTACGTGTTCATGTTATTCGCAGGTTGCGCGCTGATCGCTCTCAAGAGCGAAGTCCTGCTTTTGAAAACATTGCGCATCGGCGCCGGCTTGGGCGCACTGGCGGCTCTCGTCAATATCGTGTGGTTCCTGCAGCACGCAACCCCAGGTGAGCGGCTGATCGGTAGCGGGGCTCTGCGCAATCCATTGCTGACCTCCCATGTGCTGGGGTTTCTATGCACCTACTGGGTGGCCGCCTGGTTATCACGCAGTGAGCGCCATGACTGGCTGCCAATTCTCATGGCTCTTCCCCTCCTGGCCGCGCTGCTCGCCACAGGTTCGCGGACCCCATTGATGGGCCTGGCTTTGACCAGCGTCTGGATGCTGCTGATGAGCGGAAAACGCGCGATCCTTCTGGTAGGCGCCCTGCTGATCGGGGCGAGTGCCGCATACCTGGCATTTCCGGAAATACTTCTCCAGCGCGGTATGTCATATCGACCCGAGCTCTGGGCCGACGCGGTACGTCAGGCGGGCCAGCACCTCTGGCTTGGCTCGGGCTATGAGAGCAAATTCGTTTTCGACATTGCCGGGGTTGGCTACCTGCTGCATGACCCGCACAATGTCGAGCTCGCGGTACTCCTCGAACTGGGGCTTATCGGTCTTGGCTTGTGGACTGCCATGTATGCATTCGCGCTTTCGCGTTGCCTGCGCCTGCGTGCAGAGCCGCACTTCCAGCTCGCATCGGCGCTATTGATCTACGGACTGTGTGCCGGACTGACCGAGGGTGGCAATTATCTTTCACGTCCCAACGAGAGCTGGTTCCTGATCTGGATACCACTGGCGCTGCTATGCGCTCTTTCCATTCGGCATAGGCAGTCGCAAGCATGAAGCGTATCGAACCCGCACAGCTGGACGGACTGCTCAAGGACGCCAGAACCATTGAAGAGGATGGCCTGGGCATAAAGGTCGCCGAACTCAAGGAGGGCGACTTCCTCAAACTGTACCGGCGCAAGCGGCTGCTGTCTTCCGATCTGTGGGATCTGCCTGCGCAACGGTTCGCAGACAATGCAAACGGCCTGCTGAACCTGGGCATCTCCGCCCCTAAGGTTCTCGAGGTGCTGATGATCAGTGAACGCCGCCTCAGCGCGGTGCGCTATCAGCCATTGCCTGGCGACACGCTGCGCAATCACCTGCGCAAATCAGATGCTGCGACACGCTCTCGAGACGTGATGCGCTTCGGAAGCTTTCTCGGTGAACTGCATCAGTGCGGCGTGTACTTTCGCTCACTGCACCTGGGAAATGTGCTGCTGCTGCCAGACGGGAGCTTCGGCCTGATCGACCTGTCGGACATGAAACTCGAGCGCAATGCATTGGCCCCCTGGAAGCGCCGCCGCAATTTGCAGCACATCCTGAGATACCCGGAAGATATCGGCTGGCTAACCGAGCAACACCGCGAAGACTGGGTAGCAGGCTACGCAAAGAGCGTCAGCACTCGCAGCGCCGAGCGCTTTTCTCGCGACCTGAAAAAATGGCTGTCGGCGACGCAGTGAAGGATGACGGACATGCCGCACTTGCCGCCAAGTGCAGGTGTCAGGCAGTTCGTGTGAAACAGTAGCGCCAGAGCCCCTTGAGCGTCTTGAGATTGCGCGAGCGCCAAGGAATCTGAGCCAACAACTCACCTGCCAACGCCCTATCTTCATTCGCGACCTTGGCAAACATCGCGTTCAGATAACGCAACCGAGTCGCTTCATAGCCCGGATGCTCCTCGAAACGCTTGTAGATTGCGAGCTCGGTCTCGATCATCAATCGGCGGTTCTTGTAAGTATTGCTGCCATGCACGCGATAGAGAGCGAGCGGCTCTGCCAATATGTCGATGAAGTACCCGGCGTGAGCGATACGAAGCTCTACGTAGTAATCCTCGATGCGAATGGATGGATCGAAACCACCAACCGTCTCGAGCGCGTCGCGACGAAATAGCAAGGTTGGCGCAGGTGGCCCAGGCTTTCGATCCATGAACAGATCATCGAAATCGAGCCGCCGAGCGGGGCGATGACGCTGCTTCTTGTCAGGCAGCGGCTTTCCGTCACCGTCGATCAGAACGATACCACCGGCACAGATGCCGGTTTCTGGATGCTGCTCCATGAATGCGATCTGCAATGACAGACGCTCGGGGAGCATGACGTCATCCGAGCCCAGCGGAGCGATATAGCGACCTGCGCTGCGAGCGATCATCTCATTGAGCGTGCTACAGAGCCCCTTGTTCGCCTGGGCCACGAAATCGAACCCGAGTTCTTCCTGCAGCCGCCTGATCACCGTCACACTGTCGTCGCGCGAGCCATCGTCGACCACCAGCAACTCTATATTGGGATAATCCTGCGCATAGACGCTGCGGATGCTCGCCTCGATGAAGTCAGCATGGTTGTAGGAGGAAATCAGTACTGAAACCAGCGGCAGCGCGGCCTGAATCTCTGTCATGTAAACGCTCCTTCGACCGGCCGATCACCCTCGAGGAGCGCACGGTACTTGTTACGAAAATCTTCGATGTCGTGCTCACGCCGCAGGTACTGATAAGCACGCTCCCCATCCTCGGCACGCGCAGCCTCGCTGTCAGCAAGACAGGCACGCAGTTGCTCGGTCAGGGAAGAGACATCGCCAGGCGCAAACGAACGCCCACCCGCCCCGCTCAGCAAGGGCCGCATCGCAGGAATGTCAGAGCCGAGTACCGGCAATCGACCGCACATGCCTTCCAGCAACGCAAGACCAAGCCCCTCCTGCAGCGAGGGCATGACGAAAACGTCGAATGCCTTCACATAACGCATGGCATCTGGCCGAGTACCACAGAGATGCACGCGCTTTTGCAACCCAAGCTCGGCAATCAACGCCGCCAGGTTGTCAGCTTCGCGGCCACCACCGATGATTGCCAGGTTCACGTTCGGGTACTCGTCACTCAGGGCGGAAAATGCCCGAATGAGATACACGTGTCCCTTGATGGGCACCAACCGACCTATCGCACCGATGATCAGGGCTTCGGATGGTAGCTCCAAAGCTTGCCGTGCCTGGTCGCGCGACAGCTGAAGAGATTCAGCCAGGTCGATATCCAGGGCGTTGGTTATCGCCACCGTATTGGCGCTGGTAAAACCACAGCGCAACGCGATCAGATAATCGGCTACAGCCGGCGACACGCCAACGAAGCGCCAGCACTCGTCGATCGATCGCCTGGCCTGCCAGCGCCGATAGAAGCGATCGTATTCACCAAAACCGTGTGACACCCCGATGCATCGCGGGATGCGCAATGTCTTGTTGAGGTGCATGAACAGGTTGACGGTCTTGAAGCGATGCAACAGCACCACATCGAAGCCCTCCTCCTGACAGAACGCCAGCAAGCGCCTGCGTACCTTGAGACGCAGCCCGCTCATGTCCTTTTCAGTGAATTCGAAGAACACCTGGCGTCGGCCGGAATGTTGAGCATCTTCCGCCGGCCGTCCCTCGAGATAAGCGTTGACCACATCGAAACGTTCGGCTGGCAAGCCTTGCAGAATCTGCTCCCCCAGATCGGAGTTGGTATCCGCAGCGTTATAGCGAGTCTGCAGTTGCAGGACTTTCAGAACCTTAGCCATAAGGTCGCCCCATCCAGAGGCGAAGCGCCTTTCGGGAGTAGGAGAGCTTGAATAGCACCTTCCAATCACTGCTCACGGCCTGGCAGTAGAACTGCTTCGCTGCCCTGAAATCTCCGGCCAGGTAGGCACTACGAAATAGGGAAAGGCAACGCTGCTGATAAAAAGGCGCGCGTAGCTCCTGCAGCGCCGCCGGCAGTCGATCAAAAACCTCATCGACCAGCCCAACGCCTCCCGCGAGGCTCGACACGAAGTCGTGGCGAAGACTGTCGCTGTGCTTGTGAATCATCGCCAGCGGCTCTGGCAAAAGCGAAACGGGATAGGTCGCCAGTGTTTGCGCAAAGACCGGAATATCTTCGGCATTACGGAAGCGCTCGGGATAATTTCCCGCCTGAAAAATCGAGCGATGCATCACGCAGGCGCCATTGGAAATGCTCAGTGTCTTGTCCAGCAGGTAGGCCCGCACACGCAGCAGGGGGGTATCAGGAAGACGCTCGGGAGAATGCCGGCGACGGCGACCTTCCTGATCAACCGACCAATGTCCGCCGATGACCATGCGAGACTGCTCATTCAGGGCCAAGTGCGCACGGATCAGCGACAGGCTATCCGGTGCCATCTCGTCGTCCGCATCGAGAAATACCAACCAGTCATGACGCGCCAGCTCGATCCCGAGATTGCGCACAGATGCCAATCCACCATTGCTCTTGCGTAGTGACCTGAACCGTCCGGGAAACTCCGCCTCCAAAGCCTCGACGACCTGTGGCGTGTTATCCGTCGACCCATCATCGATGATCAATAGCTCATCATCTTCGCCCAGCTGAGACATGACGGAGCGAACTGTCCTGGCCAGGGTAGAGGCATAGTTATAGGCAGGAATGACGATAGTGATCGCTGCAAAGCCACTCATTTCTGCCCCACCTTAACCTGCTGGCTCAATGCTCGAAAGCCGCGAGCGACGCGATTGACACTCATGAAAAAAGCCCAGTGATTCCGCAGAAAACTCAACGAAAAGGCCGGGCGCACAACCCGACCTCGCCCCCACCCCGGACGCCAGCAAAACCCATCGCTACGCTTGCGGTACAACGTCAGGACGGGGATGCCAAGAGCAGAAGCCAGATGCCCCACTCCGGAGTCATTGCCAATTACATAACCGGACTCATAGAGATGACCGGCAAGGGCTTTGGCGTCGGAGAATTCAGGCACGTCGAATTCAGGTTCGAATACATGCAGATATTCGTGCCTTTCTTTAGGCGACAGAACGAACTGCGGTTGATAGCCAGCGGCACGTAATCGCCGGGCCAACGCCAGGTATTTCTCAGCGGGCCAGTTCTTCTTTGCGTTATAGGAGAGCGGATGAAGCATCACGCGCTGCGCGTGGCGACGGTGCGCTAGCGTCGAAGGCACCTGCATGCCGATATCGTCGCAGGCGTGAGCCAGCCCCAAGCGAGAGCGGCAAAAGGCTACGGCCTGCTCGACCATGCTGGCATGGTCATCAGGCAGGCAACGCAGCGGGCCCGCAGCCGCAGCCAAGGGCGCCAGCAAAAGCGACTTTTCCGCGGGCAGCCGCGCCAACGCCTCAGTTGCAGGTTGCTCGATGAAACGAGGGTCCACACGCAGCGTGCCAACGAAGACATAGCGTCGCGCAAGTTCACTCGCAGCCTCACCGTGACGCGTAAGCATGCTGCCCAGGTCGGAAATAACCAGATCGAAATCGTCCAGGACGGCGAACGTCTCGTCAGGAGCGGGCAGACAGCGCGCCTCGAAGAGTGGCAACCATTCATTGAGTGCGCCGAAGTGGTTGCTCAGTACCGTCACGTTATAACCGGCTCTGGCGAGATTGGCAGCCAGAACCAGATAAATGCACCCGTCGCCAAGCCCCATCGACGGGACCAGGGCAAGCCTGCAGTCAGCCGGCAATGCGGCCAAGCGGGTACTGGCCTCTTGTATAACATCAGCCATCAGAACTCCTTGATAACCCGAATATCGTCCATGATCGGGCGCGCACGCGCGCAGAAGAACATGCTCAGGCCGTAGCTGAGCGTTCTGCAACTGCGCGCAGCAGCGCTGCCATTTTTCTTGTGAAGCGCCCTGAAAGCCTCAGGACATGAAAATTGCAATGCATCGTTCCCACTTGGCAAGGCGCGCGAGAAACCATGATCAGTTATCCGTTGAACACTCGCGCCGCCGCTCTGCTCGGATTGAAACAGGGCCATACGAAGCCATATCGACGCTTGGCTGTACGCAGAAATCACCGTACTCATCAAAAACAGTGGCGATAGTGAGTAACTCATTGTGAATTCCACGTGAAATTTGAGGGCGGGCCTAATTTCCCGTTTCCAGATGGAGCACGCGACATCTGTCTGCGAACTCAGCCCGACACGATGAGATCAACGCGCCGCATGGCGCCTATCCTACGTACGTAGCCAACAACAAAGAATGCATTATCCCAAAGATGGAGGCCAAAAAGGCTCAACATGTCGGCAAGGATTTGCAGCAATAGTGATGCGCTAATAAAGCATCACTCAGAACGCCTCCCAACGACCCGCCGCCTGCAACCGGCGCACCGGGTTAACGCGGTGGCTGTTCAGGAACCTCAGCATCATCCTTTTCTTCGTCATCAAGTCCCATGGCGTGCAGGCGCGAATAGTACCCGTTGTTCGCCAGCAGTGACTCATGGGTGCCTCGCTCGACAATACGGCCCTGATCCATCACGAGAATCAGGTCGGCTTTCTCGATAGTGGACAGCCGATGGGCAATTACCAGCGTTGTACGGCCCTCCATGACCTTGTCCAAAGCAGCCTGGATATAGCGCTCCGACTCCGTGTCGAGAGCAGAAGTCGCTTCGTCCAGAATCAATAGGGGGGCGCTTTTCAACAGCGCCCTGGCAATGGCCAGACGCTGCCGCTGACCACCGGAAAGCATGACACCGTTCTCACCCACCTTGGTGTCGAACCCCTGCGGAAGCAGCTCAATGAACTCACTGGCATAGGCCGCACTCGCAGCCTGCTCGACGTCCTCACGGGGCAAGTGCCGAAGGTCACCGTAAGCGATGTTGTTCAATACGGTGTCATTGAAAAGCGAGACCTGCTGAGTGACCAGGGCGATATGTTTTCTCAGATTTTCCACGCGGTATTCCTCTACCGGTGTACCGTCGAGAAGAATTTGCCCTTCGCCATGCTGGTAAAAACGCGGGATCAGATTGGCCAATGTCGACTTGCCACTCCCCGAGCGGCCGACCAGAGCGACCATCTGACCTGGCTCGACGGTGAAGCTGATGTCTTGCAGTACGGTCTTTTCGGTCCCCGGATAGGTGAAGCTCAGTTGCCGCACCTCAAGTGCCCCGGTAACCCGCTCTTTCTCGACCGTGCCCTGATCCGGCTCCGGCTGTTCATCCAGTTGCTCGAAGATGCTTTCAGCACCAGCCAGACCTTTCTGGATGGTCGAACTGACTTCCGAGAGCTGACGGATCGGCTTGGGCAGCAACCCGGCCGCGGTGATGTAGGCCACCAGGTCACCGACGCTGGCATCGCCCCGCAGGAACAGCACCAGAAACATCAGAAACGCCATCGCTGCATAGTTCACGAGCTGCAGGCTGGGGGTGTAGATGGCGCTGGTGCGGGTCATGCGCAGTTGCTTGCGGGTGCTGTCCTCGCTCGCCTCATGGAAGCGCTCTCGCTCATAGCGCTCACCACCGAAGCTGCGTACCACGCGATAATTCTGAATCGTCTCGGACGAAACATGTGTCAACTCGCCCATGGCACTCTGAATCTTTCGACTCTGGCTGCGAAACTTCTTGCTGGCGCTTTTCACCATCAGAGCGATGAGCGGAAGAATGGCCACCATGACCATGGTCAGTTTCCAGTTCATCCACAGCAGGTAGCCAAACAGGAATACAACCGTGAGACCTTCACGCACCATCACCTTGAGCGCGTCGGTGGCCGCCCCTGTAACCGAACCGACGTTGTAGGTGATACGGGAAATCAGATAACCCGTGGAGTGATTGTCGAAATAGCGATTGGGCAGGGTCAACAGGTTGTTGAAAAGCGCTATGCGCAGGTCCTGAACGAGCCCCAGTGAAACCCGTGCCAGATAGTAGCCGCCGAGAAAGGAGCCGATGCCCTGCCATATGGTAATCAGCAGCAACGCCAGCGGCACGCCATAAAGCAGTTGCATGCTACCCAGCAATGGCAGCTCGACAGCCCCGGCTTCAGGCGCGGCGAGCCCGTCGACGAAGTACTTGAGCAAGCCTGCCAGCATTGGCTGGGTAGAGGCGAAAATGATGTAGCCGACCATACTGATCCCGAACATCAACCAGTAACGCTTCATGTAGCTCAACAGCCGCATATACAGCTTGAAGCTGGAGATGGACGATGGATTAGCGCTTGGATCAGGCATGAGATGGAGGCTCTGGGGCGAAGCGCAGGATTGTACCATCAGGGACCCTGCAACCAAATCGACATGGAAGCCGGTTACCCGACTCGTCCAGCCCAGAGCTGAACAGCACCGCACCGCGAGCGACAAAATGCCTTGCAGGCTCAGTCGACAGAACGAGCGAGATGCAGCTCCTGAGGCGGGCGCCAGCGTGTCGGCTTACGCACAAAGGCCATGCCACGCAGCTCATCGAGCAATGCCTGCACATCGAATGACGGCGTACCGGCTGCGTCACCATAAGCGCCTGCAACCTCGGACAAGCCAGACGCATCGAGCCCAAGATCGTCCAACCGTAGCATTATCTTCCTGAAATCCTCCACGGCGCCTTGCTGGCTGTAATCTCCGCCCCGCTCGAAATCCAGAACATAAGCATGTTCTGCAATCAGAAAGTTGTATGGGTTGCAGTCGCCGTGCACGATGCCATGGGCATGCAACCGCCCCAAGAGAGCAAGGGCCTGACGCGCCCCTGTCAGCAGCCGGTCTCCGCTGAGGGTAGCCAAAGGCACACCTGGCAGGAAACCGGTCAGCAGCAGGCTCTCATGAAACCCGGGATGGCGTGACTCCGCATACATGAGCGGCTTCGGGGCGGGGAACGCCAGTGCCTGCAGCCTCGACAGCAGCATCGCCTCGCTTCGCAGCGGAGAACGATAGGGCCGGCGCAGGATTCGCTTCCACCAGGGCTTCATCGAGCGCCTGTAGCGTTTGACGAAGATCGAATCATCCTCGCGATATATCTTCGCCACGGCCCGGCCTGGCGCGAACTCGACCAGCCCCTCGAAAAGCGCCAGCAATGCATTGATTTGTTTGCGCCCGAGACTGCCCTTCTGAAAAACTACTGTTTTCCCCACACCGCACCTCCTTGCGACGCATCCATATCTCGCAGGAAAGAACAGGCTCTGCTTCTCGCTTCGGTTTTTTCGAGTACAGCGCACCGCTGCCCCACAGGTCGAATCATGTACAGCCTCTACGCTAAAACGAAAGAAAATCTCAAGCACGCCACTTATGCAGGACAAAGTATATGCAACCCTGCCTCAGCGGTACTCGCCCATCTGTTCTTCGATAATCGACCTGCGCTGAAGAAAATTCGCAGGGCCATCAAGTTGATTCGTTTGACGCCGCGCTACAGCTGCCGCGACGAATTGACGGGAGATACCTACATCTGGCATTGCGACCGCGACGACCAGACACGACTGGCTCTGGGTATCGGTCGCGAGCTGGCATCCGACAGGAAACTCAGCACCTGCTACATACCGGCCATCAAGGAAGATGCCTACAAATCTCTGGACTGGTCGGCCATGTATACGGCATTGAAAATAGTGCGCACCTGCAAGCAACCCGTTGTTGAGCGGCTCTATATATTCAGCGCGCTCTGTTACACCATCAAGCACATGAAAGCCATCGAAAGATATGGAATCACCGAACGGATAACCTCGCTGGTAAGCTACAACAGCGCCAATATACCCGAGTGCTTTCTGGTCAGCGCCTGCCGACAGCGAGGTATCAGGACCTATTCGCTACAACATGGTCTGTATCATCGCTACCGTAACGAAAGCCCCATCGACATCATCAACTATGAAAATGTCACCGCGCAGACGCTGCTGGTCTGGAGCGAGTTCTGCCGAGCGGAAATAGATGCATTTCATCGTGATCGTGGCCAGGCGGCCGATTTCGAGACACAGGTTGCTGGCTATATCAACCCGCCACATCAACAACCAGTTGCCATCGAGCGATCGAGCTCGGCTGGCCCGCATATCCTTTGCCTGCTGCCGGGCAAACGCTATGTCGCGGACAGCGTGAAACTGCTCAGCGAATTGGCCGAACTGCCAGAAAATTACCAGCTGACCATTCGTCTGCATCCGTTACTTGCAGGCAATGCTGCACTCATCGAAGCACTGCCTGCACGCGCGACACTCGACGACAGCTCAACGCTTACGCAGACGCTAGCCACTCAGCGCTATGATCTGGCGGTGGGATTCAACACCACCAGTCTGTTCGAAGTCACTCTGTTCGGTGTTCCCTGCGCTGTTTACCGTGCTCCGAGCCTGAATCTCGAGACTCAGGCTCTGCCCGCATTTACAAACGCTGGAGAGCTCATCACCCTGCTCAGATCGACGGTTGATGTCAGCATGCTTGCCGATTACCTCCTCGGCGCTTCGCTCTTTCGCTATCGCGAAATCACTCACGCCGGGCATTAGCGCAGCAGGAATCTTAGCGCCACACGCCAGAGCGAGGGATATCGTCGAATCCTCACACCTCTCAGCCATCGCAAACGAATCGACAATGGCAGATGAGCCCGCCTCAGCAAACGCAACCAGTAACGCACCGCCAATGCTTCCTTGCGGCGGATCTGCGCCTCGCTCATATCGGAAACGCTGTGCATCGGCATTTGCACAGGTGGATCTGCGGCATAGGCGAGCGCGTGCAGCGCCCAGGCCTCACGAAAACTGCCAAGGGAAAAGTGCAGCAGATCGATATCGAAAGCCACGCCAACCTTGCCAACCTGGGCAACGCGGAGACTGAAGTCGACATCGTAAAAATGAAAGCCCCTCAAACGCTCGTCGAAACGAACCGCGGCCCAGACCGAGCGCCTGACGAACATCCAGACACCATCCAGGGCAACCACGGGAACGCAACTCGCTGCGGCATATGCATCCGGCTTCGCGAAAGCGAGTGTCGCAACCTCACGTGAAACGCCATGGCGCACATTGATGCACAGGTCGTCCTCGTCCCCACTGTGCCAGCCGGATGGGACTCTCGCCTTATAGCGACTTCCCGCAAGGCCGATCATTGCCAACTCGGTGTCAGCCGCGAAATGAGAGATGGCAAGCTGCCCCCACCCAGCGCTCAGAAATTCGACGTCTTCGTGAACGAAGCAGATGAACTCGTGACTGGCTCGGGACGCACCTTCGTTGTAGACCTCGCAGAGCCCGCGGCCCTCGACGCTGTTGTCCACCGCGATAAGCTCGTACTCGACCCCGATGGTCGCTGCGATATTACTGGCAACTGCCTGCAAGCGCGCCGACTGGGCGCTGCAGATGACGATGGAGATCAAATGATGCTCCGCACGAGTGGAAGGCCGGTCATTTGATTTTCTTCAATCCGAAATAGTAGAGCGGGAACTTCAGGTACAGCTTGAGTTTTTTACGGGTCAGGTAGCCCAGCCCCTTGCCATGCCATTTCTCTTCGAAGGTGTACTTGGAACGCTTGGTCATCAGCCACTGCCGCGCCGAGGTATGCGTACTCAAGGTCCGGCTATCGAGGTGATCGACAACGGAGGAGGTAACGAGAACGTGCCTGAGCCCATGGGACTGCAGCGTCAGCGCATAGTCGTTGTCGGCGTACCAGAAGTAGAAACGCTCATCCAGCTCGCCAATGACATCCAGAATCGAACGACGAAACACCAGGCACCAGCCGGATATTTCGCGCAACACTCCATAGCCGGGATAAACACCACTACGCAGAGCGAAACCATTGCGCGGATGATGCAGAGAGCAAGCCGGGCTGGCGCTGCTGACCCCGAGATCACTTTCGAACACCTGAAGCAGCTCGGATGCCCAGCCGGGATGAAAGGACAGGTCGTTGTTGCAAATGGCAACGAAGGGGGCATGGCCCTCTCTGATACCCAGATTCATGTATGCGTGATAATTGAAAGGCGTGCTGGGATACAGCGTCGTTACTCCAGGCTGCCGATACACAGGGCTGTCGGCATTCGACTCGAGCACCCAAACCCGGAAACGGATCTTCGCCGGGTCTTCAGACGCGACGAGCGAGTCCAGGCAATGCTCGCTAACCTGGCGCAAGGCTTCATCCTTGGCGAAGCTGAGAATTACCACATCGAAACAAGCGGGCAACTCAGGCGAGCCCGCAACGGAATCAGTCATAAGAAAACATAATCTCAGGAAATACAGGGCAAGCCTGATAAAGCCATGGGTCAATCACAGGCAAGAATACGTCCGACGCGATTCGCCCAGGTATGGTGTTCGAGAAAGCGTGCTCGACCATTTTGCGCAATGCGCTCGCGCTCTTGCGGATGAGCCAGATAATAACGGACCTTTTCGCTCAGCTCCGCACCAGAACGAAACACCTCGATATCCTGCCCAGGGGTGAACAGCGAAGCGATTTCCTCGCAATAATCGGTCAACAGGAAGCAACCCGCAGCTACTGCCTCGAATATTCGCAGGTTCACACCCGTCTCGGCGCCATAGAAATCCGATCGAGTGATATTCAGCACTATCCGTGAGCTCTGCAACAGCGTCTGAAGCTCTTCTCCCCAGACAGGGCGATCATCGACGCACTCGCGCAGCGACGAGGACATGAGCGAGTAGTTACGGCGCCAGCGATTGCCGCGTATGGCCAGATTTTCACGGATGTTTTCCAGCAGGAAAACCCGACGCAAATCGGCACTACCGACAAACAGGACGTCGCGATCCTTTTCTTTTCCCAACTCTGGAACCACCACCGCTCCAAACGGCAAATGCAGTGCATTCAGGCCCAGTGCTTCACGGAAAAAACGCGTAGTCGTTTCAGAGAAAGAAAATAGCTGGTCATAGCGGGGTAGCTCTTGCTCGATGAAATACAGGAACTCCCGACGTTTCGAATAGAGGTTGCAACTATCGGTATCGTAGAGGATGAAGCGGGCACCAGCGCTGCGTACCATTTCGGCCACTTGAGCGACGTCATAGTGCTTGTAGAGGAACCCGACCACCAAGACATGAGTAGGTGCCTCCTGCTCCAGCACTCTGCGCAGTGGTTCCAGAGACAGACGCGGCAAGTGCGAGAAACCCTCCCGATCCCGGGCCTTGTTACGGGCCTTGAAGAGCGCCGAAGACAACCCGTACCACTGTCTGGGTTTCTGTTTCAGCGCATCCCAGTGGACAGCTCGGCTGCCGGCCTGCAAAAACGCATCGAACAGTTCACGGCCCAGTGGCACACCACCTATTCCATCGATAATCAGGTACTTGCGCTCGCTCGCAACCGGCGCACCCGCCCTTGGCATCTCCAGCATGATTCAATATCCATCCAAAAGCAGTGGCCCGCAGCGGTAAGGGACCGCAACAGGCATATCGAATTCTTTCATCCCGTACTGACAACCGTTAAGTAAGCACCAGCCACCTAACCACGCTGACGCTTGAACAGAAGGTGGCGAAAGCGCTTGAGCAGTTGACGATCCCACTGACGCAGGGGAATTTCGGCAAACAGACTCCAGGCGAATCGCTTGTCATGAGTGACTGCGGGCCCGAGGATCTTGGTGAGCAGACGGGCTTTGCCCGACTCGTAGGCCGGATGTTCACGATAAAGATCCAGCAACTGCATGCCATAACGGTATTCGGCCAGATAATTGCCCGACAAGCCATTGCCATGCTTGCGATACAGCGTGACCGCAGCAGGAAGCACATCGATGAGGTAACCAGAATGAGCCGTTTTCAGGGTCATCTGGAAATCCTGTACGCGCAGTGCCGGATCATATCCCCCCGCAGCGATCATCGCATCGCGGCGGTACATAACCAGATTGCCGCCAACCACCAAGGCCGCCGCCAAGGCCTGGGCAAAGTCATAACGGCGCACCTGGCGGGCCTTGTCTTTTTTGGGCAAGGCATGACCCTGCTGATCGATTCGCAAGGCACGCCCCCCGAGACAACCGACTTCGGGATGCGCAATGAGATAATCGGCCTGCAGGGCGAGACGCCCGGGCACCATCACATCATCGGCATCGAAGGTCGCCACGAACTCCCCACAAGCCAGCTCTAGCCCCTTGTTGAGCGCTGCACTGACGCCCTGGTTATGCTGACGGACAAACTCGGCACGGCGAATGTTCGGGTACCGGCGCCAGTCCTGCAAAGCCTCCTCGATCCGCAAGGCACTGTCGTCGGTAGAACCATCGTCGACGACGATCAACTCTATGGCTTCGTAGTCCTGCTGCAAAATGCTGCGCAATGCATCGCCGACGTAGGCACCGTAGTTGTAGCAAGGCACGATGACGCTCACCAGGGGGCGAATGGAGCGTACCGTTTCGCTCACAACCGACACGCAGGCCACGCAGAGAGCGCGCTGAAGAAACACGGTGCCACGGCCGAGTCGACGAATCGACTTTGCAGCCGCTTACGCATGTCCTCGCGAAGGTGATCCAGCTCACCCTGGCTCACCGATGCGACTTTCTGCAGGCTATCGGACAACGCGTGCCAGTCCCCAAAGGCGAACAATTGGCCTTTTTCGCCAACCACCTCACGCCCACCACCACAATCGCTACACACCACAGGCAAACCCGCAGCCATTGCCTCGAGCAGGACCATGCCGAACGGTTCGTGATCCGAGCTCAGCGCGAATGCATCGAAAGCGGTGAAGTAACGCCGGGCGTGTGGAACCTGCCCCAGGAAGCGAACCTGCTGGGTGATGCCCAGCGTCTCGACCAAAGCCTTGAGCTCGGCCTCCAGCCTACCTTTACCAGCAATCACCAAAAGACTGTTTCCCGGCAAGGTCGGCAACGCGTCGGCGAAAGCACGAATGAGCGTCGCCTGATCCTTGTCTGGATGCAGCCGCCCGACGTTGCCGATTACCCAGGCCCCCTCAGGCAACCCAAGGGCCTCACGCGCGCAAGAGCGGGACAATTGCTCCGCCTCAACGGCCTGCAAATCGATACGATTGTAGAGCGTCTGAATTCGCTGCAATGGCCAGCTTGGCAGACAGGCGCGCAAGTCATCGCGCACCGCGTCGGAGACGCCGAACAGATACAAGCGCTTGCGAAACAGATTGGCGAAGAGCTGGCGCGAACGGCGCTCGTAATCTCCGAACGCATGATGGATTCCAACCACCGGAAGCTTCGTGCCCAGTAGTGCCACATAAGCAGGCTTCGAGCGATGAGCAATGCACAGCGCGAAATTACGCTCAGCGGCAATGCGACGAATCGCACGAACTGCACCGAGCTTGAGACCTCTCAGGGCCCTGCTGGAATAACCAAGAAACACCACCTCATCGGAAGCAGAACCTCTTTCCACTTCGGCGCTGTATTCCCCGGTCAGGTAAACGGTCAAAACCTTGTATGGCGTGTTCGCGAAAAGCACCCCGTACTGTCGGGCGCAATCAAGAAACGGCCCATCGTAGCCATGGCATATCTGCAGCACCCATACCTGACTCGTCTTATTAGTATCCATCGATTCCGACTCTGTCCATGGTAACGAAGCGCGCTGCGTTGCAGTGCGCGCGATAGTCAGCGTTCGACCAGGCATTGAATTCCCGAGCCACGGCGCCCGAAATACCTAGTCAAACTTTTGGACTGACGTCGTTGAGAAAACTGACGAGATCGTCAGGTTCAATGTTTTCGATGAATGACGAAATTACGCCTGGGGATGGCGGATTTGACCCGGCTATGGGGGTGGCAAGATGGCGCCCATCGGGGCGATGAGCTGACTGCGCAGGCGGATAGTCCACCTGCACATGAAAAGATCTCAGTGTTGCTGAGCGACTCTGGCGATCTGCGCCATCTCAGCGAACATCGCCTCGGCCTGCACACGGGCTTGCTGCAGGAAGATCCCGATGCTCACCTGCTCGGACTCGCTGAACGCGATCTGGCCGGCGGCATTGACAGCCTGTTCGTACGAAGGCTGAAGGCGCCCAACCAGGCCGACCTGTGCCAGCAAGGCCTCGATCTTGTGGGTATTGGAAGGCAAGGCGTAAAAGGGCGTACCGGTGACCAGGCAGAGTGTGACCAGGTGAAAGCGCCCGGTAATCACCCCCTCCGATCGACCGAGAAGACCTAGAAACCGACGCGTCGACAGCACCGCATAACGCCAGCGCAGCCTGTCGATCAGAGAAGCAGGCAGATCGGCGGGGTAAGAGTGGAAATAACTAGCGGCAATGCGCCGGTAAGCCTTCAGGCGCTTGCGCAGGTTCTTGCGCAAATAGAAGTCGAACCCCTTGCCCAGTTGCAGAGGGGCAAGAGTACGAATGCTCACATAACGCAGGTGTTGCCTGACCTTTGTTATCCGCCATGCCTCGACAAGCCGCTCATTGATAACGCTACCGTTGACCAGCATGCCGCTACGGGGCCTGCTAGGCGCAGCGTGCCGGTAAGACAACGTCAGGTCGGGCACGACTTCCGCGGACACATCGACAGCGGCCAGCGCGGCCTTGCTCATCGTGTCGCGCACGAACAGCTTGGTAAAACAGTGAGCGTGGGCATTGAGCCGGTAATTGTTCTGCCAGACCGAATTGATCAGGAAGCAGGGAACGCCATGTTCCTGACAATATCGGGCAAGCGCTCCATAGCGCATCGCCAGCGGTGCATCGTCGTGCATGGTGCCCTCACCATTGACCAGGCACAGATCCGCAGCACGAATGTCACGCTGCAGATCGGCGTCCGTCTGCCAATCGTGGTGCATCGGGCAGGAGCGCTGAATATCGATACCTGCCTGCCCGGCCAAGGTGAAAATCTGCCGCATCACCAGTTGGCAGCCGTGGTGATTTTCAGAAGAAGTATCGTTGAACAGCAGCGCCTTCAATCGCACCTGGGCAACGGACACCCCTACCGCTCCTCGCCGCTGACCGTATCGCCACTCAAGACGCCGTCCTTCACCACCAAGATATCTTCCATGATCAGGTACTGCAGATCCGAGCCGAAGAACATGTTCAACGCATCGGTGGGCGAGCAGATCATCGGCTCGCCACGGCGGTTCAGCGAGGTGTTCAGGGACACGCCGTTGCCAGTGAGTTTTTCCAGCTCCAGCATCAGGTCGTACCAGCGCGGATTGAATTCGCGCTTGAGGACCTGAGCACGGGAAGTGCCGTCTTCGTGCACGACTTCGCTGACGCGCTCCTTCCATTCGTCGTTGACCTCGAAGGTGAAGGTCATGAACGGACTCGGGTGGTCGACCTTGAGCATCTGCTCGGCGACGGTATCGAGCATCGACGGGCAGAAGGGTCTCCAGCGCTCGCGGAACTTGATCTGTTCGTTGATGCGGTCGGCCACGCCCGGGATGCTCGGGCACCCGATGATGGAGCGACCACCAAGGGCGCGCGGGCCGAACTCCATGCGGCCCTGGAACCAGGCCACGGGATTGCCGTCGACCATGATCTGCGCGATGCGCTGCGGCGTGTCGTCGATCCGCTGCCATTTCGGCGCATGCGGGTGCCGGGCACAAGCCGCGATGACGTCTTCATTGGAATAGGCCGGGCCGAGGTAGACGTGCTCCATCTTCTCGACCGGCACGCCGCGCTTGTGAGAAACGTAGGCAGCGGCACCGACCGAGGTACCGGCGTCGCCGGAAGCCGGCTGAACGAACAGTTCCTTGACCTCGGGGCGGGCGATGATCTTCTGGTTGAGCTTGACGTTCAGCGCACAGCCACCGGCGAAGGCGATCTTGCCGGTTTCGCGGATGATGTCGCCCAGGTAGTAATCCATCATCTCCAGCGCCAGCTTCTCGAACAGTGCCTGCATGCTGGCGGCATAGTGGATGTAGGGATCGTCGGCGATATCGCCTTCGCGCTTGGGCCCCAACCACTCGATCAGCTTGGGCGAGAAGTAGAAGCCCTTGCCCTTTTCCTTGTAGCGGCGCAGGCCGATGACGTTGGCGTAGTCGGTGTTGATCACCAGCTCGCCGTTCTCGAACTTGGCCAAACGGGAAAAATCGTACTTGCTGGCATCACCATAGGGCGCCATGCCCATGACCTTGAATTCACCGTCGAGCATCTCGAAGCCGAGGAATTCGGTGACCGCGCCATACAGGCCACCAAGGGAATCCGGATCGTAGAATTCCTTGATCTTGTGGATGCGGCCGTTCTCGCCATAGCCGAAGAAGGTGGTGGCGTACTCGCCCTTGCCATCGATACCGAGGATCGCGGTCTTCTCGGTGAACCCCGAGCAGTGATAGGCGCTGGCGGCATGAGCCAGGTGATGCTCGACCGGCTCGATCTTGACCTTCTTGGCGTCGAAGCCGAGCTGCTCCAGGCACCAGACGATCTTCTTGCGGTAGCGCTTGTAGCGACGGTTACCCATGAGAATGGCGTCGAGGGCACGATCCGGCGCATACCAGTAGCGCTTGGCGTAGTGCCAGCGTTCCTTGCCGAACAGGCTGATCGGAGCGAAGGGAATCGCCACCACGTCGACGTCCGACGGCTTGATGCCCGCCTGCTCCAGGCAGAACTTGGCCGACTCGTAGGGCATGCGATTCTTCGCGTGCTTGTCGCGCACGAAGCGCTCTTCTTCGGCAGCCGCGATCAACTTGCCGTCGATATACAACGCCGCGGATGGGTCATGGCTGAGGGCGCCGGAAAGGCCAAGAATCGTCAATGCCACGGATAAAGCCTCTTAGTGCGCTTGCCGAACGTCGACAAACGCGATTGTTTGGTTTCGCCAAGCCTGCCTGGAGCGGGCTCAGGTGATAGTCGGCAAACGCCGGTCCAGCTCCTGGTAAAGGGCGCTCTGTGCCGACCAGTTGCGCAGCAGACGCGCGCGATCCCGAGCATAGGCGGCCTTGAAACTGCTGGCGCTGTCATGGTGCTGCATGGCATCCAGATCGATCAGCGCCCAGCGGCCAGCCTGCCACAGGATGTTGTTGCCCTTGAAGTCGCCGTGGCTGATGCGCTCACGCAACAATGCGGCGAACACGCTCTCCAGCGCCTGCAGATCCGCCTCGGGCGGCAACTCGTCTGCCTGGTAGGGCGCGAAACGGGCAATTATATCCACACCCGGCGTGTGTTCGGTAATCAGATAAGCCTGACGGCGCAGCCACAGGGTACGACGCTCGAGCACGGCCAGTGGCTTGGGCGTGGCAATGCCGAGGAAATCCAGACGATTGCCCTCGCACCAGCTGTGCCAGGCACGGCTCGGCCGCCAGAAGCGCCTCAGCCAGTGCCCGAAGCCCTTGATGTTGTAGCGTTTGATGACCAGCTGTCGACCAGCCTGCTCGACCCGGGCCACGGTGGACGAGCCGCCCAGCTTGAGCGGCTGCCCTGCGGCAATCGCCGCGTCCGGGTCGGCCAGCAACGGCGCCAGCAGCGCATCGTCTTCCCGCCGCACTACCTGCAGGCGCGAGGCGCTGCTGGAGGCTCGAAAGGCCGTGCAATCACGCTCGATCTTGGCCATGAACGCCTGCATGCGCGTTGCCCGCGCCTTGCTCACGGCCTTGAGCAGTGCCTCCAGCGGCAGGGCATGCTCGCCATTGACCAGCAGGTAATGCACCAGCAGCTCTTCGACGAAGCCGTCGATGGCCCCGGGAAACTGCGCGAAGAACAGCCCGAGATTGGCCAGCACCTTGTCTCGCGACAGCGGCTGCCCCGGCGTTTCGGCGCGGATTCCGCCGCCATCGATCAAAAACAGGCGGCCATCCTGACGCAGCAGGTTGTCCAGATGCAGGTCCTCCTGCCAGAGCCCCTTGCCGTGCAGCTCGGCGATCACTGCCAGGGCCTCGCCCAACACCTGCTGCTGAGCATCACTCAGCCAGGGCTGATCGGCCACCGCCTGCCAGTCGTCAGCCAGGCTGCGAGCGCTCTCGAGGAACTCGAACAGCAGCCAGCCGCCCTCCCCGGAGATCGATCCATGCTCGAGCAGGGGGGGCGTGCTGAGGCCCTGCTGCGCCAGCAACTGGACGCCCTGCAGTTCGCGGGCGTAATGCCGCTCGGCCTTGCCGCCGACCAGCAACTTGGCCAGCACCGCACGCCCTTGCCATTGCGCCCGGCCCACATAGCGTTGACCGGGCAGCACACGCAGCAGGCTGTGCAGTTCGAGAGTATGGCCTGCCGGCGCTTCGATCAGCAGCGGCAGTTCGGGGCTACGGCCCGCGTCGGTCAGAAAAGCGAGTTTCATGGGCGCTGAGCCTTGTCCTTGAAACGCGCCGTCAGGCGCTGCAACCAATGATCCACGTTCTGCTCGCTGCCCAGATAGGCAGCCAGGAACGCGACCGTATCCTCATCACTCCAGGGATTGGTACGCCGCAACAGAGGTTCGAGATCCTTGATTCGGTCACGCTCGCCAAAGAACAGCGGACGCGTCTTCTCCAGATCGATCAGTTGCGCAGCGAAGCCATCGCCACAGGGTTGCAGAAAGATATGCTTGGGGTAGAAGCAACCGTGCAACTGCCCTTTTTCATGCACCTGACGGGCCAGCACGCCACAGGCGTTGACGATGGCCAGGCGCTGCTCGGCAGCGAGCGCCGTCCAGCCCGGCAACCAGCTGTCGAGGTCCTGCCAGCCATCCAGTGCACGGGTCAACAGAATCGCCCTGCGCTCGCCTGCGATGCGCCGCTCGGCGTAGAACGACGCACTCATGGCCGGGATGCCCAGACGGCTGTAGCGGCGAATGCTACGGAATTCGCGCGACAGGGTCGGCTCACCCAGTGGGCGTTCCAAGCTGCGCGTCAGGTAGTTGCTCTGGCGCTTGAGGTAATAGCCACGACCATCCAGATCGAGTCGGTACACCGAGCTCCAGCCGCCACGGGGCGCCTTGTTGGGCTCGTCTACCGCGTGCAGCTCGAGCGCCCACAGCGCCTCGAAACTGGCCAGTTCGTGACGTTCGAGCAGCGAGCGATCCTCGCTGTCGATGTAGTCCTTCATTCTCTTCCCTCGAAATAGCGGACGATCTGGCCGATGCGCTGCTTGTCGCTGTCGTTGAGACGCTCGCGGCGCCGGTACTGCAGATAGAAACGCAGCCGCTGAGTGCGCGACAGGTGGTATTTGGCGACCTTGTCCAGGCAGGCCAGGTCCTTGACGATACGCCGGCGCAGGAAAGGCCCCCACCAGAATGCGCCGGTTGGGCAGTCGATGAAATATAGGCGACGGTGCTCGTCGACCAGCAAGTTGCGCCACTTCAGATCGTTGTGCGCGAAGTGGTGGTCGTGCAGCGTACGCGTGGCCTTGGCCAACTGGCAGCTGACATCCTCGACCCAGGCACGATCACGCAGGCGCGCGTCGTTGCTGTCGGCAAGGCGCGACATATCCATGGTGTCGACCAGTTCCTGGGTGATCAGCGCGCCACGGTCGAATGCGCTGCCCTTGCGCTCCAGGCCATAGGCGGCGATCGGCGCAGTGGGAATGCCCCAGGCGGCGAAATGCTTGAGGTTCTGCCACTCGGCCTTGACCCGCGGCCTGCCGATGAAGCGTCGAGCGCCCTTACCCGCGCCATGGTAGCGCTTGACGTAATAGCGCAGCCCGTCGAACTCCACGCGGATCACGTCCGACAGTGGGTCACGGGTGATCGGTTCGCCCTGCAGGGCAAACACGGCATCCAGGCTGGCAAAGGCCCTGGCAGCCTCTGGGGTCGCCAGCGCGGTAACGCGCCACTCACTCATGGCTGCTGCCCCCTGTTTCATACTTGCGTGCATAACGCGAAAGCAGGCGCTCGGCCTTGCGCTGCAGCCAGGCCAGCAGTGCGGCTTCGTCACGCAGGATCTGGCGCAGCGGGCGGGCACTGCCGGCAGCCGCGAAATAGCCCTTGAGAAAACGCAGGAAATCGCGTTGCGTCAGGCCGATATTCAACGCCGAAAAGTACAACCCGGCCAGGTCCTTGTCGCGCCAGCGCCGCGGCACCGCAGGACGCAACTGGGCACGGTGCAGGTCGATCACCGACAGCCGGAAATCTGCGGCACTGAACGGCTTGTCGGTATGCAGCAGAAAATGGCAGATGTAGCAGTCGCGGTGATTGACCCCGGCAGCGTGCATGCGTCCGGTCATGTCGGCGACGCGACGGATCAGCGGCCACTTCAGCCCTGGCTGCGGTGGCTGCTGCGCCCAGCCCAGGGTCAACTGCTCGAGGTCGACCGTCGGCGCGAGCTCCTCGGTAACGATGAAGGAATGCTGCTGCGCCGGGTTGCTGCCGCGCTCGCCATACGCCACGGCTGTCATGGTCGGCACACCCGCCTCGGTCAGGCGCTCGATGGCCTTCCATTCCTGACCGGCGCCGAGCACCGGCAGGCGGGCAGTGGCGAGGTTCTTGAGGATCTCGCCCCAGCCAACACCACGGTGAATCTTGACGAAGTAGCCTTTGCCGTCGACCTCGGTACGCAGCGTACGGCGTGCCTCCAGCTCTCGATAGACCTTGCCCTGCAGGCGTTCTACTTCTTCGAAGGCATCCTTGCCGGCCCATAGGGACTTGAACGGTTCAGCAAGGATCAGGCGCATAAGCCCCCCTGTAGGAGCCGCGCGCTCGCGGCGATTGCTGCAGGTGACGATAACCCGTTGAAACGGCCGCGAGCGCCTAACGACGCGGCGGCATGGCCAATGGCTGCCAGATCGGCTGATTCGCTCACGAACGCGGCGCCAGAATCACATCGGCAGCGTGCTGAGGCATGCTGTACAGATCGGCGCTATCGGCGAATGCCAGGCCATTGCGCTGCCAGGCTGCGCGACCTTCGGCATCCGCCAGCATCTCGGCGAGGGTACGGTTCAGCACATTCTGCTCGAAGGGGCTGGGCACCACGCAACCGGCATCGGCATCACGGATGTAGTGGGCGTAGCCGCAGACATCGGTCACCAGCACCGGCAAACCCGCTACCAGCGCCTCCAGCAGCACGGTACCGGTATTTTCGTTGTACGCCGGGTGAATCAACAGGTCGGCGCCCAGCAGGAAGCGCGGGATGTCGCTGCGCCCCTTGAGGATCTGCACCTGATCGCCAATGCCCAGTGCGGTGATCTGCAGCAGGAACGGTTTGGGGTCGTCCTGGCCGATGACGATCAGCCGGGTGCGCTTTTTCAAATCCGGGGGCAGAGCGGCCAACGCCTTGAGGCTGCGGTCCAGCCCCTTGGTCTTGAAGCCGGAGCCGATCTGCACCAGCAACAGGTCGTCATCGGCCAGCTTGAACTCGCGGCGGAACTCGGCACGGATCTCGGCAGCATTGGCCGGCGCGCGGCGATCCAGGGAGATACCAGGCGGCAGCAGGTGGAAGCGTTCGGCCGGCGTGGCGTAATGCTTGACGAACAGCGGCTGCTGCACCTCGGAGATCATCAGAATTTCGGTGCGCGACTCGGGGGCGAATACCGCCCGTTCGTACTCGGCGAAGTGCTTGTAGCGGCCCCAGCGGCGATACAGCGGGTTGCGCAAGGTCTGCGCCTTGTCTTCGAAACAGCCGTCGGCGGCGTAATACACGTCCAGCCCCGGCATCTTGTTGAAACCGACCACGCGATCGACCGGGCGCTGGCGCAGATCCGCCTGGACCCAGGCAGTGAGCTTTTCGTTGCGGTGATGGTTGAACAGCGCCTTGACCGGCACGACGACCACTTCGAAGCCCTCCGGCACTTCGCCTTCCCAGATCGGCGTGTACACGCGGATGCTGTGACCGCGGGCCTGGCACTCCAGCGCGATGCGCATGAAATCGCGCTGCAAGCCGCCAAAAGGAAAGTATTTGTAGAGGATGAAAGCCAGGCGCATCGGCCCTTCGCTCTGTGGCATCAGTCTATCCCCATATCCAGCAGCAGCGCGTGCAACTCGGTGAACACCCGCTGCGGCAGCAAATCATCGAAACACGGCTTGTCGCGATCGCCCTTGCCGGCATCCGGGCCACTGGCACACAGATGGATCTGCGAACGGCCGTAGGCGCCCACGCGGCCGGGCAACGTCGGCCCGTACAGCGACACGCAAGGCACATCCAGCGCGGCAGCCAGGTGACCGAGCCCGGTGTCCACGGCGACGCATGCCTGGGCACCAGCGATCACCTTGGCAACGCCGGCCAGGTTGAGTTTCGGCAGCACGGCTGCACCCTCGATGCCTGCAGCGATACGCTCGGCTCGCGCCTTTTCCACCTCGTTGCCCCAGGGCAGGCGAATCGACCAACCCTGTTCGCTGACCTGCTCGGCCAGCTCACGCCAGTAGGCTTCCGGCCAGTGCTTGCTCGCCCAGGTCGTGCCGTGCAGGAATACCAGATAAGGGCGAGGTGACGGATCTGCAAGCTGGCCGCGATCCAAACCGTAATCACCCAGACCGGCGGGCACGCTGTAGCCCAATGCCTGGCCGAACAGTTGGCGTGTACGCTCCAGCGCATGCTGGGCACGCGGCACACTGTAGCGGCGATCATAGAAACGCGTGGCGATCGGCTCACGAGCAGAGTTGCGGTCCAGGCCGGCCACCGGTGCCTTGACGTAGCGGGTCAGCCAGGCGCTCTTGAGCAGGCCCTGGGCATCGATCACCAGGTCGTAGCGGGTGTCGCGCAAGCGCTGCTTGAAGCGCGACCACTCACCGCTACGCAGGGTCTGCAGCGGATGCTTGCGCCAGCGGCGGATGGCGACTGGAATCACCTGGGAAACCGCCGGGTGCCAGGCCGGAATCTCGGCGAAGCCCTCCTCCACTACCCAGTCGAAACGGATACCGGGAATGGCTCGGGCCGCGTCGGTCAGCGCCGGCAGGGTATGGATCACGTCGCCCAGCGACGAAGTCTTGATCAACAGCACTCGCATCCGGCGCTATACCTCGACCGGATGAGTGACGAGCCGATCCAGCGCCTCATTGGCGACGCGTGGTTCGAGCTGCACCAGGCAATTGTAATGGCCAAAGCGGCAGGTGCGTTCGAAACAGGGGCTGCACTCCAGACCAAGGCGGATGACCTCCACCTGATCGGCCAGTGGCGGCGTGAACTGCGGCGAAGTCGAGCCGTACACCGCCACCAGCGGGCGATTGAGCGCCGCCGCCACGTGCATGAGCCCGGAATCGTTGGAGACCACCGAAGCCGCGCAGGACAGCAGGTCGATGGCCTGAGCCAGGCTGGTTTCGCCGGACAGGTTGACCACTTCCTCGCGCAGCCCCGGGATCAGCCGTGAACGGATGTCTTCACCGACCGGGTGATCCTTCTTCGAGCCGAACAGCCAGACCTGCCAGCCCTCACGGATCTTGTGCTCGGCGACACGTGCGTAATGCTCGCTTGGCCAGCGTTTGGCCTCACCGAACTCGGCGCCTGGGCACAGGGCCAGAACCGGACGGTCCAGGGTCAGGCCGAAGCTGGCCAGCGCCGCATCCCGGGTAGCCGGATCGATACTCAGCGAAGGCCGGGGATAAGGCTGCGGCAGCTCCGCACCAGGCGCATAGGCCAGTGCCATGAAGCGTTCGATCATCAGCGGGTAGCGGGCCTTGTCCAGGCGGCGCACGTCATTGAGCAGGCCGTAGCGCATCTCGCCTTTCCAGCCGGTACGCACGGGGATACCCGCGAAGAACGGTACCAGCGCCGACTTCAGCGAGTTGGGCAGGAGTATTGCCTGGTCGTAGCGGCCGACCAGCGACTTGCCGATGCGCCGGCGCGTAGCCAGCTCCAGTACGCCATGGCCGAGGGGGAAGCTCAGGGCTTCGCGCACTTCGGGCATGCGTTCGAGTATCGGCCGACTCCATTCCGGCGCCAGCACGTCGATGGCGCAATCGGGATGGCGAACTTTAAGACATTGAAACAATGTCTGCGCCATCACCATGTCGCCTACCCACGAAGGGCCGATGATCAGAATATTCATAAGCTCAGTATCGATAGAGAAGCCCGACGGCGAGCGGCGGCCATCAATTCAGGCCCAGTTCACGCCAGATACGCATCACATTGCGTCGGTGCTCGTGAAACTGGTCGCCACCCACTACCCCAGGCTGTTTCTGCAACGCCTGACGATGGGCTGCAGAGCGGTAGACTTTGTAAGCGTCCTGCAGCAGGGTCGCCTCGCCATCGCGGAGCAGACCGAGCCGATCCAGGCCTTCCAGAATGCGAATGTTATCGGTGAATTCGAGCAGTACCGGGTGCTGCTTCGACCACGCCAGAGCCGCGTATTGCACCATAAATTCGATATCGACGATACCTCCGGCGTCCTGCTTGAGATCGAACGCCGCCGCTGCGTCGAAGGCTATCGGCGCAGTGCCGGCAGCGGTGGCCCGAGTACCGAGATTGTCGCGCATCTTCGCGCGCATCTCACTGACCTCGGCCTGCAGCCTGGCCTGGTCGCGTTCACGGGCCAGCACGGCGATGCGCACCTCGGCGAATGCCGCGGCCACCCGCTGACAGCCCACCAGCACCCGCGCTCGCACCAGCGCCTGGTGCTCCCAGGTCCAGGCTTCGCTTTCCTGATAACGCCGGAAGGCGCCCAAGGAACTGACCAGCAAGCCAGCGGCGCCGGAAGGCCGCAGGCGCATGTCGACGTCGTAGAGCTGGCCGGAGTTGGTCTGCGCGGTCAGCAGATGGATGATGCGCTGTCCCAGGCGGGTGAAGAACTGCGCGCCATCGATGGGTTTGGCGCCATCGGTCTCGGCCTGGGGGTCACCATCGTGGATGAACACCAGATCCAGATCGGAGCCATGGCCCAGCTCGATACCGCCGACCTTGCCGTAGCCGACGATGATGAAGTCCGGCGCACACAGGCTGCCGTCGGGCCGCTGCGGCGTACCGTGCCGGGCAACCATCTGCCGCCAGGCCAGGGCCAGCACCTGATCGAGAATGGCTTCGGCCAGCCAGGTCAGGTAATCGCTGACCTTCATCAGCGGCAAGGTACCGGCAATTTCCGATGCAGCCACACGCAGGCCGTGGGCCAGCTTGAAATGGCGCAGGGCTTCCATCTGCTGTTCCAGGTCTTCCTCGGGAATGCGCGTCAGCCGCTCCTGCAGCTCGGCAGCCAGTTCCGGGGCCTGGGGCGGGCTGAACAGCCGCCCTTCGTTGAGCAGTTCGTCGAGCAACAGCGGAAAACGGGTGATCTGCTCGGCGATCCACGGGCTGGCTGCGCACAGGGTAAGCAGGCGCAGCAGTGCATTGGGGTTTTCCGTGAGCAGCACCAGATAGGCGGAGCGCCGCGCCACCGCTTCGATCAGCGGCAGTACGCGCTCGAGCACCAGGTCCGGCTTCTCCTGCTCGACCGTCGCGGCCAACAGTCGCGGGATGAAGGCATCCAGGCGCTCACGGCCGATGCGCTGCATGGCGCGCACCTGATTGCCGTTGCGCAGCCCCACAAGGCGCTGCCAGGCGCCCTGGGCGTCGGCGAAGCCGGCTTCGCCCAACTGCCGGCAGGCGGCTTCCTCATCCTGATCGTCATTCCATAGTGGCAGCCAGGCGGCACCGACCATGGGTTCCTCGCCGATGTCCTGATCTTCGTCCGGGTCGGCGATGACCTGACGAAAGTGCCAGTCGACCCGCCCACGCCAGTGCATCAGCCTTTCGTGGAAGGCTTCCCAGCCTGCGAAACCGAGCATGAACGCTACCCGTGCACGACCCTCATCGTTGTCCGGCAGCATTTGCGTCTGCCGATCATCGATGGCCTGCAGGGCGTGTTCGGTGTAACGCAGGAAGGCATAACCGGCGAGCAGTTCGTCGACCGCCTGCGACGGCAGATAGCCTTGCCCCTTGAGGGTATCGAGCACCTTGAGCAGCGAGCGCTGCTGCAGGCTCAGATCACGCCCGCCGTGAATCAGCTGGAAGGCCTGGGCGATGAACTCCACCTCGCGGATGCCGCCGGAACCGAGTTTGATGTTCTCGGCCATGCCCTTGCGGCGCACTTCCTGCTGAATCAGCTGCTTCATGGTGCGCAGCGCGTCGATCGCCGAAAAGTCCAGGTAACGCCGATAGACGAACGGGCGCAGCATCTCCAGCAGCTGCGCGCCGGCCTCCTGATCACCGCCGACCACCCGCGCCTTGATCATCGCGTAGCGCTCCCAGTCTCGCCCCTGGTCCTGGTAATACTGCTCCAGCGCGTTGAAACTGAAGACCAGCGCACCGGAAGAGCCATAGGGGCGCAGGCGCATGTCGGTGCGGAACACGAAACCATCGACGGTAATGGCATCCAGCGCCTTGATCAGCTTCTGGCCCAGGCGAATGAAGAACTCCTGATTGTCCAGCGGCCGCTTGACCCCCTGGGTTTCACCACCTTCCGGATAGCCGAAGATCAGATCGATGTCCGACGACAGGTTCAACTCGAAAGCCCCGAGCTTGCCCATGCCGAGAATGACCATGTGCTGGGGCTCGCCAGTGCGGCGCCCGACCGGCGTGCCGAATTGCTCGCAATGCCTGGGGTAGAGCCATTGATAGGCCAGGTCGATGCAGGCATCGGCCAGATCGGAAAGATCGCGACAGGTTTCCACCAGGTCCGCCTGACGGCTGACATCTCGCCAGATGATGCGCACCTGCTGACGGTTACGGAAGCGCCGCAGGCTGCGTGCCAGCGCGTTTTCGTCAGCACACTCGGTCAGTTGCTCGGCCAACTGCCCGCGCAACTCACCAACTGCCAGCCGACGCTCCAGCTCGCCACTATCGGCCAGGTCGAGAAGCATCTGCGGATCACGCAGCCCCTGCTGGGTAACGAAGTCACTGGCAGCCGCCACCCGCTGCAGCTGCTCCCTGCGCAACGGCGGCCAGGCAGCGAAGCTGGCGGCCGCCTCGGCAGACAATTGGCTGAAGGCCTGGGTCAGGGACTGTTCGGCGCGCTGAGCCAGCGGCTGGAGGATAGCGGGTAAAGAAACCAGCGCGGGCAAGCTCATGGTCTATCCTTTTCGGCGGGCTACGGGCCTGTTGGAAAACCGGCGAAGCCCCTGCGAAGGCTCGCCGCGTCTGGCTCACGCCTGATTTGATTGTAGTTTTGGTATTACTCAATCGTTCGGAAGAGCTGAAATCGCCAGCGAAATGTAGTAAAACTACACAAAGCCGGATCTACCCAACCGGTATATCCAAGAATTAATGTGCCCGCTCAAAAAGCCGGCCACGCATCCTGGCTTCCGATTCTGGAAGCCTTTCCGCTCTGGAGCAAGCCATGCAAGACCTCGATCCAATCGAAACCCAGGAATGGCTGGACGCACTGGAATCCGTCCTCGACAAGGAAGGCGAAGACCGTGCCCACTATCTGATGACGCGCCTGGGTGAGTTGGCCACTCGTAGCGGCACGCAGTTGCCCTATTCGATCACCACCCCCTATCGCAACACCATCCCGGTAACCCGCGAAGCGCGTATGCCGGGCGACCTGTTCATGGAACGCCGCATCCGCTCGATCGTTCGCTGGAACGCTCTGGCCATGGTCATGCGCGCCAACATGCAGGATCCGGATCTGGGTGGTCACATCTCCACCTTCGCCTCCAGTGCGACCCTCTACGACATCGGCTTCAACTACTTCTTCCAGGCGCCGACCGACGAGCATGGCGGCGACCTGATCTACTATCAGGGCCACGCTTCTCCCGGCATCTACGCACGCGCCTTCCTGGAAGGCCGCCTGAGCGAAGAGCAGATGCTCAAGTTCCGTCAGGAAGTGGACGGTGGCGGCCTGTCGTCGTACCCGCACCCGCACCTGATGCCGGACTTCTGGCAGTTCCCGACCGTATCCATGGGCCTGGGCCCAATCACCGCGATCTACCAGGCACGCTTCATGAAGTACCTGGAAAACCGCGGCTTCATCCCGGCCGGCAAACAGAAGGTCTGGTGCTTCATCGGTGACGGTGAGACCGACGAGCCGGAAACCCTGGGCGCCATCTCCCTGGCCGGCCGCGAGAACCTCGACAACCTGATCTTCGTCATCAACTGCAACCTGCAGCGCCTCGACGGCCCGGTTCGCGGTAACAGCAAGATCATCCAGGAACTCGAAGGCGTGTTCCGCGGCGCCAACTGGAACGTCAACAAGGTCATCTGGGGCCGCATGTGGGATCCGCTGTTCGCCCAGGACGAAGACGGCCGCATGCAGCGCCGTATGGATCAGGCGATCGACGGCGAGTACCAGAACTACAAGGCCAAAGACGGCGCCTACGTGCGCAAGCATTTCTTCGGCCACGACCCGGAACTGCTCAAGCGTGTCGAGAAACTGTCGGACGAGGAAATCTTCAACCTCAACCGCGGTGGCCACGATCCGTACAAGGTCTATGCGGCCTACCACCAGGCGGTCAACCACAAAGGTCAGCCGACCGTCATCCTGGCCAAGACCATCAAGGGTTATGGCACCGGTGCCGGCGAAGCGAAGAACACCGCGCACAACACCAAGAAGGTCGATATCGAGTCGCTGAAGAAATTCCGCGATCGCTTCGACATCCCGCTGAACGACTCGCAGCTGGAAGAACTGCCGTTCTACCGCCCGGCCGAAGACAGCGCGGAAATGAAATACCTGCGCAAGTGCCGCGAGAAGCTCGGTGGCCACCTGCCGCAGCGTAACCGCGGCAACATCAGCATCCCGACGCCGCCGCTGGAAACCCTCAAGGCCGTTCTGGATGGCTCGGGCGACCGCGAAATCTCCACCACCATGGCCTTCGGTCGCATCCTCGCGTCGCTGGTCAAGGACAAGGAGCTGGGCAGCCGCATCGTGCCGATCCTCGCTGACGAGGCCCGTACCTTCGGTATGGAAGGCATGTTCCGCCAGCTGGGTATCTACTCGCCAGTCGGCCAGCTGTACGAGCCGGTCGACCGCGACCAGGTGATGTACTACCGCGAAGAGAAGGACGGCCAGATCCTTCAGGAAGGTCTCAACGAGGCTGGTGCGTTCTCCTCCTTCATCGCTGCCGGTACCGCCTACAGCAACTACAACACGCCGATGCTGCCGGTCTACATCTTCTATTCGATGTTCGGCTTCCAGCGTATCGGTGACCTGGCCTGGGCTGCCGGCGACGGCCAGACCCGCGGTTTCCTGCTGGGCGGCACCTCCGGCCGTACCACGCTGAACGGCGAAGGTCTGCAGCACGAGGACGGCCACAGCCACATCCTCGCCAGCACCATCCCCAACGTGCGCAGCTATGACCCCACCTACGCTTACGAGCTGGCGGTGATCATGCGCGAAGGCACGCACCGGATGATGACCCTGCAGGAAAACGTTTATTACTACATCACCGTGATGAACGAGAACTACCAGCAGCCAGCCATGCCCGAAGGTGTCGAAGAAGGCATCATCAAGGGTATGTACCTGCTCGAAGAGGACAAGAAGGAAGCCGCCCATCACGTGCAACTGCTGGGCTGCGGCACCATCCTCAACGAAGTTCGCGAAGCGGCGAAAATCCTGCGCAACGACTACAACATCGGCGCCGATGTATGGAGCGTTACCAGCTTCAACGAACTGCGTCGCGATGGCCTGGCCGTGGAGCGCAGCAATCGCCTGCACCCGGAACAGGAACCCAAGAAGAGCTATATCGAGCAATGCCTGAGCGGCCGTCAGGGCCCGGTCATTGCCAGCACCGACTACATGAAGCTGTTCGCCGAACAGGTTCGCCAGTGGGTTCCGGTCAAGGAATACAAGGTACTGGGTACCGACGGTTACGGCCGCAGCGACAGCCGCCGCAAACTGCGTGACTTCTTCGAAGTGGATCGCCGTTGGGTCGTTCTGGCTGCGCTCGAAGCGCTGGCCGATCGTGGTCAGATCGAACGCAAGGCAGTGGCCGAAGCCATCGTCAAGTTCGGTATCGACCCCGAAAAACGCAACCCACTGGACTGCTGAGGAGACGCATTGTGAGTGAATTGATTCGCGTACCCGACATCGGCGGTGGTGAGGGTGAAGTCATCGAGTTGTTCGTCAAGGTTGGCGACCGCATCGAGGCCGACCAAAGCCTGCTGACCCTCGAGTCGGACAAGGCCAGCATGGAGATTCCGGCCCCCAAGGCCGGCGTCGTCAAGAGCCTGAAAGTGAAGCTGGGCGACAACCTCAAGGAAGGCGACGAGCTGCTCGAACTGGACGTGGAAGGCGATGCCGAAGCCGCCCCGGCCGAACAAGAGCCGGCACCTGCCCAGGCAGAGCCTGCCGCGGCAGCGCAACCAGCCGCCGAGCCGCAGGCTGAGCCTGCCGGCAGTGCCGAGCCTCAGGAAGTCAAAGTGCCGGACATCGGTTCCAGCGCCAAGGCCAGCATCATCGAAGTAGCGGTCAAGCCGGGCGATACCATCGACGTCGACCAGTCGCTGATCACCCTCGAGTCCGACAAGGCGAGCATGGAAATTCCATCGCCCGCTGCAGGCGTGGTGGAGAGCGTGTCGGTCAAGGTCGGTGATGAGGTGGGTACCGGCGATCTGATCCTGGTCCTCAAAGGCGCCGCTGGTGCACAGCCCAAGCAGGCGGCCAGCGCCCCTGCTGCCGCGCCGAGCGCCGCTGCACCTGCCGAAGCCAAAGCCGCCGCTCCTGCGGCAGCTGAAGAGCCGGCAGGCGAAAGCAGTGAAGAAGTGCGTATTCCGGATATCGGTGAAGACGCTGCTGGCGTGATCGAGGTACTGGTCAAGGTTGGCGACAGCGTCGAAACCGAACAGTCGCTGATCGTGCTGGAGTCGGCCAAGGCCAGCATGGAGATCCCTGCTCCCAAGGCTGGCGTGATCGAAAGCATGTCCATCAAGGTCGGCGATCAGGCCAAGACCGGTGATCTGATCCTGGTTCTGAAAGTCCAGGGCAAGGCCGCCGCCAAACCTGCAGCCGCCGCTCAGGCGCCAGCGGCTGCCCCGGAACAGGCCAAAGCGGCCAACGTTCAGGGTTCGGCACCTGCCAAGGCTGCACCGCAGGCCGCTCCGGCAGCCACGCCAAGCCGTGATGGCAGCAAAGTGCACGCTGGCCCGGCCGTACGCCAACTGGCCCGCGAGTTCGGCGTCGAGCTGAGCGCCGTGCCAGGCACCGGCCCGAAAGGTCGCATCCTCAAGGAAGACGTGCAGGTTTACGTCAAGGCCGAGCTGCAGAAGGCCAAGTCGGCTCCTGCCGCAGCGGCTGCCGGTGCAACCGGTGGTGCTGGCATTCCGCCGATCCCGACCGTCGATTTCAGCAAGTTCGGTGAAATCGAAGAAGTGCCGATGACCCGCCTGATGCAGGTCGGCGCCGCCAACCTGCATCGCAGCTGGCTCAACGTGCCACACGTGACTCAGTTCGATTCGGCTGACATCACCGAGCTGGAAGCCTTCCGCGTCGCCCAGAAGGCCGTCGCCGAGAAAGCCGGCGTGAAGCTGACCGTTCTGCCACTGCTGCTCAAGGCATGCGCCTACCTGCTCAAGGAACTGCCGGACTTCAACAGTTCGCTGGCGCCAAGTGGTAAAGCGATCATCCGCAAGAAGTACGTGAACGTTGGCTTCGCCGTCGATACCCCGGATGGCCTGCTGGTGCCGGTGATCAAGAACGTCGATCAGAAGAGCCTGCTGCAATTGGCTGCTGAAGCCGCTGCACTGGCAGAGAAAGCGCGCAACAAGAAGCTTTCGGCTGACGACATGCAAGGCGCCTGCTTCACCATCTCCAGCCTCGGTCACATTGGCGGCACCGGCTTCACGCCGATCGTCAACGCACCGGAAGTGGCGATCCTCGGTGTCAGCAAGGCAACCATCCAGCCGGTCTGGGATGGCAAGGCCTTCCAGCCCAAGCTGATGCTGCCGCTTTCGCTGTCCTACGATCACCGTGTGATCAATGGCGCAGCCGCTGCACGCTTCACCAAGCGCCTGGGCGATGTGCTGAACGACATCCGCACCATGCTGCTGTAAGCGAACCTTTTTCGAGCGCCACGCTCGTAACCTCGACCCCGCCCGATCAGGCGGGGTTTTTTTTGCCCGCCGTTGCGATGCGCGCCGCTTTCACAGGCACTCGCGAGGCCCGGAAAGACCTCAAATTGAAATAATTATTCTTTCCAAATCAGCCAGTTAAAAGAAAGACGTCACAATGCCATTAGATTTCTTGTCAGCCGTCAAACCATGGTGCAACCTAGGCGTCATTACCGCCTCACGGCGGCCAGGGAGATACGGCAACACCCCTTGTTAGCGCTATAGTGAAAATGCCGGGCGTTTGCCTACGCCAGCAGATGGATACAGCCATTCGATGAAAAGCCATCCCGATGCCGCGAGCCGTGCAGCGGCCGAGGTCGTGACGCAGCTACCCGTGCCTTCTCGGCTCGGCATGATGCGTTTCGAGCGGATGAACGAGGCGAACTGGTTGCTGCTGTTTCTCGATGCATCCTGTGAAAAGCAGTTCGGCATCCCCGCCGGTGATCTCTGTACCCTGGTCGAAACGCCCTACGCCAGCCTGATGGAGCCGGAAACGCGCTACCGGCTGCACGATGCCATCCAGCTACAGCTGTCCGAAAGCAGCCACTATCTGGTGCACTACACCCTGCACACGCCTCGCGGCCCCTTGAAGCTGATGGAGCTCGGCGAGCCCTTCAGGCAACGCGGACGGCACCTGCTGCGTGGTTACCTGATGGTGATCGAAGACGCTACTGCGGATAACTCCAGCCTGCCGACACCCGAGCCACCCGCGCCCGCCCTGGGGTTGGACACGCTGGACCAGTTCCAGCGCAGCCAGGCCGAGCTGCAGCAACATCAATTGCGCTCCCTGGCCCAGCAACAACTCATCGTACGCCTGGCCAGCCAGCGCTATCAGAGCAGCGACCCGACACGCGAAGCAGCCGAACTGATCACCCGTAGCGCCTGTGAGATCTACGGCGTGGCCCGGGCAGGTATCTGGCACATCAACGGCGACACACTCGACCCCGTTGCCCTGTACCTGGCCGATCAGGACAACTATGAAATCCCCCTGTCGATCGACGGCCGTCGCTACCCCAGCTACCTCCGTGCGCTCAAGGAAAGCCGCTCGCTGAGCGCCCATGACGCCGAGAACGACCCACGCACCTGCGAGCTACGTGACGACTACCTGCGCCCCGAGGCGATCACCGCCCTGCTCGATGCCAGCATCCGCGTTGGCGGCGAGCTGGTCGCCGTGCTGTGCCTGGAACACACCGGTGGGCCACGCATCTGGCAAGCGGACGAAGTCACCTTCGCGAGCGAGCTGGCGGATCAATACGCCAACGTGCTGAGCAATCAGGAACGGCGCAACGCCACCAGTGCCCTGTACCTGTTCCAGCGCGCCGTCGAGCAGAGTGCCAGCGCTTTCATCCTGCTCAATCGCGATGGCATGGTGGAGTACGTCAACCCCAGCTTCACCGCGATCACCCAGTACAGCGCCGACGAGGTGCAGGGCCGTCAGCTCGCCGAACTGCCGGCCCTGGAGAACCTCAGCGACCTGCTGTTCGACAGCACATCCGGTCTGGCCGAACAGAACAGCTGGCAGGGCGAGTTCAAGAGCCGGCGCAAGAACCTCGAGCCCTATTGGGGCCAGTTCTCGATCTCCAAGGTACATGCCGACGACGGCACCCTGACCCACTACATCGGCATTTACGAAGACATCACCGAAACCAAGCAGTCCCAGCAGCGCATCGAACGCCTGGCCTACAGCGACAACCTGACAGGGCTGGGCAACCGCTACGCCTTCATCCGCGCCCTGGAAAGACGCTTCACCAGCAGCGGCAGCGCACCGGTCAGCCTGCTGCTGGTCGACATCGACAACTTCAAACGTATCAACGATACCCTCGGCCACCAGACCGGCGACAAGCTGCTGGTGAGTCTGGCCAAGCGCCTGCGCAACAGTTTTGGCACCGAAGGCACCCTGGCGCGCTTCGCCAGCAACGAGTTCGCCATTCTGCTCGACAACTGCCAGAGCGAGCGCGGCCAGCTGATTGCCCAGCAGGTGCTGGAAACCCTCGACAAACCCCTGTTCGTCGACAACCAGCTGATCAACGTTACCGGCTCGGTGGGCCTGGCCTGTTCACCCGAACATGGCGAAGACCCGCAAACCCTGATGAAGCACGCGGGTCTTGCGCTGCACAAGGCCAAGGCCAACGGCAAGCATCAGTTGCAGGTGTTCACCGACGTTCTCAATGCCGAAGCCAACTACAAGCTGTTCGTGGAAAACAACCTGCGCCGTGCCCTGACGCAGAACGAGCTGGAGGTGTTCTACCAGCCCAAGCTCTGCCTGAAGACCGGGCAGTTACTGGGCATGGAAGCGTTGCTACGCTGGCAGCACCCCGAAAAAGGCATGATTCGCCCGGATCAGTTCATCAGCGTGGCCGAAGAAACCGGCCTGATCGTCCCGATCGGCAAGTGGGTGGTACGGCAGGCCTGCCGCATGAGCAAGCAGCTCACCGCAGTCGGGCTGGGCAACCTGCAGGTGGCGATCAACCTGTCGCCCAAGCAGTTCAGCGACCCGGACCTGGTCGGCTCGATCGCCGCCATTCTCGAAGAGGAACAGCTGCCGCCGGAGATGCTCGAGCTGGAGCTCACCGAAGGGTTGCTGCTGGAGGCCACCGAAGACACGCGCAGCCAGCTCAGCCGCCTCAAGCAACTGGGCCTGACCCTGGCCATGGACGACTTCGGCACCGGTTACTCGTCGCTCAGCTACCTGAAGAAATTCCCGATCGATGTGATCAAGATCGACCGCAGCTTCATCAAGGATATCCCCGAGAACCAGGACGACATGGAAATCACCTCCGCGGTGATCGCCATGGCCCACAACCTCAAGCTCAAGGTGGTCGCCGAGGGTATCGAAACCCCAGCCCAGCTGAACTTCCTGCGCCGTCAGCACTGCGATATCGGCCAGGGCTACCTGTTCGACCGTCCCATTGCGGGCCGCGATCTGGTAGAAAGCCTCAAGCGCTATCCGCGGCGCCCTACTCGCTGAACGGCACCTAACGTCTGTCAGCTGCCGCGGTCTACCCCAAACAACGACTCGGAGAACATGGCTCATGGTCTTACGCTCGCAAATTCTCGCCCATAAACTCGAACTGCCCAGCGCCGAGCAGGCGTTGCCCGGCCGCGAAACCGCGATCTCGGTGCCCGAGGCCCATTACGTGAATGGCAACCCGCTGCAGGGGCCGTTCCCGGCCGGCCTGCAGACCGCCGTGTTCGGCCTGGGATGCTTCTGGGGTGCCGAGCGGCGCTTCTGGCAGCAGCCCGGTGTATGGACCACCGCGGTGGGCTACGCTGGCGGTCATACCCCCAACCCCACTTATGAAGAAACCTGCTCGGGCCTGACCGGCCATGCCGAAGTGGTGCTGGTGGTATTCGACCCTCAGCAGACCAGCTACGAAGAACTGCTCAAGGTGTTCTGGGAAGTGCATAACCCAACCCAGGGCATGCGTCAGGGCAACGACATCGGCAGCCAGTATCGCTCGACCATCTACTGTACCGACGAGCAGCAGCTCGAGGCCGCACGCCGCAGCCAGGCGCAGTTCCAGAGCGAATTGGAGAAATCCGGCTTTGGTGAGATCACCACCGAGATCACCCTGGCGCCGACGTTTTATTACGCAGAGGCCTACCACCAGCAATATCTGGCGAAAAACCCGGAGGGTTATTGCGGCTTGGGCGGAACCGGCGTGTGCCTGCCAGCCTGAATAGCGAAAAAGCCACATGCGACTGTCTGCCAGAATGCACACAGGCCGCTAGACTTGTCGAACAGCCACTATCAGATCAAGCACGGAATGCCGGATACCAATCAGTACATTTCGCCCGACCAGCTTTGCGTCGGGCTTTATGTCCAACTCGATCTGAGCTGGTGGGAACATTCGTTCGCCTTCAGTAATTTCAAGATCAAGGACGAAAGTCAGCTCAAGCAACTGCGTGCACTGGGTCTCAAGCGCCTGCGCTACGACCCCGCGCGCAGCGACTGTGGGCCACTGGCATTGCCGGCCAAGGTTGTAGAACAGGCGCCGCCGGCACCGCCCGATCCGCAGGAGCAGGCCCGCCAGGTGCGGGTCAAGACACTCAGCGTGCTGCGCAAGAGACTGTCCGAGGTCGACCGGGCGTTCACCCAGGCCAGCCAGCGGGTCAAGACACTCAACCAGAGCCTGCGCAACCAGCCGGAAGAATCGGTCAAACAGGCCGGGGCGCTGGTCAACGAGCTGGTCGAGACCATGCTTGGCGAAGACGGCGTCGCGCTGCACAGCATCACCGGCAAGGCAGCCGAAGACGCCTACGTACACTCGCTGAACGTCACCGTGCTGTCGATGATGCTGGGCCGTCAACTGGGCCTGGATAGCGAGGCCAGCCATATGCTCGGCATGGGCGCCCTGCTGCATGACATAGGCAAGCTGGAAATACCCAGCAAGGTGTTGCTCAAACCACCACCCCTGACCCGTGCCGAACAGCAATTGCGGGAAATGCACACCGTATTCGGGCGCCGCATGGGCGAGAAGCTGATGCTCGATGACGACGTGCTGCGCATCATCCACGAGCACCACGAATACTGCGACGGCAGCGGCTATCCACAGCAACTGCGCGAGGCGTCGATAGGCCGCCTGAGCCGCATCGTGTGCATCGCCAACCACTTCGACAACCTGTGCAACCCGCTCGACCCGCGCACCGCACTGAGCCCCCATGAGGCGCTGGCGCGCATGTACTTGCCACAACAGCGAGTACATTTCGACGAGGTCGCACTGAAGGCCTTCATCCGTTGCATGGGCGTCTACCCGCCAGGCAGCCTGGTGCAGCTGGAAGACGAGCGTTACGCCCTGGTGCTGGGCATGCACCCGACCCTGCCGATGAAGCCGACGCTGATCGTCTACGACCCCCAGATTCCCAAGGAAGAAGCCCTGATCGTCAATCTGGAAGCAGAGCCGTCACTGACCATCGCCGCCAGCGTACGCGCCTCGCAGCTGCCACCGGAAGCCCTCGAATACCTGAATCCGCGCCAGCAACTGAGCTACTACGTCGATCCACGGCGAAGGTAGATAAAAGACTACTCATCCATGGATGTGCCTAGATGTCCGAACACCCTTACCTTCTCGTCCATGGTCTGATCGGCAGCCTGCGTGACCTGGCACCGGTATTTCACTCACGGGGCATGCAGGCACATGCGCCGGATCTGCTCGGCTACGGCGCCATGCAGCATGTGGATCCCTGCGCCATCACGCTACCCGGGCAGGTGGAACACCTCGCACGGTGGCTCGCGGAAAGGGATATCGAGCGCGTTCATCTGGTAGGTCACTCCGTTGGAGGCGCGATCGCGATGCTGTTCGCCACGGCTCATCCGACAAGCGTCGCGTCGATTCGTAATGTCGAAGGAAATTTCTCGCTGGCCGATGCCTTCTGGTCAGCCAGCGTGGCCCGCATGACGGCCCATGAGGCCGACACGATGCTCGCGCAACTCAGGGAAAACCCGGATGGCTGGTTGGCCAAGTCGGGGATAGCGGCCTCTGCAAGCCATCGCGCCACCGCATCGAGTTTTCTAGGCAACCAACCGGCATCGACCATCCAGGCCACTGCACGCTCGGTCGTTGCAGTCACCGGCCACGCCGATTACCTGGATGCAGTCAGGAAAATATTCGCAGGACAGGTCCCCGTTCACCTGATCGCCGGTGAACGCTCGAGGGATGGCTGGAACGTTCCACAGTGGGCGCTGGAAAAGGCAGCCAGCTTTACCTGTGTGCCCGGTGGGCACCTGATGATGGTGGAAGATCCGGCGCGGTTCGTGGATGCCCTCACGAGCAGCCAAGAACGGAGCGGCGATCGATGAACAGCAGCGCTGTCAGCCCTGTTCAGCGATCAGCCAGTCCAGGCGCCAGCTTCCCTTGCTCTGCGCCAGGCGCTCGGCCAGCCAGGGCAGCAGCTCACGCAACTCGTCCTCCAGGCCCCATGGTGGATTGCTGATCAGCAGGCCGGAGCCGTTCAGGCGCTGCGCGTCATCGGCGGGGTGCACGAACAGCTCGGCCCGCAGCAGCTTCGGCGCCGCGCTCTTTTCCATGTCGCGGTAGAAGCGCTTGAGCTGACGCTCATCCTTGATCGGGTACCAGATCGCCACGATGGTCTGGCGCATGCGCCCGATGGCCTCGTTGAGGGAGGTGACGCAGCGTTCCAGCTCGTCGGCCTTCTCGAACGGCGGATCGATCAGCATGACCGCCCGCTTCTCACGCGTTGGCAGCAGGGCGCGCGGCAGGTGCCAGCCCTCCCCCAGGTGCACGGCCACACGCCGATCACCGGCCATGTTTTCCTTGAGCAACTGCCCGTCCTCCGGGTGTTTCTCGTTGAGGTGCAGGCGATCCTGCTCGCGGGTCTGCAGGCGCGCCAGCTCGGGCGAGCCCGGGTAATGGCGCAGCACGCCATCGGGATTCATCGCGCGGATCACTTCCAGGTAATCGAGCAACGGCTCCGGTATATCCGTGGCGTCCCACAGCCGGCCTACCCCCTCGCGCCACTCACCGGTGCGGCTGGCCTGGTCGCCGGTCAGGTCGTACAGGCCAACACCGGCATGACTGTCCAGATACGCGTAGGGGGCCTCCTTGCGCGCCAACAGGGCGAACAGGCGGCAGAGCACCAGGTGTTTCAGCACATCGGCGTGGTTGCCGGCATGGAAGGCGTGGCGGTAATTCATCGTCGGCTCCTGAGCAGGAGGCGAATTGTAGCCGTCCTGCGCGTGCGCTGCAGCGCCTGCAATGGATTAGCCCGACAGTGTCCGGCTTGTTCTGCGCCATCACGGCGGTCGATGATGCTGGCGGGTCACGTGCAGCCCCCTAGACTGGCTGCATTCAACCGGAGAGCCATCATGCCCGAGACCTTGCTCAACGCCCGCAACCTGGCGTTCGAACTCTACGAAGTACTGAATGCCGAGGCGCTCACCAGCCGCCCGCGATTCAGCGAGCACAGCCGGGAAACCTTCGAGGCCGCGCTGGACACCGCGCGCAGCATCGCCGAGGAGTTGTTCGCCACGCACAACCGCAAGGGCGACGAGCACGAGCCGCAGTATGTCGACGGCGCCGCGCAGTTGATCGACGAGGTCAAGCCAGCGTTGCAGGCCTTTGTCGATGCCGGCTTCCTCAACGCGACCAGAGACTTCGAGGCAGGCGGCATGCAGTTGCCGAACCTGCTGTCCCAGGCCTGTTTCGCGCATTTCCAGGCGGCCAACATCGCCACGGCGTCCTACCCGCTGCTGACCATGGCTGCCGCCAACCTGATCGAAGCCTTCGGCGACGAGCTGCAGAAGCGCCGCTTCCTGCAGCCGATGATCGAAGGCCGCTTCTTTGGCACCATGGCCCTGACCGAACCCCACGCGGGCTCGTCCCTCGCCGATATCCGCACGCGCGCTAAACCGGTGGCCGATGGCAGCTACCGGCTCAAGGGCAACAAGATCTTCATCTCCGGTGGCGATCATGGCCTGAGCGAGAACATCATCCATCTGGTGCTGGCCCGCCTGCCCGACGCACCAGCAGGCGTGAAGGGCATTTCGCTGTTCATCGTGCCGAAGTTCCTGATCGGCGAAGACGGCAGCCTGGGCCCGCGCAACGACGTGGTCCTGGCAGGCCTGTTCCACAAGATGGGCTGGCGAGGCACCACCTCCACGGCGCTGAACTTCGGCGATCAGGGCAATTGTGTCGGCTATCTGGTGGGCAAACCCCATGCTGGCCTGTCCTACATGTTCCAGATGATGAACGAAGCCCGCATTGGCGTGGGCATGGGCGCGGTGATGCTCGGTTACGCCGGCTATCTGTACTCGCTGGAATACGCACGCCAGCGCACCCAGGGCCGCTTGCCCGACGGCAAGAGCCCGGCTAGCGCTCAGGTGGCGATCATCGAGCACGCCGATGTGCGCCGCATGCTGCTGACCCAGAAGGCCTACGTGGAAGGCGCTTTCGATCTCGCGCTGTACTGCGCTCGCCTGTTCGACGATAGCCAGACACTGGAGGAAGCGGCACAACGTGAGCAAGCCGGGCAACTGCTCGACCTGCTGACTCCGGTGGCCAAGTCCTGGCCGTCCGAGCATTGCCTGCAGGCCAACGCCCTGGCAATCCAGATCCTCGGCGGCCACGGCTATACCCGGGATCATCCGGTGGAACAGTACTACCGCGACAACCGCCTCAATCCGATCCATGAAGGCACCCACGGCATCCAGTCCCTGGACCTGCTGGGACGCAAGGTTGGCCAGCACGGCGGCGCGGCACTCAAGGCATTGAGCCAGCAGATCATCGCAACCTGTCAGCGTGCCGAGCCCTTCATCGAACTGGACGCCCTGCGTCAGCCGCTGGAAAAGCTGCTGGCACGCTTGTCCCAGGTAACCCTCGGCCTGCTCGGCGACCTCCAGCAGGGCCGCGTGAACGGCACCCTGGCGGACTCGGCGCTGTACCTGAAGGTGTTCGGCCATCTGGTGATCGGCTGGCGCTGGCTGGAACAAGCCGTTCACGCCGAGCAGGGGCGCCTCGCTGGCAATGCGGCCGACGCCGACTTCTATAGCGGCAAACTGCAGGCAGCCCGCTACTTCCTGCTACGCGAGGTGCCGGGCTGCCATCACGACCTGGACCTGCTGGAGCAACGTGACGACACCTGCCTGGCAATGAACGAGGCGTGGTTTTGAGCGACGGCGATCGAGTAACCCTCCATCGCGCGATACCTGACACCGCTTGGTGGGTTACGCGACGCGCCGAGATGGCGGCGCCTGGAGCACGCGGCCATGGCGCCGCTAACCCGCCCTACGACACTGGGGCCTGCAGGGACGACCAAGCTTGATCTGCGGTGATCGCGCAAGCCGTGGGGTTGAGTTATCCACAACGAGAAACGGGCCCAATGGGCCCGTTGCTTTTTCTTCACTCAATCAGCGCGCGGTAATCAGCGGTGCGCTGAGCTTTTCCAGCAGGCTGGCCTGTGCGCTGCGCGAGTTCTGGTTGCCGGTTGGCGACAGGCGCAGGTAGCGGCCGTCAGGCTGCAGCACCCAGGCATGGGTGTTGTCGGTGAGATAGGCTTCCAACTCCTTCTTGACCCGGGTGATGAGCTTCTTCCCTTCGACGGGGAAACAGGTCTCCACACGCTTGTCGAGGTTGCGTTCCATCCAGTCGGCGCTGGAGAGGTAGATCTTCTCTTCGCCGCCATTGAGGAAATAGAACACCCGGGTGTGTTCCAGGAAGCGACCGATGATCGAGCGCACGTGAATGTTGTGCGACACCCCGGGCACGCCCGGACGCAGGCAGCACATGCCACGCACCACCAGGTCGATTCGCACGCCGGTCTGGCTGGCCTTGTACAGCGCGCGAATGATCTTCGCATCGGTCAGCGAGTTGAACTTGGCGATGATGTGCGCCGGCTTGCCCTCGCTGGCCAGCTGAGTTTCCCTGGTGATCATGTCGAGCAGGGTCTTCTTCAGGGTGAAGGGCGCATGCAGGAGCTTCTTCATGCGCAGGGTCTTGCCCATGCCGATCAGCTGGCTGAACATCTTCGACACGTCCTCGCCCAGCGCCACGTCGGCGGTGAGCAGGCTGTAGTCGGTGTACAGGCGGGCGTTGCCGGCGTGGTAGTTGCCGGTACCCAGGTGTGCGTAACGGACGATCTCGCCGTTCTCACGACGCAGGATGAGCATCATCTTGGCGTGGGTCTTGAAGCCCACCACACCGTAGATCACCACCGCGCCGGCAGCCTGCAGGCGGCTGGCCAACGCCAGGTTGGACTCCTCGTCGAAGCGCGCACGCAGCTCGATGACCGCGGTGACTTCCTTGCCGTTGCGCGCGGCTTCCACCAGCGCATCGACGATTTCCGAGTTGGCCCCGGAACGGTACAAGGTCTGCTTGATCGCCAGTACGTGGGGATCCTTGGCCGCCTGGCGCAACAGGTCCACCACCGGGGTGAAGGACTCGAAGGGATGCAGCAGGAGGATGTCCTGCTTGCTGACCACGCTGAAGATGTTCTCGCTGTTCTGCAGCAGCTTGGGGATCACCGGAGTGAACGGCGCGTACTGCAGCTCCTGATGACTTTCCAGACCGGTGATGCTGAACAGGCGGGTCAGGTTGACCGGGCCGTTGACCTGGTAAAGCTCGTGCTCCGACAGGCCGAACTGCTTGAGCAACTGGTCGGTGAGGTGTTTCGGGCAGCTGTCGACCACCTCCAGGCGCACCGCATCACCGTAGCGGCGGCTGAACAGTTCACCGCGCAGGGCGCGCGCCAGGTCTTCCACATCCTCGGTATCCACCGACAGGTCGGCGTTACGGGTCAGGCGGAACTGGTAGCAACCCTTGACCTTCATGCCGGGGAACAGGTCGTCGGCATGGGCGTGGATCATCGACGACAGGAACACGTAGTTGGCGCCTGGGCCGCCGACATCTTCCGGCACCTTGATGATGCGTGGCAGCAGGCGTGGCGCCGGGATGACCGCCAGACCGGAGTCGCGACCGAACGCATCGACACCTTCCAGCTCGACGATGAAGTTCAGGCTCTTGTTGACCAGCAGTGGGAACGGGTGAGTCGGGTCGAGACCGATCGGCGTGATGATCGGCGCGATCTCGTCGCGGAAATAGCGGCGTACCCACGCCTTGTGCTTGGTCGTCCAGTAGCGGCGGCGGATGAAGTTGATGCCGTGCTTGGCCAGCGCCGGAAACAGCACATCGTTGAGGATGGCGTACTGACGGCCGACCTGCTCGTGGACCAGTTCGGCAATACGCGACAGCGCCTGATGAGGCTGCAAGCCATCGGCACCGGCCTGTTCACGGGCAAAATTGATCTGCTTCTTCAGCCCGGCAACACGGATTTCGAAGAACTCGTCGAGGTTGCTGGAGAAGATCAGCAGGAACTTCAGGCGTTCGAGCAGCGGGTAGGACTCGTCCAGCGCCTGTTCCAGCACGCGGATGTTGAACTGCAGCTGCGACAGCTCACGATGGATGTACAGGCTGCTGTCATCCAGGCTGGGCACTGGCACGGCGACCGCCGTGGTTTCGACTACGGGCGTTTCCACTATCGCTTCCACCGGCGCTTCGTCGATCACCGGCAGGCTGATTGCCGGTACATCGAGCTGTTCGTTCTCACTGAGTCCTTCGTTGCTCATTGAATTACCCTGGAGGGGCTATTGCCCCTGTCGTATGAGTTCGGCCGCACGCACGGCGAAATAAGTGAGGATGCCATCGGCACCCGCTCGTTTGCAGGCGGTCAGCGATTCGAGAATGACCGCCTCGCTGAGCCAGCCGTTCTGGATGGCAGCCATGTGCATCGCATATTCGCCACTGACCTGATAGACAAAGGTCGGCACCTTGAATTCGCTTTTGACCCGAGAAACGATGTCCAGATAGGGCATGCCCGGCTTGACCATCACCATGTCGGCGCCTTCGGCCAGGTCGGCGGCGACTTCGTGCAGCGCCTCGTCACTGTTGGCCGGGTCCATCTGGTAGGAAGCCTTGTTGGCTTTGCCCAGGTTCAGCGAAGAACCTACCGCATCGCGGAACGGGCCGTAGTAGGCGCTGGCGTATTTGGCAGAGTAGGCCATGATCCGTACGTTGACGTGATCGGCCAGCTCCAGCGCTTCGCGGATCGCCTGGATGCGTCCGTCCATCATGTCCGAAGGCGCCACCACCTGAGCACCGGCATCGGCGTGGGACAGCGCCTGCTTGACCAGCGCATCGACGGTGATGTCGTTCTGCACGTAGCCTTGTTCGTCGAGAATACCGTCCTGACCATGGGTGGTGAACGGATCGAGGGCCACATCGGTGATCACCCCGAGCTCGGGGAAGCGCGCACGCAACGCACGGGTGGCGCGCTGGGCGATGCCATCCGGGTTCCAGGCTTCGCAGCCATCGAGAGTTTTCTTTTCCGCCGGCGTGACCGGGAACAGGGCTACAGCCGGAATCCCCAATGCCACCCATTTCTCCGCTTCCTGCAGCAGGAGATCGATGGACAGCCGCTCGACGCCCGGCATGGAGGCCACCTCCTCGCGCAGATTCTCGCCGTCCAGTACGAATACCGGCAGAATCAGGTCGTTGGTGGTCAGCACGTTCTCACGCACCAGACGCCGGGAAAAATCGTCGCGACGATTGCGACGCAGGCGGGTGGCTGGGAACAGGCGGTTGGCGGGGGTAAAGCTCACGGCAGACTCCTGGGCCCGCTCGAGCGGGCGAAGTGTGACAGTTATAAGCTGCCATTATGACCAAATGATGACGGCAATAACGAATACTGCGACGGCGCGTCGCAGCCGATAAGGCACATCGGATACTGCAAAAGCCCCGGGAATCGACGTACAAGCGCAACGGTGCCATTTCACAGTCTCTCGACAATTGCTGTTTTACGGTGTCGAACCGCGTAGCCTTGAACCCTCTCCTCTACGGTCACCTTTAATGCTGGAAAATCTGCTGCAGCACTTCGGTTACCCGGCACTGGCGCTGGGTACTTTTCTCGAGGGCGAAATGTCGTTGTTGCTGGCTGCCTACCTGGCGTTGCGCGGCATCCTCGACATCGAGCTGGTGATGTTCTTCGCCTTTCTCGGCACCTACGCCAGTGACCAGTTGTGGTTCCACCTCGGGCGTCGCCACGGCCGCCGCATTCTCGACAATCGCCCCCAGTGGCAGGCGCTCAGCGAAAAGGCACTGGTGTATCTGCGTCGCCACCCGGACCTCTGGGTGCTGGGCTTTCGCTTCTTTTACGGCATGCGCACGGTGATGCCGCTGGCCATCGGCCTGTCAGGCTACCCGCGTCGCCGTTACGTGATTCTCGATGCCATCGGCGCAGCGATCTGGGCCATCGTGCTCGGCACCCTCGCCTACAAACTCGGCCGTGCACTCGAAGGCCTGCTTGGTGAGCTGCATCAGGTTCAGTTGTACGTCTTCGCGGGTCTGCTGATCATCGGCCTGGGCATCTGGCTGTACCGTCGTAGACAGCGCCGCGGTTGATGCACCGTACTTGACGTCGGCCTCACAAGCGTTCAAAAGCCTGTAACAATTGGCTGACTGACCAGTCATAACAGAAGACACGTTACCCCAAGCGAGACCGCCGGACGCAAGATCCGGGCTCGGCTCGTACCTCATCAGGAGTTGGTCGATGAACAAGAAAGTCGCAGTGATTCTTTCCGGTTGTGGCGTCTATGACGGCTCGGAGATCCACGAAAGCGTGATCACCCTGCTGCGCCTCGACCAACGCGGCGCCGAAGTGCAGTGCTTCGCGCCGGACATCGATCAGGCACACGTACTCAACCACCTCAGCGGCGAAGAAATGCAGCCAGCGCGTAACGTGCTGGTGGAGTCCGCACGTATCGCCCGCGGCAACATCAAGGACGTACGCGAACTGCGCGCCGACGACTTCGATGCGCTGATCCTGCCGGGCGGCTTCGGTGCCGCCAAGAATCTTTCCGACTTCGCCAGCGCCGGCGCCGACTGCACCGTGCAGGCCGACGTACTGACCGCTGCGCAGTCGTTCGTCAGCGCATCCAAACCCGTCGGCCTGATCTGCATCGCTCCGGCAATGGCGGCGCGCATCTTCGGCGCTGGCGTGACCTGCACCATCGGCCATGATGCCGATACCGCAGCGGCCCTGAGCAAGATGGGCGCCGAGCATGTCGAGTGCAACGTCGAAGATATCGTCGAGGATACCCAGCGCAAGCTGGTGACCACGCCGGCCTACATGCTGGCCAACTCGATCTCTCAGGCCGCGTCGGGGATCAACAAACTGGTGGATCGGGTGCTTGAACTGACACACGAGTGACGACCAGCTGCGCGGCGGCTCTGCGGCGTTAGAAACAGGCTCAAAAAGGCGCTTGCGGCTAACGCACTTCAGTGCGGCCCCGAAGGGGCGAGCGAAGCGAGTCATGCTCATGTACAAGAGCACACTCCGCTTCCTCGCCTGTTCTTGTGCGGGCGCCTAGCCCTTGCAGAGCTCTAGCTCGCGAGCTCGTCAGCAAGTAGGGAACCCTTCAACCGCGCGAAAGACGCGTCAGCAGACGATCCAGCGCGTTGGCGAAAGCCTGCCGATCCCTGTCGCCATAGGCGGCCTGACCACCACCGACCTGCCCCTGCTCACGCAGGTCGGTGAACAGGTTACGCACCGCCAGACGCTCGCCCATATTGCGCTCGTCGAACTCCTTGCCCCGCGGATCCAGCGCCAAGACGCCTTTCTTCACCAGCCGATCGGCCAGCGGCACATCGCTGCAGATCACCAACTCGCCGGGTACGGCGTGCTCCACCAGATAATCATCGGCCGCATCAGGCCCGCTCGGCACTACGATCAAACGCACACAGGCGAAAGCCGGTTTGGGCTGCGCTTGTCCGGCGACCATGACGATCTCGAAGTTACGCTTGAGGGCGAACTTGACCACCTGATCGCGGGCCAGCCGTGGGCAGGCGTCGGCGTCGATCCATACACGCATGCTCAGACCGGTGCGCGACGCACAGTGGCCAGCAACGCCGCGGCGCCCACAAACAGCGCACCAAAGCTGCGGTTCATGATGCGCTGCTGACGCGGCGTGCGCAGCAGGCGCAGAACACGCACGGCCAGGCCGGTATAACCCGCCATGACGATCAGGTCGACAGTCACCATGGTCACGCCAATGATCAGGTACTGCTCGGTCAGCGGTGCATGGGGGTTGATGAACTGCGGCAGCACGGCGAGCATGAAGATGATCGCCTTGGGGTTGCCGAAATTAACCAGAAAGCCGCGCAGCACCAGGCTCAGTGGTCGACCGATGGGGCGTTCGCCGCTGACGTTCATATCAGCCGGCAGTGCGCGCCACTGGCACCAGCCGAGGTACAACAGGTACACCACGCCAAACCATTTGATCAGGGTGAAGGCCAGCGCCGAAGTCGCCAGGATCGCCCCAACGCCAGCTGCGACGATGGCGATCTGCAGCGCCAGGCCAAGCTGCAGGCCCAGGGCGTTCCAGTAGCCGCGCCAGAAACCGTACTGCAGCCCCGCGGACATCGATGCGATGGCACCAGCACCCGGCGACAGGCTGATCAGCCAGCAGGCAACGAGAAAAGCGAGCCAGGTTTCCAGAGCCATAATGACGACCTCGTATTAGTAACGATCAGGGTTCGATCTTGCGCGGTGCCGGTACATCGCCGTTGCGCCAGCGCCTGACGGCTTTCTGGAAGAACAGGCTGTTGGGAATCTGCACCCAGGTGCCCGGCGCGTCACCGGTCAGGTCTTCCAGGGTGGTGTAGAACAGGTTGATATCCAGTACCCGGCCCCGTACGCCTGGCTTGTCGGCGCTTTCCAGCACCTCGACGCAGTCGCCGATACGGAACGGCCCGAGGGCGAAGATCAGCAGCGCGCAGAACAGGTTCGACAATACGCTCCAAATGGCGAAGAAAGCGATAGCGGCAACCGCGACGAAACCGGTCAGCGCGCCCCACAACACCTGCGCCGAGACTCCCAGTCGCTCGAGTACCAGCATGAAGGCGCTGCCCAGGATCAGCCAGCGGGTCAGGCCGCGCAACGGCACCAGCAACTCCGCTGGCAGTTGCGGATAGCGGTGGCCCAGGCGGGTGATGCCACGGGTAAGGATGCGCTGCGCCAGCCAGGCCAGCGCCAGAATCAGGATGACCTGACCGGTGCGCATCAGCGGCTGACTCCAGGCCGTCAACCAGGCCAGATCGATAACGTCGAAATTCAACCTATTGCCTCCAGTTCCTGTTGCAGGGTTTCCAGGGTCTCCAGCGCTTCCAGCCACTGCTCTTCCAGCTCGGCTTCACGGCTCTTGAGCCCGGCCTGGTCGGCCAGCGCCTGGCGCAACTCGTCCTTGCGGGCGGCCTCGTAAATCCCGCTATCGCCCAGCCGCTCCTCCAGTGCCGCAAGCTTGCCCTGCACCTGGCCGAGTTCGGCTTCGAGCTTGTCCGCCGCTTTCTTGTGCGGTGCCAACTGCTGACGCAGGGCAGCCGCGGCCTGGCGCTGACCTCGCTTGTCGTTGCCGCTGCCGGCCGAAGTGGCGACCGCCGGAGCGGCCTGCCGCTGACGATAATCCACCAGCCAACGCGCGTAATCTTCCAGATCACCGTCGAACGGCGCCACGCGGCCGTCGGCGACCAGCAGGAACTCGTCGGTGGTGCTCTTGAGCAGGTGGCGATCGTGAGACACCACCACCACTGCACCGGCGAACTCCTGCAGCGCCATGGTCAGTGCCAGGCGCATCTCCAGATCCAGGTGGTTGGTCGGTTCATCGAGCAGCAGCAGGTTGGGTTTGCCCCAGGCGATCAGCGCCAGGGCCAGACGGGCCTTTTCGCCACCCGAGAAATTCAGCACCGGCTCATCGCAGCGCGGCCCGCGGAAGTCGAAGCCCCCCAGGAAATCGCGCAGCGTCTGCTCGCGCTCGGTCGGCGCGATGCGCTGCAGGTGCAGCAAGGGGCTGGCCTTGTCGTCCAGCGCATCGAGCTGATGCTGGGCGAAGTAGCCGATCACCAGATTCTCGCCACGCTGCAGGCTGCCACTCAACGGCTGCAGCTCAGCGGAGAGGTTCTTGATCAGCGTCGATTTGCCCGCACCGTTGGGGCCGAGCAGCCCAATGCGGGCACCCGGCACCAGGCTCAGCTTGACCTGTTGCAGAATGGTCTTGTCGCCATAACCGAGGCGACCTTCGCTGAGGCTGAGCAGCGGCGTGGAAATCTTGTCGGCCTCGCGAAACACGAAATCGAAGGGCGAGTCGACGTGGGCGGCGCTCAGCTCCTCCATGCGCTCAAGTGCCTTGATGCGGCTCTGCGCCTGGCGGGCCTTGGTCGCCTGGGCCTTGAAGCGGGCGATGTACTTTTCCATGTGCGCGCGCTGCGCTTGCTGTTTCTCGTACGCTTGCTGCTGTTGAGCCAGACGCTCGGCGCGGGTGCGCTCGAAGGCACTGTAGCCTCCGCGATAGAGGGTCAGCTTGCGCTGATCGACATGGGCGACGTGGTCGACCACGGCATCGAGAAAATCCCGGTCATGGGAGATCAGCAGCAAGGTGCCGGGATAGCTCTGCAACCAGCCTTCGAGCCAGAGAATGGCATCCAGATCCAGGTGGTTGGTCGGTTCGTCGAGCAGCAGCAGATCGGATGGGCACATCAGCGCCTGGGCCAGGTTCAGGCGCATCCGCCAGCCACCGGAGAAGTCGCCGACCCGGCGATCCATCTGCGCGTTGTCGAAGCCCAGACCGGCCAGCAGCTTGCGTGCGCGAGCGTCGGCGGTATAGCCGTCGGCGCTGTCCAGCTCACTGTGCAGGCGAGCGATGGCGCTGCCATCCTGGCGCTGTTCAGCAGTCGCCAGCTCAGCCTGCACGCGGCGCAGGTTGTGGTCGCCGTCGAGCACGTAGTCCACAGCCAGGCGCTCGAGGTTGTCGACCTCCTGGCGCATGTGGGCGATGCGCCAGTCGCCAGGCAACAGGCAATCGCCGGCGTCCGGGGTCAACTCGCCCCGCAGCAGGGCGAACAGGCTGGATTTGCCGGCGCCATTGGCACCGATCAGACCGGCTTTGTGGCCGGCGTGCAGGGTCAGCTCGGCGTCTTCTAGCAGACGCTGCGGGCCACGCTGTAAGGTAAGGTTCAGGAGTCGGATCATAATGGCGGCGGATTCTATCAGAGTCCCCCGCCGCATACTCGGAGCACGCATGACCGCTGACCTATGGAGCTTCGCCACCACCCTCTACGCGCGCCCAGGCGTCGAAGCCGCGTGCCTGGAACTGCAGGCCGCCGGTGCGGACGTTTGCCTGCTGCTCTGCGGGCTGTGGCTGGATAGCCAGGCCGTGGCCCACGAGCCGGATAGGGAGAACCAATTACGCCAGCTCGCCGCGCCCTGGCAGGAGGACGTCGTCAAGCCACTTAGAGCGCTGCGCCAGGCCTGGCGCACATCGGCGCAGCAAGACCCAGCACTCGCCGAGCTGCGGCAACGGGTCAAGCAACTGGAGCTGGATGCCGAGCGCGAACAATTGCTGCGCCTGCAGAACTGCTGCCTGAAGTGGCCACCGCAGACTGACGTGACAAAACCGAATACCTGGCTGGATGCCTTGAGCCCAATGGAAGCGCAAGCAGCGCTAAAGCGACTTCATCAGGCGCGCCCATGAGCCTGCCAAGTGTCTAGCGAGCAATCCGCGGTGTCAGTTCTTCCAGCATTTGGCGAAGCGTTCGCATACGGAGTACCGCCGATCAAGATCCGCCAGTCGATTTATATGCTCGCTCAGGGCTTCCTTGATCAGGTCCCGGTTCAAGCGGTCGTAGTACTGCAGCATCCCGTTGTTGACCGCAAGCGCCTTGCTCACATCAGCTGTCTCGCTGTCCGGCACCAGCTCTTTTATCTTCTCGATATCCAATCGGCGCAGATCCGCCCGATAGCCTTCCTTGTAGCGCTGCAGAGCACGCTCTTTCTGCATCGAGACATCATGCGCAAAGCGCTCCAGGCTACTGCGATACTCCGTCCAGTAGGTTTCAGGCAGCGTGAACCCAATCTGCGCCTTGCGCTCGGCGATGCTCTTCTCAATCGAATCGCTCTTGCCTTCCGCCTGAACATTGTCCGACGAAGCAGGCCTCATCTTCTCGATGATGCTGTCCTCGATGATGCGGTCAATCAGCGCGGTACGCTCGGGGGTGTCAGGCAAGCCCTCCGGGGCCTTCGGAAACAGCGCATTGTGGCCTGCACAGCTGGGAAGACCTTTATTCACTAAAACAACGCTCGTACGGACGGCCTTGCCGTTGACCTCATCCAGGCGCTTGAGCATCGACACGCACTGGCCGCCGGAGTAGTTGAAGGTAAGCTCGTATTCCGAACCGCTCTGCGGCGTGAAGTTGAAGGCATTACCACACACGCTGCCCGTGCTCACCGAATTGGTGAGCAGAAGCGTCTCATTGCCTGGCTCGAGGCGAACTTCCAAGTAGGCTTTTGCACCTTCCGACGGCGCGACACGCATGTCCGCCCGGCGCTTGGTATTGGCCGCGAACAAGTTGTTGAGCAAGCCAGTGGTTCGGCCGTCGCAATGTTCAGCGTCGAACACGCTCAGGGTGGCGCTTTCCATATTGCTGATGAAGCGCAACTTGGCTGCATCGGGCGCATTGCTATCTGGATAAGTACCATTGAAGCTACAGCCGGCCAGCAGAACTGCAGCGCCGATCAACGCAGCGGACGCGCGCAATGAGCGAAAATTTGGCATGAATGTATCGTCCTTGATGCGAGGATAAACGAGGGCGGCAATCCTAATAAATGACGCCAATAGCGTCCAGCGCGGCGGGTCAGGCTAGCGTGCTGGACGTGTGTCGATGAACTAAGGGGGGAAGAATGTTTGGTGTGCGGCGTTTTCTGACTATTTGCTTGTCAGTGCTCATTACAGGGTGCTCATCGATGCCCGAGGAGATGGGCCTCGACTCGAAGGTATATTCCGAAAAGAACGCGGGCCTGGTAGTCGGTGCGATGGTCAACAGCGGTCCTTACGGCACCTGGCTGGAGTTCCGGAACATCAAGACGGACAAACGATTCGGCTGGGGCGCAAAGGACTACTACTCGGTTTGGTTGCCAGCGGGTGAATACGAAGTCTCTTCGCTGGGCTCAAGGCGTGGCGTCATGGATCCTTACTCCAGCCCACTGCGTTTCAGCGTGGCGCAAGGTCAGCTCAATTACGTAGGGGAGTTGGTCTACGGCTGCCCCTCAGAGAGCCGACCAGCCGCACTTTATGGGGTCAGGAACTGCGGACTCCTGGCGCTCGGCAGTTGCTCTGTGCCATCGCCCAGCGTAGGTGTCTGCACCGTGGATCGCCAGCAGCAGACACTGCGCAGGTTCCTGAAAATGCATCCTGAATTCGCAGATATGCCCGTTCGCTCCGCAGTCATGGGCCGCTGATAAGGAACAGATGAGAGGCTGCAGGTTTCGCAGCCCTCAAACCTGCTGCCACTCACGCGAGAGCCAGCCGGGCTCCAGATGACGTGCCGCGCGCACCTCGCTGCATGGGAAATTTATGATGACTGCCTCATTGATTGGAAATCGCTCGAACTCAATTGCCTGACGCCCATACGATTTGCGCCTCATCTGACAAAGGATTGCGTGGCGTCGCCGGACGCTCATAAAAAAGGCCAGTCGAATGACTGGCCTTTGCAGTTCAGCGCCAGTGCAAAAGAGTGCAAAAGGGGACAGATTTATTTTTCTGACACTTTCCTAGGCCTCCCCTGACCCCGTAGCTCTATCCGTTGCCCCTGAACTCTCTCTATTTCATCCACAAAACGAGCACTACTGGTTAACTGCCTTCTCTGAAGTGCAGACCGGATCAGTTCAATTTCACTTGACGTTACAGCTTGGCGCATGAACTCCATATAACGGATACGACGCCTTTCAGGCGTATCGCCAAGTGCGATGAAGCAAGGGTCAATATCCAACCAATCACTGTCCGCTTGATCAGTGGTGCGCATCTGGTAACTCGACCAGGGGTAGTCGCCGGCCTCGGCAACCATCCGGGCCCCAACCGGGTTTAACTGGATATAGCGGCAGCAGGCAAGCAAGTAGGCGTCTGACTCGACCACACTGGACTTGTAACGGCTCTCCCAGAGAGTGCCGGTGCGCCCTTCCAGACGATTTCTATACCGCGTGGCACGTGCTGCCAGCGCCTTCATCAACTGCCCCAACCCAGCGATGGCCTCACCGGGCGCCAGCAGCAGATGAACGTCATTCGTCATCAGGCGGTAGGCATAGACCTTGATCCCGAAGACGTCTTTCAACTCGCGCAGATCAGCAATGTAACGTTGATAACCCTGCGTAGCGGAAAGACCACCTGCCGGTTGTGACCACGCTGCACCACATGATGCGGGTAGTTCGGCACCACAATGCGTCCCCTCCTTGGCATAACAACCTCCTTCCATTGAGGCTTTCAGCATAGTCCATCAGCAATAAAATAAATCTGTCCCCCTTTTCCCCGTTGAGTCTTGAAGCAGGGCCGGCTAATGGGTGTCTCCTTTTCCATCCCCCCTACTCAACCATTTGTTTAACAAACACTACGTCCCCCCCATCACGAATCGCATATATGCTTTCATACTGGAAGGACAGAACAAAGCCCAGCTCGATTCTTTTCGATAGATTAACAAGGAAGCTTTTGATATCTGCCCAGCTTTCCGAAAGGACATCTGCGCGACAATGGAACGCGCCTCCAATACCCACACACCAACCCAAACCTGCACCCTCGGCGGTGATACTTTCAGAAGCCTGCAAACGCCTGAAAACAAAGTAACAATTTGAAATTTCGAAGTTTCCGATAACATGAGTCTCTGAAATTTCAAAGCTAGCCCCCATAAAACAAAGAATTTCGGAAAGAACTCCCAAAGAAGCGCCGCTTTCAACTTCAAGACTCATCATTATAGTCACTTTGACACTTCTATCACTTTAGACTCGCCATTCTTCATCAAATATAGAGTTTTTAGACCACTAACAGGACTCTGTTCGAGCGCCTTTTCAACTTGCGAAAACGTAAGCGGAGAGTCAACCAAATTAACCACAATCGTACTCGGGGGGCGTTTGAGCAAGCGCAGTGAACGGCACTGCAATAAGCAACAGCGAGAAATACAAGCGCATGGAAATCCGTACCTGGAAAAGTGATTCGTCCCTGACAGAGATTAGGCATTTTGCCACTACCGCCTTTTTGGGGCGGGAGACCGGCTTCGCATTTCGCCTATAGCGCCGGGCCAGGTAGTGCAGTACGTGACGAACGGCTCAATTCATTCGCGACCGACGCTCTCGGCTAATCCCACCTTGCGTGGCTATCGCCACATTAAGACCTGACATCGCTTGGATATCAGGCCTTCAACTCCCGATCCAGCACTTCTTCGATTTCGCTCTTGATCTTGCCGCTCATCACCGACAGCAGCAGGCCGAGATTGAGGTGCAGGTTGACCCGATCTTCGCTGACCTCGATCCGTCCGTCGGCGCCACTGCGCTTGAATTCGAGGGTGTCGCCGTTCCACTGGTAACGCACGTCGTATTCGCGCGCCAGGCGCTCGGCGAGCTTTTCGGCCTTGCCCCGGGCGGCCTCTATCCCCAGATTGTGGGGACGGTCGACGGTAATTTTGGCCATCAAGGCTCTCCTGACTGAAATCGCTGGCGGGGGAATATACAAGAAGCACCTGTGACCCACTACCGCGCTTGCAGCCTGGCCCGGGGTTTTAGGTTTAGAATGCCCCCACTCGGCTTTATAGAGCCTCGGATTTCAGGAAAGGGCGACATGAACGATCCGCGCAAGAACGACGGCAGCGAACCCACCACCCACTTCGGCTTCCAGGATGTTCCGGAAAGCAGAAAAGCGGAGAAGGTCGCCGAAGTGTTCCATTCGGTGGCTGCCAAGTACGACCTGATGAACGACCTGCTTTCCGGCGGCATGCACCGTCTGTGGAAGCGCTTCACCATCGAGCTGTCCGGCGTGCGCAGCGGCAACCGCGTACTGGACATCGCTGGCGGCACCGGTGACCTGGCCCGGCAGTTCTCGCGCATCGTCGGCGAGACCGGCGAAGTGGTGCTGGCCGATATCAACGCCTCGATGCTCAAGGTCGGCCGTGACCGCCTGCTCGACCGCGGCGTGTCGGGCAACATCGCATTCGTCCAGGCCGACGCCGAAAAGCTGCCCTTCCCGGACAACCATTTCGACTGCGTGACCATCGCCTTCGGCCTGCGCAACGTCACCCACAAGGACGCCGCCATCGCCTCCATGCTGCGCGTGCTCAAGCCCGGCGGTCGCCTGCTGGTGCTGGAGTTCTCCAAGCCCAAGAGCAGCCTGTTGTCCAAGGTCTACGACACCTACTCGTTCAACTTCATGCCGCTGGTGGGCAAGCTGGTGACCAACGACGCCGAGAGCTATCGCTACCTGGCCGAGTCGATCCGCATGCACCCGGATCAGGACACCCTCAAGGCGATGATGCTCGATGCCGGTTTCGACCGCGTGACCTACCACAACATGACCGGCGGCATCGTCGCCCTACACCGCGGTATCAAGCCCTGATGCTGACCCTGGCCCTGCTCGCCGGCGTCGAGCGCGGTCTCAACCGCGTACTGGCGCTGGACAGCACCGCCCTGCCACGCCTGGCCCGGCTCAATGGCCGGGTGATTGCGGTCGAATCGCGCGCACCGGCATTCCAACTGTTCATCCTCGCCGATGGCGAAGGCCTGCGCCTGGCCAGCCAGTGGGCGGGGCAGATCGACTGCACCCTGCGCGCGCCGGCCAGCGCTCTGCTGCGCCTGGCGCTGGCCAGGGACAAGCAGGCCGTGCTGCACGCGCCGGAGGTCGACCTCGATGGCGACAGCGGCGTGCTGATGGAGCTGGCCGGCGTGCTGCAGGATCTCGAGCTGGACTGGGAATACGAGCTGTCGCGCTGGCTCGGCCCGATCGCCACGCCATTGCTGGCCGGTCACCTGCGCAGCCGCACGGGCTGGACGCGAGACAATCTGCACAGCCTGCAACTGAGCCTGGCCGATTACCTCAGCGAGGAATCGCGCACGCTGGTCGGCCGCCGCGAGGCCGAGGCGCGCTTCGCCGAACTGGATGACCTGAAACTTTCCCTCGACCGTCTCGACGCGCGCATCGAGCGCCTCGCCCAACGCCATAAGCCCATCGCATGAAGCTGCTTGCCGTTCGTCGTCTGTTGCGCATTCTCTACGTGGTCATCCGCTACCGCCTGGATGACCTGCTGTTCGCTCTGCCGCTGCCCTTCTGGCTGCGTGCACCGCGCTTCCTGCTGCCCTGGCGCTGGGTGCCGCGCGGCAAGTCGTCGCTGAGCCGTGGCGAGAGCCTGCGCCTGGCCCTGGAGGAGCTGGGGCCGATCTTCATCAAGTTCGGCCAGTTGCTGTCCACTCGCCGTGACCTGCTGCCGCCGGATATCGCCGATGAGCTGACCCACCTGCAGGATCGCGTACCGCCGTTCGACCCGGCCAAGTCCATTGCCCTGATCGAGGAGCAACTGGGCGTGCCGGTCAGCCAGGCGTTCGCACGCTTCGACACCGAGCCCCTGGCGTCGGCCTCCGTCGCCCAGGTGCACGCGGCACGGCTGAAAAGCGGCGAGGAAGTGGTGGTCAAGGTGGTGCGCCCCGGCCTCAAGCCGATCATCCGCGCCGACATGGCCTGGCTGTTCCTGCTCGCCAAGCTGGCCGAACGCGCCTCCGCCGAAGCCCGCCGCCTGCACCCGGTGGACGTGGTCAGCGATTATGAGAAAACCATCTACGACGAACTCGACCTGCTGCGCGAGGCGGCCAACGCCAGCCAGCTGCGGCGCAACTTCGAGGGCTCGGACCTGCTCTACGTGCCTCAGGTCTACTGGGACTGGTGCCGCCCCAAGGTGCTGGTCATGGAGCGCATCTACGGCATTCAGGTCACCGATCTGGCAACCCTGGCCGACCAGCGCACCGACATGAAACTGCTGGCCGAACGCGGCGTGGAGATTTTCTTCACCCAGGTGTTCACCCACAGTTTCTTCCATGCCGACATGCACCCGGGCAACATCTTCGTCAGCACGCGAACGCCATGGAACCCGCAGTACATCGCCATCGACTGCGGCATCATCGGCAGCCTCACACCCGAGGATCAGGACTACCTGGCGCGCAATCTGGTGGCCTTCTTCAAGCGCGACTACCGCAAGGTAGCGCAGTTGCACATCGATTCCGGCTGGGTGCCCCAGGAGACCCAGGTCAACGATTTCGAAGCGGCGATCCGCACCGTGTGCGAACCGATCTTCGAGCGCCCGCTCAAGGACATCTCCTTCGGCCTGCTGCTGATGCGCCTGTTCCAGACCGCGCGGCGCTTCAACATGGAAATCCAGCCGCAACTGGTGCTGCTGCAGAAGACACTGCTCAACATCGAAGGCCTGGGCCGCCAGTTGTACCCGGACCTGGATCTGTGGACGACCGCCCAGCCGTTCCTCGAGCGCTGGATGCGCCAGCGCGTCAGCCCGCGCAACCTCTTGCACAACCTGCAGAGCCAGGTCGAGCAGGTGCCGCACCTGGCCAACATGACCCGCAGCCTGCTCGAACGCATGGCCCAGCCCCACGCCAACGATCCGCCACCACCATGGCGTGAACGCGACAGCTGGACCCTGCGCCTGATCGGTGCAGCGCTGATCGGCGGCGGCGTGGTACTGGCCCTGGGTGTCGCCAATCTGAGCGAGCCGAGCCTTGCCTGGCCGGCCTGGCTGATGACCGCCAGCGGTCTGTACCTGATCCTGCGCCGATAGCCAGCCAGCGCCCTGGCTGGCACACTTGGCTCCAGATATGAAGACGGAAAAGCAATGAACGACTGGCTAGATGAAATCAACTGGAACGACGACGGCCTGGTGCCGGCCATCGCCCAGGATCACCTGACCGGGCGCATCCTCATGATGGCCTGGATGAACCGCGAGGCACTGGCCCTGACCGCCAGCGAGCAGCGCGCCATCTACTGGTCACGCTCGCGTGGCAAGCTGTGGCGCAAGGGCGAGGAGTCCGGTCACGTGCAGAAGCTTCATGAACTGCGCCTGGACTGTGATGCCGACGTGATCGTGCTGATGGTCGAGCAGCTCGGCGGCATCGCCTGCCATACCGGGCGCGAAAGTTGCTTCTATCGGGTATTCGAGAATGGCGCGTGGAAGACCGTCGATGCCGTCTTGAAAGATCCGCACACCATATATGCACCGGAACACCGCCATGACTGATACCCTCAAGCGCTTGGCCGAAGTGCTGGAATCGCGCAAGGGCGCGGCGCCAGACAGCTCTTACGTGGCCAGCCTGTACCACAAGGGTCTGAACAAGATTCTGGAGAAGGTCGGCGAAGAGTCGGTGGAAACCATTCTTGCCGCCAAGGACGCTGCCACCAGCGGTGACTGCAGCGACCTGATCTACGAAACCGCCGACCTGTGGTTCCACAGCATGGTCATGCTGGCCGCACTGGATCAGCACCCGCAGGCGGTGCTGGATGAACTGGATCGCCGTTTCGGCCTGTCCGGGCATGCGGAAAAAGCCGCACGAAGCGACAGCGACACTCAATAAAGACTCTGACGAGGACAATGCAGCATGGGCATTTTCGATTGGAAACACTGGGTAGTCATCCTTATCGTCGTCGTGCTGGTGTTCGGCACCAAGAAACTCAAGAACCTCGGCTCCGACGTCGGTGAGACCATCAAGGGTTTCCGCAAGGCGATGAACGAAGACGAGGGCAAGCCGGCCGAACCTCAGGCCCAGCAGCCGCAGCAGCCTTATCAGCAGCAAGCGCCGCTGAACCAGCCGCATACCGTGGAAGGCCAGGCCAGCAAGGTCGAAGAACCGCTGCGCAAGGACTGAGGCCAGAGCATGTTCGGTATCAGTTTCAGCGAGCTGCTGCTGGTCGGGCTGATTGCCCTGCTGGTGCTCGGCCCCGAACGCCTGCCCGGCGCTGCACGCACCGCAGGCTTGTGGATCGGCCGCATAAAACGCAGCTTCAATGCGATCAAGTCGGAGGTCGAGCGCGAAATCGGCGCTGACGAAATCCGTCGCCAGTTGCATAACGAACATATCCTCGAGCTCGAGCGGGAAATGCAGGCGGTCAAGAACGATATCCTGCCGCCAGCCCCCCAAGCGGCAGTGCCACCGCCCGCGCAGCAATCGGCGCCCGTCGCCGAGTCAGCTCCGGTAGCTCCGGTAGCTCCGGTAGCTCCGGTAGCTCCGGCTGAGCCTGCTCCAGCTTCTGTCACACCGCCAGCCCCGGCGCCCGTCGCCAGCCAGGACAAGACGCCGCAACCATGAGTCGACTCTCCGACAACGACCAGGAAATGCCGCTGGTTTCCCATCTCGCCGAGTTGCGTACGCGCCTGCTGCGCTGCGTCGCGGCGATCTTCCTGATCTTCGCAGGCCTGTTCTACTTCGCACAGAAGATCTACACCCTGGTTTCCGCCCCGCTGCGCCAGTACCTGCCGGAAGGCGCGACGATGATCGCCACCGATGTGGCCTCGCCGTTCCTCACCCCGTTCAAACTGACCATGATCGTCGCGGTGTTCCTGGCCATGCCGGTGATCCTGCATCAGGTCTGGGGCTTCATCGCGCCGGGCCTGTACAAGCACGAGAAGCGCATCGCCATCCCGCTGCTGGTCTCCAGCATCATTCTGTTCTACAGCGGCATGGCCTTCGCCTACTTCCTGGTCTTTCCGATCATCTTCCACTTCTTCGCCAGCGTGACGCCCGAAGGTGTGTCGATGATGACCGACATCGCCAGCTACCTCGACTTCGTGATGACGCTGTTCTTCGCCTTTGGCGTGGCCTTCGAGATACCCGTGGCCGTGGTGCTGCTGATCTGGATCGGCGTGGTCGATGTCGAGTACCTGCGCAAGATTCGTCCCTACGTGATCATCGGCTGCTTCGTGGTCGGCATGATCCTGACGCCACCGGACATCTTCTCGCAGACCCTGCTGGCCGTGCCGATGTGGCTGCTGTTCGAGCTGGGCATCATTGCCGGCAGCCTGATTCGTACGCGTCGCGGCGAGCCCGACGAGGACGAGGAAGCCCCGGCCGATCAGCCGCCCAGCACGCAAGCATGAACCTGCTGCTCCTCGAGGACGGCGACTTCATCGCCGCCGACCGCGTGCGCCTCGATGGACGACGCCTGACCCACCTGCATGAAGTGCACCGCGCCGAAAGCGGCGACACCCTGCGGGTCGGCCGCCTCGGCGGTGAGATGGGCCGCGGCCAGTTGCTGCAGCTGGAGGCCGATAGCGCCGAGCTGCAGGTCAGCTTCGACCAGCCACCACCGGCCAAGCTGCCGCTGACCCTGCTGCTCGCCCTGCCTCGACCGAAGATGCTCAAGCGCGTGTTGCAAAGCGTGGCCGCCATGGGCGTGCCACGGCTGATCCTGCTCAACAGCTACCGGGTGGAAAAGAGCTTCTGGCAGACGCCCTTTCTCGAGCCGGCGGCGATTCGCGAGCAGTTGATTCTCGGCCTGGAACAGGCCCGCGATACGGTGCTGCCCGAGGTGATCGTCGAGAAGCGCTTCAAGCCCTTCGTCGAGGATCGCCTGCCGCAACTGGCAGCTGGCACCCTCGGTCTGGTCGGCCACCCCGGCCTCTATCCGGCGTGCCCCCGCGCCGTCGAGCAGCCGGTTACCCTGGCCATCGGCCCCGAGGGCGGCTGGATCCCCTACGAGGTGGACAAACTGGCCGAGGCCGGCCTGCAGCCCGTGCAGCTCGGCGAGCGTATTCTGCGGGTGGAAACGGCGGTTACTGCGCTATTGGCCAGGTTGTTCTGAGTGGTCGCTCGTGGGCAGCTCAATGGCGCATGCCGCCGGTCATTCCCGTAGGGTGGACAATGCTCTTTTTGTCCACCATTGCGATTGCAGAGCGGTGGATGGGTGAAGCGTCATCCACCCTACAATTGGATGTCCGCTTCTGCCCTACCAAAGCCATCGCTTATCAACGGGACATCCGGTAACGCCTTGCTCACCGTACCGATTTGGCGCCAGCATCCTGTCTGCCTATGATGAACACCTCGCGCCCCCCAAGGAGCTGCCATGCGCCGCCTGCTCACCGGCCTCACCGTTATCGTCCTGCTGCTGTTCAACACCCTGATTCTGATCGGGCCGATGCTGCTCATCGCCCTCGGCAAGTTCGTGCTGCCGGGCAAGCCACTGAAGGCTGCCTGCTCACGCCAGGTCATGTGGGTCGCCGAGTTCTGGGCGGAGAACTGCAAACGCATCTTCGCAGCGCTCACTCCGACCCACTGGGATATTCGCGGCGGCGGTGAGCTGCGGCAGGACACCTCCTACCTGATCATCAGCAATCACCAATCCTGGGTCGACATCCCGGCACTGGTGCAGGCGTTCAACCGCAAGACGCCCTACTTCAAGTTCTTCCTCAAGCAGCAGCTGATCTGGGTGCCCTTTCTCGGCTTGGCGTTCTGGGCGCTGGACTATCCATTCATGAAGCGCTATTCGAAGGCCAAGCTGGAGAAGCACCCGCACCTCAAAGGGCAGGATCTGGACATCACCCGTCGTGCCTGCGAGAAATTTCGCGATCTGCCGGTCACGGTCGTCAACTACCTGGAAGGTACGCGCTTCACCCCGGCCAAACAGGCGCAGCAGGGCTCGCCCTACCGCCATCTGCTCAAGCCCAAGGCAGGCGGCGTGGCCTTCGTGCTGGCCGCGCTGGGCGAACAACTGGACGCCATCCTCGACGTCACCATCGTCTACCCGGAAGGCACACCGCCCGGTTTCTGGAAGCTGATCAGCGGCCAGGTACCCCAGGTCATCATGGATATCCGCACGCGGCCGCTCGAGCCTGCGCTGTGGCAGGGCGACTACCAGAACGACGACGAATTCCGCCTGTACGTGCAGAACTGGGTCAGTGGCCTGTGGGAAGAGAAGGATGCGCTGATCGCGCAACTGAGGCGGGAAATACGCTGATTGCTGGGCAGTGGAAGCGGCGAGGCTCAGCGAGCCCCGCCGGCATCGATCACGCCGCGCTGAAGGTCTTGTGCGGGTCGATGACGAATTTCTTCGGCACGCCGGCATCGAACTCACCGTAGCCACGGGGGGCGTCTTCCAGGCTGATGACCTGCACGCCAACCACTTCGGCGATGTTGATGCGGTCCCACATGATGGCCTGCATCAGGGCACGGTTGTACTTCATCACCGGGGTCTGCCCGGTATGGAAGCTGTGCGACTTGGCCCAGCCGAGGCCGAAGCGGATGCTCAGACTGCCGATCTTCGCCGCCGCATCCACCGCGCCCGGGTCCTCGGTGACGTAGAGGCCGGGAATACCGATCTTGCCGGCCACCCGTACCACGCCCATCAACGAGTTGAGCACCGTGGCCGGTGCTTCGTGCTGGGCACCGGCATGGCCGTGGCCACGGGCCTCGAAGCCCACCGCGTCGACGGCGCAATCCACTTCCGGCTCACCGAGCAGGTCGGCGATCTGTTCGTGCAGCGGCGTGTCCTTGGACAGGTCGGCGATCTCGAAGCCCTGGGCCTTGGCGTGGGCCAGGCGCACCGGGTTGACGTCACCGACGATCACCACCGCGGCGCCAAGCAGCCGTGCCGAAGCCGCTGCGGCAAGGCCGACCGGGCCGGCACCGGCGATATACACGGTGCTGCCCGGCCCCACGCCTGCGGTGACCGCGCCGTGATAACCGGTGGGCAGAATGTCGGACAGGCAGGTCAGGTCGCGGATCTTCTCCATCGCCTTGTCGCGATCAGGCAGTTTCAACAGGTTGAAGTCGGCGTAGGGCACCAGCACGTATTCGGCCTGGCCACCGGTCCAGTCGCCCATGTCGACGTAGCCATAGGCGCCACCGGCACGCGCCGGGTTGACGGTCAGGCACACGCCGGTGTGCTGTTCCTTGCAGGAGCGGCAGCGGCCACAGGCGACGTTGAAGGGCACGGACACCAGATCACCGATCTTCAGGTTCTCGACATCGCTGCCCTTCTCGATCACCTCACCAGTGATCTCGTGGCCCAGTACCAGGCCGACCTGGGCGGTGGTGCGACCGCGCACCATGTGCTGGTCGGAGCCACAGATATTGGTGGAAACCACCTTGAGGATGACCCCGTGCTCGATCTTGCGACCACGCGGATCCTGCATCTTCGGATAATCGATCTTCTGAACTTCGACCTTGCCCGTGCCGAGATAGACGACACCGCGATTACCAGACATATGAATCTCCTTCTTGTTGTGGATACAAGGCACGCAGGCCCTGCAATGGAGTATTGAAGCGTCTGTCTCGGCACCCGCCGGTAAGGGCAGGACGGCTACCGAGTGGTCGCGCCGACTGGTGGCGCAAACGGTCTAGGCAGACTAGCGAGCGCTTGGCGCTGCCATGGGGACAAAACCGACAGCGAGCGTTCTGTGCGCGGCACCCGTGCCAGTCAGAGCACGACGGTGCGGTTGGCGTTGAGGAACACGCGCCGCTCGAGGAAGTAGCCCACGGCCCGGGCCAGCGTCAGGCACTCGATATCCCGGCCTTTTGCCACCAGATCCTCGGGGTAGTGCGCATGATCGACGCTTTCCACCCCCTGGGTGATGATCGGTCCTTCGTCGAGGTCATTGTTGATGAAGTGAGCCGTGGCGCCGACCAGCTTCACCCCCTTCTGATAGGCCTGGTGATAGGGTTTCGCGCCCTTGAAGCCGGGCAGCAGCGAGTGGTGGATGTTGATCGCCCGGCCGTCGAGCCTGCGGCACAGCTCGGCGGACAGCACCTGCATGTAGCGAGCGAGCACCACCAGTTCGGCGCCGGTGTCCTCGACCACCTGCAGCACCCTGCGTTCCTGCGCCGGCTTGTCGTTGGGGTCGAGGGCGAAGTGGTGATACGGGATGCCGTGCCAATCGGCCAGGGGCTTGAGGTCCGGGTGGTTGGAGACGATCGCGGTGATGTCCATCGGCAACTGGCCGGTGCGCTGACGGTAGAGCAGATCGTTGAGGCAATGATCGGCCTTGGAGACCATGATCACCACCTTGGCGCGATAGCCTGGCGGCGTCAGCTCGGTGCGCATCTCGAAGGGCGCGGTGCGCTCATCGAGGCCGGCGAGAAACGCCGCCTCGTCGAAATCGGCCTGGACGCGGAATTCGACGCGGATGAAGAAGCGGCTGGCCAGCCGGTCATCGAAGCTGTGGTGCTCGGTGACATAGCAGCCCTGCTCGAACAGGTAGCGGGTCACCACATCCACGGTGCCCAGCAGGCTCGGGCAGTGAGCGGTGAGAATCCAGGTGTCGGGGGTGCGGCTCATGAAAGCGATTCCTTGTGGTGATCGCTCCCATGCGCCGGCCGGCAGTGCACGACGGGGAGCGTCATTGGCTGCGCTAGTGCGCGGCCTTTGGGAGTGGTGAAGCTAAAGCAGGAGCGACGGTCAGCATTTATTCTGTGGGAGCGGGCCATGCCCGCGATTTTTCGCGGGCATGGCCCGCTCCCACAGTGGGTTACAGCAAAGAGACCTCAGGCCTCCACGGCCAGCCCGTACTCGGCGCTGGCATCCTGCAGCCACAGCCAGAAGTAGTCGGAGAAGCTGCGGCGGATCAGCAGTTCCCAGGTCTCCTCGCCAGTGCGGCGAATCACCAGTTGGGACTTGGCGAACACCGTGCCGACCGCCTTGCCCACCGGAAAGTTTTTCGGGTGAACGTCGTAGCTGCTGGACTTCATCAGCAGCTCGCGCACCTTGGGCCCACGCAGCTCCAGCAGGGTTTGCCCACCGCTGACGTTGACCACCGAAATATGCTGACCATCCAGGGTCTCGCGCAGCGTGCGCTCGACCTCGAACTCGCTGCCGCCAGGCACGATCAGCAGCCATTCATCCGGGCCCAGCCACTGCAGCGAGGTATCGCCGTTGGCTACCAGGGTCAGTGCGCCCGGCAGCTCCAGGCCGAGGGCCTTGTGTACACCACCGGCAAAATTGGCATCGTCGGCGTCGCCACGCAGGACCAGATGGCCGAGCAGGCTCTTCTCGCGCAGGCTGACGCCAGCGCCCTGGCGGCCCTTGCCGGCCAATTCGTGCAACCCGGCATGGTGCAGGGACGACTGCCCGGCGATGTCGGCAGGGCGTTGCTGATAAAGATTGGCGTTAGACATTCTGGCGATCCCCTTTCGGGTCATAGAACACGGAGCTGACGATTTCGGCCTCGATCACGCTGCCATCGACCAGCGGCGCGAAGACCCGCTCGCCGATGCGCTTGAGGCCGCCCCTGACCAGGGCCATGGCGAAGGAATGGCCCATCGCGGCGCTCATGTAGCTGGAGGTGACGTGGCCAACCATGGTCATCGGAATCTGCTGCTTGGGGTCGAACACCAGTTGCGCGCCTTCTGGCAGCACCTTGTTCGGATCCACCGGCTTGAGGCCGACCAGTTGCTTGCGGTCTTCCTTGAGGGTGTCTTCGCGATTCATGCCGCGCCAGCCGATCCAGGAGAACGGCTTGGTACGCCCGACGCACCAGCCCATGTTCAGGTCGTCCGGGGTGACCGAGCCATCGGTATCCTGGCCGACGATGATGAAGCCCTTCTCGGCACGCAGCACGTGCATGGTCTCGGTGCCGTATGGAGTCAGGCCGTGCTTCTGGCCGGCGGCGATGATCTTCTCCCACACCCCCAGGGCATAGTTGGCCTGGACGTTGACTTCGTAGCTCAGCTCACCGGTGAAGGAGATCCGGAATACCCGAGCCGGCACGCCGCCGACGTTGCCTTCCTTCCAGGTCATGAACGGGAAGGCGTCCTTGTCCAGGTCGATATCGGTGACTTCGGCCAGCAGCTTGCGGCTGTTGGGGCCGGACAGGGTCATGGTCGCCCAGTGGTCGGTGACCGAGGTGAAGTACACCTTCAGCTCCGGCCATTCGGTCTGATGATAGATCTCCAGCCATTCCATCACGCGGGCAGCGCCGCCAGTGGTGGTGGTCATGACGAAATGGTTGTCGGCCAGGCAGGCCGTCACGCCGTCGTCGAAGACCATGCCGTCTTCCTTGCACATCAGGCCGTAGCGGGCCTTGCCCACGTCCAGCTTGGTCCAGGCGTTGGTGTACACGCGGTTGAGGAACTCGCGCGCATCCGGGCCCTGAATGTCGATCTTGCCCAGGGTCGAGGCGTCGAGAATGCCCACCGCGTTACGCACGGCCAGGCACTCGCGGGCCACGGCGGCGTGTAGGTCTTCACCTTTTTTCGGGAAGTACCAGGGGCGCTTCCACTGGCCGACGTCCTCGAACTCGGCGCCGTTTTCCAGGTGCCATTTCTGCATGGCGGTGTAGCGCTTGGGCTCGAACAGATCGCCACAATGACGGCCGGCGATGGCGCCGAAGGTCACCGGGGTGTAGTTCGGGCGGAACATGGTGGTGCCCATCTCACTGACGCTGATGCCCAGCGAACGGGCGGCGATGGCCAGGCCGTTGATGTTGCCCAGCTTGCCCTGGTCGGTACCGAAGCCCAGCGCGGTGTAGCGTTTGACGTGCTCGACCGACTCGAAGCCCTCCCGCGTGGCCAGCTCGATACCGGCGGCGGTGACGTCGTTCTGCTGATCGACGAACTGCTTCGGTGCACGCGCGGTGTTCTTGTCGTGCGGCACCTGGAACAGCGCAATCGACGCTTCCTCGATGCGCTTCTCGGCCTTCGGCAGCGTGCCGCTCACCGGCTGGAAGCCCACCTCGGCGGCCGCCTTGGCACCGGCTTCGAAACCATCGGCGAGGCTGTCGCCCATGCCGAACACACCGTTCACGGCACCGGCGCAATGACGTTTCTGGAAACCGTCACCCGGCACGAAAGCGAGGATGTCTTCACGCCAGACCGGACGACCGCCAAGGTGCGACGCCAGGTGCACCACCGGGCTGTAGCCGCCGGAGCTGACGATCAGGTCGCAGTCGAGGGTCTCGCCCGGGCTGGTGACCTTGTGCCTGGCAGCGTCGATGGCGCAGATGCGCGCACCGGTGACACGCTTGCTGCCACGCGCCTCGACCACAGCGCTGCCGGTGAGCACGCGCACGCCACGTCGGCGCGCTTCCTCGACCCAGCTGCCGCGCGGGTTGCTGCGCGCGTCCGCCACGGCCACCACCTGGCGACCGGCGTCGAGCCAGTCCAGCACCACGCGGTAGGCGTAATCGTTGTTGGTCGACAGCACCAGCTTCTGCCCGGGCGCCACGCCATAACGGCGCACGTAGGTCGACACGGCATCGGCCAGCATGTTGCCGGGCACGTCGTTGTTGGCATACACCAGCGGGCGCTCGTGGGCGCCGGTGGCCAGCACCACGCGGCCGGCACGCACACGGTGCAGGCGCTGGCGCGGTTGGCCGATTGGCGCGACTTCGCCGAGGTGGTCGGTGAGGCGCTGGTGGATGGTGAGGAAGTTGTGGTCGTGGTAACCGTTGACCGTGGCACGCGCCAGCAGGGTCACTTCCGGCATGGCCTGCAGCTCGGCGATGGCCTTGGCGGCCCACTCGGCAGCCGGCTTGTCGTCGAGCATCTCGCGGGTAGAGAGCAGGCTGCCACCGAGCTCTTCCTGTTCATCGGCGAGAATGACCCGGGCGCCACTGCGGCCGGCGGCCAGGGCTGCAGCCAGCCCGGCAGGGCCGGCACCGACAACCAGCACGTCGCAGTGCTGGTTCAGGTAGTCGTAGATATCCGGGTCGTTCTCTTTTGGCGCGCGGCCGAGGCCTGCAGCCTTGCGGATGTACTTCTCGTACGTCAGCCAGAGGTTCTGCGGGTACATGAAGGTCTTGTAGTAGAAACCGGGCGGCATCATGCCGCCGCCGACCTTGCCGAGAATCCCCATCAGGTCGGTGTTGACGCTCGGCCAGCCGTTGGTGCTGGTGGCCGTCAGGTTCGCGTACAGCGCCTGCTGAGTTGCCCGCACGTTGGGGATCTGCGCCGCTTCGGCGGAACCGATCTGCAGCACGGCATTGGGCTCTTCGGCGCCGGCGGCAACGATGCCGCGCGGGCGCGAGTACTTGAAGCTGCGGCCGATCACGTCGACGCCGTTGGCCAGCAGCGCGGCGGCCAGGGTGTCGCCGGCATAACCCTGATAGGTCTGGCCGTTGAAGCTGAAGGTCAGCGGCTGGCTGCGATCGATGCGGCCACCCTGGGAAAGACGATTGACCTGGCTCATGCCGTTACTCCTTGGTCGACGGCCTTCTTCTCGGCGAGCGAAGCCTCAGTGACGCTGGGGCGCTCGCCAATCTTGTAGGTTTCGAGAATCTCGTAGCTCACCGTGTGGCGGGTGACGTTGAAGTACTGACGGCAGCCTGCTGCGTGAATCCACAGCTCGTGGTGGATGCCACGCGGGTTGTCGCGGAAGAACAGGTACTCGCCCCACTGCGCATCGGTGCAGGCATTCGGATCCAGCGGGCGGGGAATGTGCGCCTGGCCGCCAGCGTGGAATTCTTCTTCGGAACGCAGTTCGCCACAGTGAGGGCAGAAGATGTGCAGCATGTTCGGTACCTCCAGAAAACCATCGTCCCTCTCTCAGCGAGAGAGGGCGCCAAAATCAGTGCGCCACACCGGCTGCGCCGTGCTCGTCGATCAGCGCACCGTTGTGGAAGCGCTCGATGGAGAAGGCCTTGGCCAGCGGATGCATCTCGCCCTTGGCCAGGCTGGCCGCGAACACGTTGCCCGAGCCTGGCGTGGCCTTGAAGCCACCGGTGCCCCAGCCGCAGTTGAAGAACAGGTTCTTCACCGGGGTCTTGGCGATGATCGGGCAGGCGTCCGGCGTGGTGTCGACGATGCCGCCCCACTGACGGTTCATGCGCACCCGCGAGAGCACCGGGAACATCTCGACGATGGCCTGCAGGGTGTGTTCGATGGTCGGATAGGAACCGCGCTGGCCGTAGCCGTTGTAGCCGTCAATCCCGGCGCCGATGACCAAGTCGCCCTTGTCAGACTGGCTGATGTAACCGTGCACGGCGTTGGACATGATCACCGTGTCGATGATGGGTTTGATCGGCTCGGAGACCAGCGCCTGCAGCGGGTGCGATTCCAGCGGCAGGCGGAAGCCGGCGAGCTTGGCCAGGTGACCGGAGTTACCGGCAGCGACCACGCCGACGCGCTTGGCGCCGATGAAGCCCTTGCTGGTTTCCACGCCGATCACCGCGCCGTCCTGCTTGCGAAAGCCAATGACTTCGGTCTGCTGGATCAGGTCGACGCCCAAGGCGTCGGCGGCGCGGGCGAAACCCCAGGCCACGGCGTCGTGACGGGCGACGCCACCGCGGCGCTGCAGCGAGGCACCGAGGACCGGGTAACGGGTGTTCTTCGAGCAATCGAGGTAGGGAATCATCTCCGCCACCTGCTTGGCATCGACCACCTCGCCATCGATCCCATTGAGGCGGTTGGCGCTGACGCGGCGCTCGATGTCACGCATGTCCTGCAAGGTGTGGCCGAGATTGAACACACCGCGCTGGGAAAACATGACGTTGTAGTTCAGGTCTTGCGATAGACCTTCCCACAACTTCATCGCGTGCTCGTAGAGGTGCGCGGACTCGTCCCACAGGTAGTTGGAACGCACGATGGTGGTGTTACGTGCGGTGTTGCCGCCACCCAACCAGCCCTTCTCGACCACGGCGACGTTCTTCACGCCGAACTCCTTGGCCAGGTAGTAGGCTGTGGCCAGGCCATGCCCGCCACCGCCGACGATGATCACGTCATACACCGGTTTGGGAGTCGGATTGCGCCACATGCGTTGCCAGTTTTCGTGGTGACTGAAGGAATGCTTGAACAGGCCGAAGCCGGAATAGCGCTGCATGGGAGACTCCTGAATTCTGGGTGTTGCCGTCTGGCTGGCGGCCCGTAGGGTGGATCACGCTTTACCGATCCACCGATGCGCGGTGGAAGGAAACAGCGCCTTCCACCCTACGAATTAGCGATACACCGGGTAGTCGGCACACAGACCGGCAGCCAGGCCGGCTACCTGAGCCTCGACATCGGCATCGCCGAGATGCTCGAGGATGTCGGCGATCCAGCCTGCCAGTTCACGGCACTGGGCTTCCTTGAAACCACGGGTGGTGACCGCTGGCGTACCGATACGCAGGCCGGAGGTCACGAACGGTGACTGCGGATCGTTGGGCACGGCGTTCTTGTTCACCGTGATGCCAGCGCGCCCGAGGGCTGCGTCGGCATCCTTGCCGGTGATGCCCTGCTTGATCAGCGAGAGCAGGAACAGGTGGTTGTCGGTACCACCGGACACCACATCGAAGCCACGCTCGATGAACACCTCGGCCATGGCCTGGGCGTTCTTGATGACCTGCGCCTGGTAATCCTTGAAGCCAGGCTCCAGCGCCTCCTTGAAGCACACCGCCTTGCCGGCGATCACATGCATCAACGGGCCGCCCTGGGCACCGGGGAATACCGCAGCGTTGAGTTTCTTCTCGATCTCTTCGTTCGCCTTGGCGAGGATCAGGCCGCCACGGGGCCCGCGCAGGGTCTTGTGGGTGGTGGTGGTGACCACGTCCGCAAGGGGAATCGGGTTCGGATACAGACCAGCCGCAACGAGACCGGCAACGTGGGCCATGTCGACGAACAGGTAGGCGCCGACCTTGTCGGCGATGGCACGAAAACGCGGGAAATCCAGGGTCTTGGAGTAAGCCGAGAAACCGGCGACGACCATCTTCGGCTTGTGCTCGATGGCCAGGCGCTCGACTTCGTCGTAGTCGATCAGCCCGGTGTCGGTATCGATACCGTACTGCACGGCGTTGTACAGCTTGCCGGACGAGCTGACCTTGGCCCCGTGGGTCAGGTGGCCGCCATGGGCCAGGCTCATGCCGAGAATGGTGTCGCCGGGCTGCAACAGCGCCAGGTACACGGCAGAGTTGGCCGAGGAGCCGGAGTGCGGCTGCACGTTGGCGTAATCGGCGCCGAACAGCTGCTTGGCACGCTCGATGGCCAGCGCCTCGACCTTGTCCACATGCTCGCAACCACCGTAGTAGCGCTTGCCCGGATAGCCTTCGGCGTACTTGTTGGTCAGCCCGCTGCCCTGCGCCTCCATCACCCGCTTGCTGGTGTAGTTTTCCGAGGCGATCAGTTCGATGTGATGTTCCTGACGACGCTCCTCGGCATTCATCGCGCTGAGCAGTGCGTCATCGTAGCCCTGGATCTGATCTTGCTTGCTGAACATCACGTATCTCCCCGAGGCGCCTGAAGGCGCCGCATCTGGCTCGGTTGCTCGATATGAGTCTTGTTGCAGCGATGGTATGACTCGCCCTCGAGAACCAGATGCCTATGCACGCCACGGGAGATTGCGTTTGCGACATGACCGAGTGTCGCAATTGCACATGCCGCAAACTCAGATGAAGCGCAGTGCGACCAGCGCGAGAAAGTGTCCGGGATAGAACAGATAGGCCCAGCGTCGTACCGGTGGTACCGGGAATGGCGGACGGGTGCGCAACAGCAGCAGACCGACCAGCGGGGCGAACAGGCAGATGGCGAGCACGCTCCAGGCGAACGGGTCGCCCCGGGCGGCGTCGCGATAGAAAGGCGCCCAGTAGTTGGCCGCCAGGCAGCAGACCATCGGCAGCAGCCAGGCGCCATGAGGCTTGCGCAGCGCCAGCAGGAACGCCGCCGGCAATACCGCGCCGAAAGCGCCGAACATCAGCCACTCATGGCCGAACACGGCGATCAACAGCGCCGCCCCACCCAGCCAGCAGGCCTGGGGCTGCGGGCGCTGCACCGCATTGGCGATCAGCAGGCCGAGCACCAGGGTCGGCAGCACGTTGAGCGATTCCGCCGTGGGCACCAGCAGCCGGTAGGGCCACTCCGATAGCAGCGAGAACAGCAGCAACCAGCCGAGATAACTCAGCGATACGGCGCCGGAATCACCCACTCTCGGTCGCGCGACGTTGGCAGCAATGGCCAGACAGAACAATGGAAAGGCCAGACGACCAGGTACGTAGAGGAAATACAGGGAGGGCCAGACATGGCGAAGGTGATCGATCAGCATGGTCAGCAGCGCCAGCCATTTGATCAGATCGAGGGCCGCGTCACGGCCGAAAGGCATTGGCTGAGCAAGTGATGCTGGAGGCATGTGCACGCGTCACGCTGGGATATGAGGCTGCACGGTAGAGGCTCTGGCTGCCTCGACGCAAATCAGAAGGCGGCGCAGGGCTAAACCCTGCGCCGCCGGTTCGAGGCTTACTGCAGTTTGGTGTTGCAGCTGCTCGAGGCCGTGACCAAGCGCTGCTGCAGCGCGGCATCCGGCGGCACCTGCTTGCTCATCTCGGCCATTTCGGCCTCACTGAACTCCTCGCTGACCTTGGTCGCAGCGCAGTCGCAGAACGCCGTCAGCTTCTCTTGCGAGTGGCCGGACTGGGCGCCTTTCACGCACTCCTGCACGAAGGTCGACTTGGCTTCGGGGGACCAGGGTTCGGCTGCCACGGCCGGCAAGGCGAAGGCGAGCGGTGCGAAAAGTGCGATCAGATGACGGTAGCTCATGGTGGGCTCCTGTAGCTTGGAATCGGCGAGTCCTTGATTACGACTCTCTGCTTTGTGAGCCCACAGACTGCCGTGAGTTCAGAATGATTGCCCTCGACGAGCCCTGAACAATATGTCGCGCCAGCGAGTTCTAAGGCTGGCCAAGGCGGGCTAAAGTAGCGGCATACGCCCGGTTGGGGCGAAGCAGACAAGGATTTTCCAATGCCCGACAACTCCCAGCAATTCGCCAGCGACAACTACTCGGGCATCTGCCCCGAGGCCTGGGAAGCCATGGCAGAAGCCAATCAGGGCCACCAGCGCGCCTATGGCGACGACGAATGGACGGCCCGCGCCGCCGACCACTTCCGCAGCCTGTTCGAAACCGACTGCGACGTGTTCTTCGCCTTCAACGGCACCGCCGCCAACTCCCTGGCGCTCTCCGCGCTGTGCCAGAGCTACCACAGCGTGATCTGCTCGGAGACCGCCCACGTCGAGACCGACGAGTGCGGCGCGCCGGAATTCTTCTCCAACGGCTCCAAGCTGCTTACCGCCCATACCGAGCAGGGCAAACTGACGCCCGCCTCGATCCGCGAGATCGCGCTAAAGCGCAAGGACATCCACTACCCCAAACCCCGCGTGGTGACCCTCACCCAGGCCACCGAAGTCGGCACCGTTTACAGCCCCGAAGAAATCCGCGCGATCAGCCAGACCTGCGAGGAACTCGGCCTACACCTGCACATGGACGGCGCGCGCTTCTCCAATGCTTGCGCCTTCCTCGGCTGCAGCCCGGCGGACCTGACCTGGAAAGCCGGTGTCGACGTACTCTGCTTCGGCGGCACCAAGAACGGCATGGCAGTCGGCGAAGCGATCCTGTTCTTCAACCGCGAGCTGGCCGAAGATTTCGACTACCGCTGCAAGCAGGCCGGGCAACTCGCCTCGAAGATGCGCTACCTGTCGGCGCCCTGGGTCGGCATCCTGCAAAACGACGCCTGGCTGCGCTATGCCAATCACGCCAACCACTGCGCACAACTGCTCGCCAGGATGGTGGAAGACGTGCCCGGCGTGAGCCTGATGTTCCCGGTGGAGGCCAACGGCGTGTTCCTGCAGATGTCAGAACCCGCCATCGCCGCCCTGACCGCTCGCGGCTGGCGGTTCTACACCTTCATCGGTGCTGGTGGCGCACGCTTCATGTGCTCCTGGGACACCGAGGAAGCCCGCGTCCGTCAGCTGGCCGCGGATATCCGCGAAGTGATGAGCGCCTGAGCCCATCGCTCCGGCCGGCCACGGCAGGGCGTACTGCGCCCTGCCAGTCCAGACAAGCGAATCGCCCTCCATAACGCTGCACAGATGCATAGCAAACAGCTTAAAAACGAAATAGCCACACACTAGGTTGCCCGCTGCGCCCCTGCTTCGGTGAAAAACGACACACGTCATGGATGAGAACAGTAGTTTGGGGCAATATTGAGTACATTCTAAACACCAGGTAAACGGATCACTGGAGCCAACCAGGCCTGCCTGGTCTTATTGCAGGAAGCAAATATATGTCCAAGCCCGCAGCTCGCCAAAGCGATCAAGACTCCTGCCAACTCCCGGGGCACGGCGCTAACCCTACCGTTACCGGCTCTCCTGACGTTTTGATCAACGGCCTGCCGGCTCTGCGCGTAGGAGATAGAAGTGCTTGTGGCGATACTGTAGCCGAAGGCATGAGCACCATTCTGGTCAATGGATTACCCATCGCTTTTCTTGGCAGTTCGACCAGTCATGGAGGCACAATTATTACGGGATCTGGAGATGTACTGGTTGGTAATCAGCACATCCCTGCCCCCTTCACCCCTCCTGTGCCGATGCCTGGAGCCTTTAGTTGCCAGTTGCAACTCTCTGCATCTAATGGCCAACCCTATTCGTGCCTACCATATAGGGTGATCCTGGAAGATGGTTCGATTCAGAAAGGGATTACCAATGCATCTGGCACTACCCAACCTATACGAACGCTCACGCAAATGGCCATTGCCAGTGTGAACCTGCTGCCACCGGCCCTCACTACGAACTGCTGCGATCGGCACGCCCCGGCCCAATCGAATGGATTATCAATTCCTCTAAATGGCGTGCAAACCGCCGCAAGTGCTGGAGCGAAAGTACCGCCTTTATCAGTGAGCAAAAGCGACAGTTTCCGGATGCTGACCAGTGGCGAGCTAGCCATGGCGCAAAGCCTGTTCAAAGACTCGGTGGATTACACCAAGATCAAGATCCACAGCGAGGAATACCTGCCGTTCGGGCTACAGCCAGACAATACTGCGATGACCCCGAATGGCGAGATGTATTTCAACCCCGACTACTACAAAGAAGACTTCTCCCTTCTGCCTAATGACCAACATTGGTTCATACACGAGATGGTGCATGTATGGCAGTACCAACTGGGGTATTGGGTGAAACTACATGGTCTTCTGCTGCACCCTGGCAAACTTTGGGGGCTTCTGGGTGACCCTTATCAGTACGAACTGAAGCCGGGCGATAAATTGCAAGATTTCAATATGGAACAGCAAGGCGATGTCATCGCCGATTACTATTGTTGGTCGGCCGGTAACTCCACAAGGAGCGCCAGCGGTCGCCGAGTAACCAGCATAGATATTTACAAGAGCGTCCTTAGCGATTTCCTGAGCAATCCAAATGACCGCAAACTGCTACCGTAGCGCTCTACTCTCCGTAATGGTCTTCGGCTTTCTATGTGACGGGCATGCAATGTCTCGACACCACGATGGTGACGCTCGCGTATGGATACGCAATGGCGCGCTATGCATAGGCGCCGACGAAACTTATGAAGTGCCTGGTTTGTTTTCCCGCAAGGCTAGCCTCGATCAAAATCATGTCGTGCTATATGCGGTTCAAGTCAATCGTCCGTCGGCTCAAGTCTGGGAAGCCAGTACACCACCCGGTGCCACAAGTTCTACCTTACGACTACGATCGGACACCTGCATCGAATATGGCCAACCTATTGTTTCCTTAGAAAACCAGGTGCCACCTCAAACGCTCAAGCCAGATATTTATGAAGTTTTTCTACAGGCCGGCGACCAGAAAAATCGAAGAGCCTGGTTCTACAAACGCTTCTGTTTGATCGATGAGGCTGGCAACTGGTCTGTTAGAGACGCTGAACGAATAGAGGGCACGCATGAGTGGCGCTGCAAGCCCTTGCCCACCCCATAAGCCTTAGCTCCCTGCGGTCAACTCGTGCCGCCCCAAGATCCCTCCAGGGGCGAGGTCCCAGCCTTGCGCCAGTTCGCTACGTTGACCGCGAAGCTATTTGAGCGACGGCTGGCGCTTCTACACCTTCATCGGCGCCGGTGGCGCACGCTTCATGTGCTCCTGGGACACCGAGGAAGCCCGCGTCCGTCAGCTGGCCGCGGATATCCGCGAGGTCATGGCCGGCTAAGCGCACGGTCGGACGGCAAGCAAACAAGGTGGATCGCGGCGCTCGCCTGATCCACCCACCCTCCTCGCAAAACCTCCCACACGTCTCAGGCACTCTGTGGATAAAAGCCACGGCCTGTCGGTGCGCGGGAATCAGCACAGCTGCGCTGCAGTTCGCGAGCGACAGCATCCTTGGCGGCATAACTTCTGCTGATAAGAGGCGATTTCAGGCGACTGGGGATAAACACCGACACCATCCCCAGATCACGTGGACGATGGTGTGGATAAGCTGTCGGCAACGGGCTACACGCCAGGCAGTTCGGCGCCTCTGGCGATTCGTACAAAAAACGTTCTATTTCAATGAGTTGTCTTACGGGTTACGCACATTCACTGTGCAGCAACCCTTTCACAAGCTGTGCATATGTAGCTGCAGCCCAAATACCACGGCGCCTGCAGGGAGCTGATCTTTTTTTGATCAGCCCATTTGACGGTCGATTCATCCACAGCACCTTTGCAGCGTTGCCGGCGCATTGTGGACAGCCGTCCCCACAATCCGTGGATGATGACGGGGATAAACTGTAGGTAAACCGCTACACACCCCGCTACCAGAGGGCTGCAGCGATTCGGTTGAAAAACGTTCGATTTCAACAGGTTGGAAAGTTATCTACACACAGAAGCTGTGCGCTTACCTGTGCATAAGGTGTTCAGACCGGGCTGCACGCCACCGAATACGGCGCCCTCAGCGCAATGATCATTTTCTGAACAGGGGCCCGAGCCAGGGCGACGGCGCTGCCGATGACGCCCGATAAAGAGCGGGGCTGTGTACAGATGACTGATCCAGCGACCCGCTTTCCCCCAAAGTCCGTGGATCAAGCTGTGAATAACCTGTCGCCACTCGCCTACAGGCCAGTATCCACGCTGCTTGCAGGCCAGCGATCAAAAAACGAACGATTTCATGAGGTTGACGTATCCACCAAGGCCGCCGCCAACCTGAGCAGGGCTGCAAGTTATTCATAATAGTTGTGCATACACTTGTGGATAACCTGTCCAGCGATGGCCAGGCGTCAACGCCTGCGAAGCCTGTCGGTAATTGGCGCATTTTCGATCGCCTCCCGCGTCGCCACGCCAGGTGAGGCCTGGCAGTTGACACCGCCAGGTGATCTGCAGAAGCAGGGCAGCGATCAACCAGCAAGCTTGCGCACAATTACTGTGTGCCCGGCTGTGGATAAGCTGTTCGACACCGCCTGCAGCCCAGGCGCTGCGTGGCCCAGGCAAAGCTGTCTACTTTATGACCAATGACTGGAGCGGTCAGTAATCGATGCTCACGTCGTTACGTGGCACGCTGCAGCAGGACAGGATGTATCCCTCGGCCACGTCCTCGTCGGTGATCCCGCCGTTGTGCTCCATATCCACATCGCCGGCCGTCTTCAGTACCTTGCAGGTTCCGCAAATCCCCATCCCGCATGCCTTGGGGATATGCAGCCCGAGCTTCGCCGCCGCCGCGTGCACCGTCTCGCCAGGGCCGACCTGAATGCTCTTGCCGGTGCTGGTGAATGCCACCTGATTGAGATCTGCAGCCGGCACGTCCGGCGCATCGGCAGCCTGCTCGGCCAGTTCCTTGACCTCCTCGCGCACGTCTGCCGGTACCGGGCCGAAGGCCTCCTCGTGGTAGCGGCTCATATCGAAGCCCTTGGCCTCGAGCAGCCGCTTGACCGCCGCCATGTAGGGCGTAGGCCCGCAGCAGAAGATCTCCCGCTGCAGATAGTCCGGCGCCATCAGCTGCAACATGGGCTCGTTGAGGTAGCCGCGATAGCCCGACCAGGCTTCGCCCAGACCATGCTTCTCGCAGATCACGTGCAGATTGAAGTTGTTGATCCGCGCCGCCATGTGCTCCAGCTCACGGTGGTAGATGATGTCCTTGGGCGAGCGCGCGCTGTGCACGAAGACCATGTCGACGTTGGCATTGGTGTCGTAGAACCAGCGGGCCATCGACATCACCGGGGTGATGCCCACCCCGCCACTGAGAAACAGCACCTTGTCCGCCGGAAAATCGATGGCATTGAACAGCCCGACCGGACCATGCACCGCCAGCTCCTGGCCTTCGGACAGGTTGTCGTGCAACCAGTTGGACACCTTGCCGCCCGGTACCCGCTTGATGGTGATGGAGAAGCTGTAGGGCACCGAGGGTGAGCTGGAGATGGTGTAGGAGCGCATCACCGGCCGGCCTTCGATCTCCAGCTCCAGGGTGACGAACTGACCCGGCTTGAAGAAGAACAGCACCGGCTGGTCGGCCATGAAGCAGAAGGTGCGCACATCCCATGTTTCCTGGATGACCTTGACGCAGCGCACCACGTGGCGGCCATTGCTCCAGGTCTGGGTAGTGACGGGATAGAGGAATTCGTTCGACATGGTCGTTTCTCTCGCGCAAGCAGGCCGCTCACCGGCCCTGTCTCTGCCGCGATTGTGCGCAACGCACCTGTCGTTCATTTACCTGCCAGCGACATCGGCATGCTAACGGCGACCTGCCCCGTAGACACTGGCCTACCGAGTCGGGAAATGATTCGGCCATGTCGCCCATGGATAAGGTTCACGCCGCGCCCGGCTCCACACTCGCCCCCAGCCGAACAGGATAAGAGCGCCAGCCGCAGCCCCCTCTGAAAAGCGCCAATCGGCAGGCGCCCAGGGGTGCGATGCGCCACCTTGCGTACCACCGCAATAGCCACTTTCACGGCCAGCGCAGCGCGCTCGCCACGAGGAGTTCTCCGATGACCGTCACCTCCACACTGAGCCTTGGCGACCCGCTGGAACCGGCACGCGCCGCAGCCGCCGACATGCTGCAGAACCGCGAGCGCACCTTTTCCCTGCCACAGCCGTTCTATAACGACGAACGCATGTTCCAGCTCGACATGCAGGAGATCTTCCACAAGGAATGGCTGATCGCCGGCATGACCTGCGAGATCCCCACCAAGGGTAATTACCTGACGCTGCAGATCGGCAACAACCCGATCATCGTCATCCGCGGTGCCGAGGGCAGCGTGCATGCCTTCCACAATGTCTGCAGGCATCGCGGCTCGCGCCTGTGCACCAGCGACAAGGGCAAGGTGGCCAAGCTGGTCTGCCCCTACCATCAGTGGACCTACGAGCTGGATGGCCGCCTGCTGTTCGCCGGTACCGAAATGGGCGCCGACTTCGACCTCAAGGACTACAACCTCAAGCCGGTGAGCTGCAAGACCGCTGGCGGCTACATCTTCATCTCCCTGGCCGAGAACCCACCGGCCATCGACGAATTCCTCGCCACCCTGTCGCACTACATGGAACCGTACGACATGGAGAACGCCAAGGTGGCGGTGCAGACCAACCTGTACGAGAAGGCCAACTGGAAGCTGGTGCTGGAGAACAACCGCGAGTGCTACCACTGCAACGGTTCGCACCCGGAACTGCTCAACACCCTGCTGGAATGGGACGACACCAACGACCCGCGCGCCAGCCAGTCCTTCAAGGATCATGTCGCCGAGTCCGCGGCCAAGTGGGAGGCCGAGAAGATTCCTTACCTGCACGCGGGTTTCGGCCTGCGTAACCGCATCGTGCGCATGCCCCTGCTCAAAGGCACCGTGTCCATGACCATGGATGGCAAGCAGGGCAGCCAGAAGCTGATGGGCCGCATCCAGAACCCCGACCTGGGCTCGATGCGCATCCTCCACCTGCCGCACTCGTGGAACCACTGCATGGGCGATCACATGATCGTCTTCACGGTGTGGCCGATCAGTGCCCAGGAAACCATGGTCACCACCAAGTGGTTGGTGCACAAGGATGCCGTCGAAGGCGTCGACTACGACGTGGCCCGCCTGCGCCAGGTATGGGATGCCACCAACGACCAGGATCGCCGCCTGGCCGAAGAGAACCAGCGCGGCATCAACTCCACCGCCTACCAGCCCGGCCCCTACTCGAAGACCTACGAGTTCGGCGTGGTCAATTTCATCGACTGGTACAGCGGCCGCATGCTCAACAACCTGGGCGCCGCGCCTGCGCCCTACCTGCGCGACGTCAAGGCGCAGTAAAACAAGGGCTGCAAAAAGGCGATAGCGGACCTTCGATTTGGTGGGCTAAAGCCCACCCTACAGCCGCGCATCTAACCGTAGGGTGGGCTTCAGCCCACCAATTGGCGCCCGACTACGAACGGCGGCTATCGCCTTTAACCTACCAATGCTCCGCGGGGCCTCTCCCTGCCCGTTCGATTTATGAACGGAATGTTTCACAGCATTTCACGCCCGTAAGCGAAACAATCGAGGCAGTCCCGGCCATCGGCACACACGCGGTTTTCTCTGCGAAGCAGCCCGGCCACGCGCTTCCACTTTCGCGAGGAAACCACCGTGAGCGTGAAACCACTGAGCAAAGGCCCCAACGATCAGGCAGGCGGTGACGGCCTGCGTTTCGACAACGTCATGCGTCTGAGCCTGAAGGCCGAAGGTAATCCCAAGCCCAAGGAAGACCGCGTCGCCACCGACAACGAGACGTGGCCGCCAGTGGACAAGACCCAGGTCGAAGCGCCCAAGGATGGAAAGATCCGTTACCAGTTGGATGGTCAGGGCGTGGTGGTGGACCGCTCGGTCAATCCCGAGCTGTACAAGTTCCTGCTCAACCTGCATGCCCTCAACCAGTCCCCCGAGCAGAAGGCCCAGGTGGTCGCGGCGATGGGCGACGACCACGCCATCGCCGACCGCAATACCGAGGTGCAGAAGGCGGGCGACTACACCCAGTTCAAGTGGCAGGACAATCTCGAAGACACCGAGGTGATCACCTACATCACCACCAACGGCGAAACCGTCAGCGTCTCCAAAGCACTGACCCCAGAGCTGTTCGCTTCGGTGCAGCAGATCGGCCTGTCACGCTATACCCTCGAGCAGCGCGTGGCCGATGGCCGTGAAGTCGCCGGTGCCGACACCTATGTGGCCGAGCACGACATTGCCGTCTGGGGTAGCCCGGACGAGTTCGGCAACGGGGTCATCCAGTTCGAGACCAAGGACGGCAAGAAGTACGTCGTATCCGAACACGAAAACAAGGAAATGTACGACCGGGTCGCCGGGATGTGGAGTGACCACGTCAAAGGCGGCGACTCGATCCAGGACCTTCGTGACAAGTACGACCTGCCCGACCTCGATGCACTGGATCTGCTCGGCCAGAGCAGCGGCGAGAAGGCCAACAAGGACGACAAGGAAGAGATGACGGTGGTCGAGCTGGCCACCAAGAACCTGCTCGACAAGTACAAGAAGCTCATCGACGACGGCAAGGTCGACAAGGACAGCGACGTCTACAAGCTGGTCAAGGCCATCGAGGCCAAGGCAGCCATGGAAAGCGGGCACCGCATCACGCCCTACATCGAAGACCCACGCGGTGGCGACACCACCTGGCGAAAGTTCGACACCGATGGCGAGACGCTGAGCGAAGAGGATATGCAGGACATCCTCAACGGCAACTCGGTGGATAAGCTGCTCAGCGAAATGTTCACCAGCGGCGACGGCGAGAAGGACAAGATCGGCAAGGAATTCCAGGCCGAGCTGGACAGTGCCATCGAGAAAATCAGCGGCGAGGACAAGACCAAGCTGGCCGACGAGATCTACGAAACCCTGACCAGTCTGGACTTCGTCGAATACCTCGCGGACATGAAGAAACAGGGGCTCGACAGCGAGGGCCAATCGGAAGTCGCCCGCCTCGCTTCGAGCCTCGAACTGCTCGACCCGGAGCGCGCCCGCAAGGCCGAGTCGGAGCTCAAGCAGAACAGTATCCTGGTCGAGATCGATACCCTGGTCGGCGACCCTGGAGCGATCCCCGACGAATACAAGGAGATGGCCTACAAGGACATGGGGGCGCTGATAAAGACCGTGCTCAAGTCCGCCGACATCCCTCGCCGCGTCCAGGACAGCATCGAGAAGTTCTACAACGAACTGCTCAACGACAAGACCAAGATGGCCGACTTCGTCGAGCTCAGCAATCAGCTCAACAACGGCACCATCAGCCAGGCTGATTTCGACCAGCAGCTACAAACCAAATACATCCCGGCGGAAGTCAGCAAGGATGACTTCACCAGGGCCATAGGCACGCTCAACCAGTACGGCGTACTTGGTACCATCTCCGCGTTCGGCTCGCTGGGCGGCGCGATTTACATGCTTTCGGCCAAGAACGGTCAACTGTCCGACGAGCCATTGGAACGCCTGGCCATCGCCAAGGATTTCATCACCTTCCTCAGTGGCGGTGCGCAGTTCGAAAAGACCAAGATCTTCGACAAGTTCACCAAGACCAATACCGCCGAACTGCTGGGCCTGAGCAAAACGCTGCCGGAAATCTGGGGCAAGGAAAATGGCACGATCGGCAAGAAGATCGAAGGCTTCCTGCGCGAACGCGGCATCTCCGGTATCCCCGACGCGGTAGAGAGCCGCGCCAACAGCGTCATCGAGCTCGGCTCGCTGAATGGTGGTGGCGGCGGCAACGTACTCGATCAGGTCAGGCTTTCGGCTGAAGCCGCAGGCATCGGCCCCCTGGACGACGACGGCATTCGCGCCCTGCTGGACGACGTCGTCCAGCGTGCCGGCGGCAATCCACCCGCAGACTACTCGCGCTACAACAGCCTCAATCAGCTCGCCAACGAGCAGAACCTCGTGATAACCGAGGACACCATCAATCAGAGCATCGCCGAAAGACAGGCCGCGGCGGGTCTGGGGCAGGTGCCCGACGATGCTTCGATTCTCGAGTTCGCCGATCACCTGGAAAACGCAGCCAGTCGTCCGCTGCCGCCCTCCACGACATCCTCAGGCTATTCGGTCTACGAAGATGCGGTGGAGTTCTTCGAAGAGCGCAATATCGCTCCACCCAGTGTCGAATCCTTCGAGCGGGTGATGAGTGAGCGTGCCTCGGCGGCACCCGGTGCAGACGTGGAGCTGGATCGTCAGGCCATCGAACAGATGTACGAGCAGGACAACCGCCCACCACCCGCAGCGGACGTGCTCGATGACGCCATCGAACCGATCAACGATGCCATCCGCAACAATCCTCCGGCGCAGAGCGTCGTCGACAACGCGACCGTTCGCGACGCCCTGAGCCCCAACGGCGCGGTAGACGTGCCGTCCATCAAGCCCGGCCTGGCGGCAAAGATTGGCGGCACGCTGACCAAGGTGCTGGGCGTGGCACCGGACATTCTCAGCGTTGCGGATATCGTCATGGGCGGCTACGCCATCAAGGACGCCATCGCCAACAACAGCGATATGGGCAAGGCGGCTGGTGCCCTGCAGATCATCAGCGGCGTGGCGGGCACAACGGCCGGCGTGATCGGCACCGCCGGCCTGTTCGCCAGCATCGGCGCGCTGGCTGGAGCGACCGGCCCGCTGTTTCTGATCACCGCGGGCCTCGGGCTGATCGCCGGTATTATCGGCATCTTCGTCGACCACGAGAAAAAACAGAAAGCCACCGACAAGGAAGGCCAGTGGTTCAAGGATCTCGCCGAACTCGGCCTGACCCAGGAAGACTGGGGCGACAAGCTCGAGTACGCGCGCTACAGCTTCTACGAGTACGAAGGCCGCGACGCCCCGGCAGGGCAGAGCATCTACGACTACCAGAAGGATGAATGGGAGCACTTCAAGGAAACGCCCCAGGAAGGTGGCTCATCCATCAACCGTCTGGATGACGACATGCACCTGGCCAAGTTCGACAAGGACTTCTATCAGGACAATCGCGAAGTCATGCACACCATCCGCGAGCGCTGGGACGACTGGAACGGCAAGGACGCCATCGTCAGCAAGAAGGACCTGGAAAAGATCGCCAACGGCGACGGCAGCGACGCAGAGAAGGCGGCCGCACGCTTCCTGCTCGACAACAGCGAGTTCTTCGACCAGCTCGATACCCAGTGGGGCAAGGGAGGCCAGGATGGCAAGGTAAGCACCAACGATCTCAATACCTGGCTGAAGATGGTCGGCGCCCATGAGGACCAGTACGACCGCGCCTTCTTCGACGAGCACAAGGGCATCATCGACACCATCCGTGATCGCTGGGACGACTGGAACGGCAAGGACGCCATCGTCAGCAAGAAGGACCTGGAGAAGATCGCCAACGGCGATGGCAGCGACGCCGAGAAGGAGGCGGCGCGCTTCCTGCTCGACAATCAGGGCTTCTTCGACCAGCTCGACAACCTGGCCAAGAACGACAAACGTGACGGCAAGATCAGTACCGGCGACCTGGAAACCTGGTTGAAAGCCATCGGCGTGGAGAAAACCGACAAGAGCGAGCTGACCTACAACCCCAACGAAAACACACCGGCCTGGCGGGTGATGCGCGGTTGATTGGCCAGAACGGTTCGATTGGCAATGGACTCCTCTGGTGGGCTGAAGCCCACCCTACTCCCCAGGGGCCTCAACCGTAGGGTGGCGCTTTAGCCCACCAAAGCCATCAACGCCGATGGTGGCTGGCTATTCAGAGCATGCGGCTCGGAGCTTCGGGCTGTGGGCGTTGTCGGTGGTGGGCTGAAGCCCACCCTACCCCCAGGGGCATCAACCGTAGGGTGGCGCTTTAGCCCACCAAAGCCATCAACACCGATGGTGGCTGGCTATTCAGAGCATGCGGCTCGGAGCTTCGGGCTGTGGGCGTTGTCGGTGGTGGGCTGAAGCCCACCCTACCCCCAGGGGCATCAACCGTAGGGTGGCGCTT
>NZ_JARVSV010000025.1:0-184952 GCF_030209025.1 Pseudomonas sp. MEJ086
CCCCAGATCTCGACAGAGGTCTGGGGTTTCGTCTTTTCGGCGCCAGAAAAGGCTGGGGCGGCCCGCACGTAGGCGCGAGCTTGCTGGCGAGCTGCGATCAAGAGCATCGCCAGCAAGCTGGCTCCTACAGCAGGTCGTCCTGCGCGTGGGGCTGTGGTGGAAGGGTGAAGCGTCTTCCACCCTACGGATCGAGGGCTCGCGTCGCTCAGCCCAGGCTACAGGACACGTGTAGGAGCCAGCTTGCTGGCGAACCGCGCTCAAGAGCATCGCCGGCAAGCCGGCTCCTACAACAGGTCATCCTGCGCGCGGGGGCAGTGGTGGAAGGGGGCGGCGTCTTCTGCCCTACGGATCGAGGGCTCGCGTCGCCAGCCCAGGCTACGGGGCACGTGTAGGAGCCAGCTTGCTGGCGAGCCGCGATCAAGAGCATCGCCGGCAAGCTGGCTCATACAGCAGGTCGTCCTGCGCGTGGGGCAGTGGTGGAAGGGTGAAGCGGCAGGCTTTGTAGCCTGGGCGGCCGAAGGCGTAACCTGGGGCGGCGTGCGGTTCGCTGGGTCGCTCGAATGAAAAAACAAAACCCGCACAAGGCGGGCTTTGGTCTTTCCACGAGGTGTGGGAGGGGTCAGTCGCCGCGGTATTCGCAGCCGCTGCTGCAGGTCTCGTGAATACGAATGCGCGACAGTTCAGGGAGCAGCGGTTTGAGTTGCTGCCACACCCACTTGGCAAGTACTTCGCTGGTCGGGTTTTCCAGACCAGGTATGTCGTTTAAGTAGTTGTGGTCGAGCTGTTCGTAGATGGGCTTGAAGATGGCCTTTATCTCCGAAAAGTCGCGGATCCATCCGGTATGCGGGTCGACCTCTCCCTCGATATAGACCGCGATGCGGAAGGAGTGGCCGTGCAGGCGCCCGCATTTATGGCCTTCAGGCACGTGGGGGAGCCGGTGGGCGGCTTCGAAGATGAATTCTTTGAACAGTTCCAAGGCCAGTCTCTTTGTCTACAGTGCGAACAGGCTGCGATTCTAGCAGCCTGCTGCACATTGTAGGGCCTTCACTGGGGCTGGGCGGCGTTACGTTCGTGGCGATAGACGCTTACCGCTTCGTAGACTGCCTTGCGCAGACGATTGATACCGCCGATTGGGCGATGCTCCGGTAAGGCGTGCCAGGGATTGAACGACAGGTTGTCGCAAAACAGGTTTTGCTCCGAGCTGTCGAAGTCCTGGGCTGGAAGGCGAATGTCGGCGACCGTTTCGAATGGAGAAATCCGCTCGTCCCATTCCACGCTGGGATCCTCGATCGGCATGTAATGGCTCGGATTCTGCCGCTGCACCTGCAGGGCGAAGCAGGCCGGCATGCGGTCCAGTGACAGCTGCTGATAAAGCGCGCTGCGCAGGAAGTTGGGCAGGTCGGTGTTGGGCTTGGGGATTGCGTAGGCCGGACAGCTTTCGGGGCTGGGGATGACCCGATACTTGATGTTGTGTGGCCCAAGCTTGAAGGGGGCGATCGAGTTGTAGGTCGTCTCGACCGGGCTGCTCGGCGCCGGCGAAAGCGTCTTCAAGGCAATTATCAGGTGGCGGATCTCCCAGGTGCGGGGATCCCAGCTGGGGAAGAAGGCCAGCGCCTTCTTGCCATCCGCCTGGGCGGCGAAGTTGCTGCGGTACTCTGCGACGTCACGCACGAAGAATGCCGGATGATTGAACATCACGAAATCCTGCTCGTCGGCATGGCGTGGATTGGCCATCAGCTTGTTGCCTGGTACGTCGAGCAGCTTGATGGCCATCCCTCTGGCATCGCGAGCACGGTCGAACTGCGGGTAAGCGTTTCCGTTGGACAGGCGCATCCAGGCCGGCCAGGTCTTGCCCGGCTCACTGAGTACGCCATGGCGCAGGGTTTCATCGAGCTCGGCACGCACCGTTACTTCGGCTTTCACACAGCCGTGAGCCTTGGCATGGGCGTCGCGCAGCACGCGAGTGTTGTCGCGGTGCTGCTCGACCACACGAATGGCGTCCTCGATGATGCCCTCGGTATAGGCTGCCTCGTTGGCAGGAATCTGTTCCTCGCTGGAAACCGGCCCGGAAAACTTCCAGCTGTAGTAGGCGGTGCCTATTGCCCAGCCACCGAGGCCGACGACCAGCAACACAACAAGCGTTTTGCCCAGAAGCCTGCCAAGCCAAAGCCAGAATCGTTTAAGCATCGTTGGACTCCTCATCGTTGGCCGTCACGCTGCCCTGGCAGAACGGGCCGGGACTCCATGGTTTGCTCGGCATTTCGCTCAATTGGTTTTCCAGCTGCGCATTACCCAGCACTTTCAGGTACTCGACCAGCGCCCAACGCTCCTCCGGCTGCAGGCCTCGGCCGATGGCGCCGTCGTTGCGGCAACCGTCGCGGAACTCGTGACCGTTGTTGCCGTTGCCTTTGATACGGGTATCGAGAAGGAAGCCGCCGGGGAACTTGTCGCTTACGAAGCCGACATGTTGGGGATCGAATTCGAAGTTGCCGACCCAGAATTGGCTGGGACGCTCCGAGACCGGCGACAGCAGATGAAAGAGCGTGGGTACCGAGCCATTGTGCAGGAAGGGCGGGGTGGCCCAGATGCTGTCCAGAGGGCGTGCCTTGTAGCCGCGGATCTCCTGTACGCCGATTTTCAGGCCATAGCCGTCCATGCGTTTGCGCTGCTCCGGCGTGATGCCGTTGTCACGATAGGCCCGTTCTTCGACATAGGCGGTGATGTAGGCCAGCGCTTCGGCGGTGGAGATGGCGCGCAAGTCGACGTTGTCGAGGCTGTTGCTGAACAGTTTGACGTCGAGTTTCGCGAGCTTGGCTTTCGTCCAGCCCAGTTTGCTGACGTCGAAACGATGGTCCGCGATATTGTCGGCGGTGGTGGAGTCGGTACCGACTATGGACGTTGGAATGACCCGCAGGTACCACTCGGGGTCGCGCTCCGGGGCCATGCGCTTGTCTGGCGGAACGACCTGTGGCGCATGACAGTGGGCGCAGTTTTCCTGGAACAGGGCACGCCCTCGGCTGGCCAGGGCGATATCCACCTTGCCAAAGATCTTTTCCGGCCACGCTGGTGGTTGCAGGCGCTTGAGCGTCTCTTCCAGTTCATAGAGATCATGGATGCGGACGCTGGAGGCATAGCGCTGATTTTCCGCGACAGCCTGGCCGTTCTCGTCGAGCAGATGCAGCGTCGCGCCAACGCCGAGCGCTTCGCCGACGTTGCGTGCCATGGGCTGCATGGCCGAGCCGTTCCACTGTACCCAGTCGAATTTCCAGATATCCCAGAGGTGCGGATAGCTGACCGGTGCATCGGCAATCCGGTAATTGGCCGCGTCGATGCTGTCACCGAACACGGTATTGGCGATGCGCCCGAAAGCATCGGTACGGCCGAAGCCTTCTTCGGTCGGGTACAGGCCTCTGTGCCAGTCGTTGTAAGCGGTACTCAGCAGCCGATCGAGGACTTGCTTGAATTCTACCCGCAGGGTGTCGTACTCGCGCTCGTAGCGCTCGCCCAATACCTCCCGGGCGAAGCGGCGGAACTTCAGCGGGTTGTAGTAGGTGAACGCCATGCTCATGCCGAGGGACTGGCCAAAGCTGCCCCCCTTTAGGGTCGGCACGGTGGAAGCCAGGGAGTGCAAGGCTGCGCCGCCGTCGATACGCACCGCCTGGCCCTTGAAGCGCAGCTCGCCGGTGTGACAGGCGGCGCAGGTGATGTCCAGGTACTCAACGCCGCTTTCGTCATCCTGATGGCGTGCGAAGCCCACCGGCAGGTTGCCAGGATTGAGTGGCGTGGCCTTTTGCCCGGGCTGGGTGAGAAAGCCGAAACGTGCCAGGTAGTCGGGGTCGGCGAACTTGGCCTTGCCGAAGGGCAGCTCCAGCGCCGAGAACCATGCGTACTGCAGACCCTTCACCCGCGTTCCCTGGGGGGTGTAGTAGTAGAACTGACGTTCCTGCTCGCTCCATTGCCCAAGGTAATGCACCTTATCTGCCGGCTTGTAGTCGGGAAGATTGGGGTTGGCGATGAAGTAGACGACAATCAGTAATGCGATGAGCAACAACAGAAGCATGATCTGCAAGGTGCGGCGAATCAGGCGCATCGGTGACGTCCTTGTGGCGTTCTTCTAGTCGTGCTCCTTTATGCCCATGCTGGCGGATAATGGCAAGATGCCACGCATGCATCCCGTGAAATTCGTAGGGTTTTTGTTGGTCTGCGACCCCCAGCGACCAAACTGCGGATCGCCGTAGGGGCATCAGGATTTCTCCCGGAGATTTTTATTCGCCAGTTGCCAGCCAGGTTTCAACCAGGCCAATCACTTCGTTCTGACGCTCGCTCCAGGTCCCTGCAATTTCCACCACGGTCTGCTCATGGGCTGTCAGCCATGCAGCGCAGGCTTGATGAAACGCGATCCGTTGTGCGAGCTCCGGCTGGCAACGCTGGCCGTCACTGACCCATTCGACCCCGCGAGGGTCGAGCAATAGATGCAGATGGTATTGGCGCTCGAGCAGGGCCTGTTCCATCCAGTCGGGGCAGTCACCGAACAGCTCATGGCTCCAGAGGATATTGCTCAGCAGGTGGGTATCGAGAATCAGCAGCTGAGGAAGCTTCTCCCGTGCGGCGTCTTCCCAGGCCAACTGGCCCCTGGCGATGGTGGGTATGTCGGCGTAGCAGGTATCGCGTTGCTCGCTGTCGATGAAGTGGCGCACGTACTCACCAACGATGATTCCCCCGAAGCGCTGCTGCAACCCATTGGCCAGCCAGCTCTTGCCACTGGACTCCGGACCCGTCAGTACCAGAACTTTCATGGTGCACGCACCGCCAGTTCGCGGCGCCAGGTCAGCCAACCGTGGCAGGCCAGCAGGGTGAACAGGCCGTACAGGGCGGCGGTTGAATAGAGCGCCTGGTCGATGAACAGCGCGACGAACAGCAGGTCGAGGACGATCCACAGCGCCCAGCATTGCAGGCGCTTCTTGGCCATCCACACCTGCGCGACCAGGCTGAAGGCGCACAGCGTGGCATCCTGCCAGGGGGCGTTGGCATCGGTGTAGGTGGTCATCAGCACGCCCAGCATGATCGAGCCCAGTAGGCCAAGTGCCAGTCCCGTGGTTGTCTGGCGCAGGTTCAGGCGTGACACGTGGAGGCGCTCGTCGGGGCGGTCGCCCCGAGTCCAGTGCCACCACCCGTAGAGCTGCAGGGCGGCGTAGACGAATTGCAGCAGCACGTTGGAATACAGCCGAGCCTCGAAGAATACCCAGGCATAGAGCACCACCATGACCAGGCCGACGGGCCAGCACCAGGGATTCTGGCGCACGGTCAGCCATACGGCGAGCAGGCCGAGCAGGGAGGCGCAGGCTTCGAGCGGTGACATGGAACCCCTGAATGCGTGGTGGTGTAGGGGGCGCATTCTATCCCGTGCCACTCGGGGCGTCTTGCCACAGCACGTTGCGTTAGGGCGGCAATTCGAGAGATTGCATTGATAGCTGTTTGAAATTGAAAACAACTGCTTTATAACTGCCGCTTTTTTCGGCCTTGCTGGAACCTACACCAGCCGCTCCAGTCCGAGAATCATCCCCTTTCCAGCCAGCCTGTCTGGCACATCCGTAGGAGTTCTGATGGACAGTTGGCTCGCATTTCAGGCGCTGATCCTGGGTATCGTTGAAGGCCTCACCGAATTTCTGCCCATTTCCAGCACCGGGCACTTGATCGTGGTTGGCGATCTGCTGTCGTTCAATGGTGAACGCGCCACGGCCTTCAAGATCATCATCCAGCTCGGCGCGATCCTGGCGGTGATGTGGGAGTTTCGTCAGCGCATCACTTCGGTGGTGACCGGCCTGGGCAGCGATCCGATGGCGCGGCGCTTCACGGTCAACGTCCTGGTCGCCTTCATTCCTGCGGTGATTCTCGGCCTGCTGTTCGCGGATATCATCGAGCACTGGCTGTTCAATCCCATCACCGTCAGCGCTGCTTTGATCGTCGGTGGTGTGGTGATGATCTGGGCGGAGAAGCGCCAGCACCGCATCGTCGCCGAGTCGGTCGATGACATGGATTGGAAACTGGCCCTCAAGGTTGGCTGCGCGCAGTGCCTGGCACTCATCCCGGGTACATCGCGCTCCGGCTCGACGATAATCGGCGGCCTGCTGTTCGGCCTGTCACGCAAGGCGGCCACCGAGTTCTCGTTCTTTCTGGCCATGCCGACCATGGTCGCGGCCACCGTCTACTCGCTCTACAAGTATCGTGAAATCCTGCAGTGGAGCGATCTGCCGATGTTCGCCATCGGTTTCGTCACCACGTTCATCGTTGCCATGCTGACGGTACGCGCACTGCTGGTGTTCATCGCCAACCACAGCTACGCGGTGTTCGCCTGGTACCGGATCGCTTTTGGCCTGGTGATCCTGGCGACCTGGCAATTCGCCTGGATCGACTGGAGCACGGCAGAGGGCTGATTGCCTCGCCAGACAGTGAAGACCTATGCAGACCAAGGAACAGGCCGGCCGAATCAAGAGCTGGAATGACGACAAGGGCTTCGGCTTCATTCAGCCCGCAGCGGGCGGTGCCGAAGTCTTCGCGCATATCTCGGCGATGCGCGGTGATCGCAGACCCAATGCCGGCGATCAGGTGCTGTTCGTCGCTGGCCGTGACGAGAAAGGGCGCTTGCGTGCCGAGCACCTGCGCCTGGCGGGTGAGCTGGCCGTCGATCAGCCGCAGATTCGTGTCAAGCCGCGGGCTGCCGCACCGTCCCGTACATCGCCGCCCGCGGCAGGGCGCGCAGCCAAGCCACATGCGCGCGATGCCCGCCGGACATCGAGCGCACTGCGCAATCCAGCTGCCAAGCTGATGATCTTCGCGGCGCTGTGTAGTTTGCCGGCGTTTGGCGCGCTGCGCTGGCTATCCGAGGGGCAGAGCATCTGGCCGCTGCTGCTTTACCCGCTGGCCAGCGTCCTGTGCTTCATTCTCTACTGGCGCGACAAGAGCAGTGCTCAGCGTGGCCGTCAGCGCATTGCGGAAAACACCCTGCATCTGGTCGAGCTGGCAGGCGGCTGGCCGGGCGCCTTGCTGGCGCAGCAAGCGTTCAGGCACAAGACGCGCAAACTTTCCTATCAGGGGCTGTTCTGGATCATCGTGGTGTTGCACCAGCTGTTCTGGGCTGACCAGGTATTCATGGCCGGGGCTTACACCGGCGGCCGGCTGGGCGGTTTGCTATAGGTCGAGCAGCAAGCCGACCTGATGTTTCCGGGGCAGCCGCCGCACGACCAGTTGGTGAGAGCGGGTCAGCAGCTCACGTAGCTCTTCGTCGCCGATGGGCGGCTTGCTACCGTTCATGCTGATCCAGTGAGCACGGGCCAGGTAGGGCGCCGGGCGAACGCCCGGGCGGTCGGTTAAACCGAGAAACAGTGCGTCATCCACCTTGAAGGCCAGGTTGTCCCCGAGAAAATCGACGATGGCGAACATCTTGTTGTGCGCCACGGAAAACACTTGGTTGCTGCCCCATTTGTAGTCGACACGAGCCCCTGGCAGGTGCAGGCAGAAAGCAACGAGCTCTTCGCGGGTCATGGCTGCACTTCCTTCGGGCGTTCCGCACGGCGCAGCAGCAGTAGGCTCAGCCCAAGGCCAAGCAGCGAGAGCAGGCCGGAGGCGAGGAACACGGCACCGTAGTCATAGGCGCTGGCGAGCAGGCCCATCAGCGGGCCGGCGATGCCCAGTGCCAGGTCGAAGAACAGCGCGTAGGCGCCCAAGGCCGAGCTGCGGCTGGCTGCGGGTATATTGCCGATTGCCTCCACACCCAGTGCGGGGTAGACCAGCGACAGTCCGAAGCCAGTCAGCGCGGCGCCACAAAGCGCCAGCGCTGGTATTGGGGCAAGCCAGAGCAGCAACAGCCCGAGGGTTTCGATCGCCAGGCAAATGGTCGCGACCCGGTAGCCGCCGCGCCGCTCGATCGTGCCGGCGAACAGCAGACGGGCGACGATGAAGGCCACGCCAAAGGCGCTCAGGCAATAAGCCGCGTGCTCCCAGCCGAGGCTGGCGTAATACAGGGTGACGAAGGTTGCCAGGGTGCCGAAACCGATGGAGCCCAACGCGAGTGCGACCCCATTGGGGGCAATGGTCAGGAATACGTGATGGAACGGCAGGCGCTTGCCTTGGATGATCGGAATGGCGGGTTTGTCGCGTGCTACCCAGAGGGCACCAAGGCTTAGCAGGGTGATCGCCAGGCCGATGCTCCAGAGGCCCAGGGCGGAGGCCATCAAGACGCCGAGCGGAGCACCTACGGCGATGGCGCCATAAGACGCGATGCCATTCCAGGAAATCACCCGCGCGGTGTTCTCCGCGCCGACCCGGCCGATGCCCCAGGTGATCGAGCCGGTACCGATCAGCGCCTGGGAGATGCCCAGCGCTACCCGCCCAGCGAGCAGCAAGCCCAGACCCACCTCACTGGACAGACCATGCAGGCTGGTAGCCGCAAGGGTCAGCACGCCGCTGCCCGCGGCACCGGCGAGGCCGTAAACCACTGCGCGCTTTGGCCCGATACGGTCGATCAGCACACCTGTGATGGGGCGTGAAACCAGAGTGACGAGGTACTGCAGGCTGATCACCAGGCCAGCCATCACCGAGCCATAGCCCAGATCGTTGAGCACGAAGCCAGGCAGCACTGCCAGAGGCAGGCCGACACACAGGAAACCGATGAAGGTGAAGAAAACCACAGCAAGAATTCGGGCGGTCTGACCGGGAACGTGGGGCTTGCGGGCGGTCATCGGGCATCCTGTTTGATAGAAAAGGCTATTGAGAGTCGTCAGGCGGATCTGACAGGGCAAGGCGCGTGTCCGTTCCAGGCATGAGCCAGCCATCGGCGCTGGCCTGGATCATGTGTTCGATCCAGGCCCTCACTGCCGGCAGCATGCCCTGACGATGAGGATAGACGGCTTGCAGATGGCCGCCGGGCAGTTCCCAGTCCGGCAGCAGACGAATCAGGCGGCCAGCCTCGATATCGGCCAGGCACTTGGTATGCGGCAGCATGGTGAAGCCCAGACCCTGAAGTGCCGCTTCCCGACGTATATCGAAGTCTTCGATGCTCAGACGTGCCTCGAAAGTCACCTCACGGCGCATTCCCGACTGACTTTTGAAAACATGGTGAATGCGCCGGTCACTTCCCACCGCGCCGAGTGCGGGAAGCTGCTGCAGATCGTCCGGGGTCTGAATGCTCAGCCCTTGTAGCAGGGGCGGGGAGGCCACCAGAAAGGCCGATGCAGGCGCCAGCTGGCGGGCGATCAGCGAGGGATCCTCATCACCTTGATCGCGTACCCGCAGAGCGACGTCGACACCCTCCTGGAGCAGATCAACCCGGCGATTGGTGAGTACCACGTCGAGCTGAACCAGCGGGTACTTCAGCAGGAAGCTGCTGATCACCTGATGCAGCCCGGCGCGGGCCAGTTCACTGGGGCAGGACATGCGAATCCTTCCGCGCGGTTCGCTGCTCAGCGAAGCCACTGCCTCCTGCGCCTGCTCGGCCTCCAGCAGCATCGCCTGGCAATGGCGCAGGTAGCGTTCACCGGTCTCGGTCAGCGCCAGCTTGCGCGTGGTGCGTTGCAGCAGACGCACGCCCAGGCGTGCCTCGAGTTCGGCCACTCGCCGCGACAGGCGGGATTTGGGAATGCCCAGTTGTTGCCCGGCAGCGCTGAATCCGCCGTGCTCGATCACCTTGGCGAAGTACATCAGGTCGTTGAGATCCTGCATCACAGGCTCCAGCTCAGGAAAAATACGGGGTTTGTTCTATCAGTAGAACGCATCATCGCATTTTTACTGACTAATCAGCGATTGGCTTCACCGGTAGGATTAATCCATCGAACATCTACTGATGAACCTGAACGTTCAAGGAGCCACCATGAAACTTCTCCATCTCGATTCCAGCATTCTCGGCAATGCGTCCGCTTCCCGTCAGCTCAGTGCCGCTGTGGTCGACGCCTGGAAGAGCGGTCAGGCCGATCTGCAGGTCACTTACCGCGACCTGGCCAGCGATGCCCTGAGCCACTTCTCGGCTGCCAGCCTGGTTGCCGGTGGTACCCCCGCCGAGCTGCGCGATGCCGCCCAGGCTCATGAAGTGGCGCTGGCCGACGCCACGCTGGAAGAGTTCCTCGCCGCTGACGCCATCGTGATTGGCGCACCGATGTACAACTTCTCCATTCCGAGCCAGCTCAAGGCCTGGATCGACCGTGTTTCCGTGGCCGGCAAGACGTTTGCCTATGACGAAAACGGCCCCAAGGGGTTGGCAGGTGGCAAGAAAGTGATCATCGCCTCGACCGCTGGTGGTCTGCATGCGGGGCAAGCCAGTGGCCAGGCTCACGAGGATTACCTGATTTTCGTGCTGCGTTTCCTTGGTATCACCGATATCCAGGTGGTGCGTGCCGAAGGCCTGGCCTATGGCGAAGAGCCGAAAGCCAATGCCCTGCGCGGGGCTCAGGAGCAGATCGACGCGCTGTTCGCCAGCGCCTGAATCCACTCCCGGCTGCGGCGTCATGGGTTTCCCTGACGCCGCAAATGTGCTTCCTTGTGGCTCTGGCGCAGCTTCGGCTGTATCGAGTGGGCACATGCACGATGGGAGTCAAACAATGAAGAAATCACTGTTGTCGGTAGCGTTGCTGGGGCTGGCGGGGTTGGCCGAAGCGGGTGTGGTGGTTAAGAACGTCCCCTACGAAATCGATGGTGAGCCGTTCGAAGGCCTGCTGATCTATGACGATGCCGTTACCGACCCGCGTCCAGGCTTGCTGATGGTGCCCAACTGGATGGGCGTCAACGATGCGTCTGCCCAGAAAGCGGCGCGTGCGGCCGGAGACAAGTACGTGGTGTTCATGGCCGACATGTATGGCAAGGCCATCCGCCCCAGCAATGCCGACGAAGCCAAGGAAGCGGCCACCGCCGTGCGCAGTGACCGGGCATTGATGCGCAAGCGCGCCCAGGCTGCGGTCGAAGTCCTCAAGGCGCAGACCACTCAGGTCGCTCTGGATACCTCCAAACTGGGTGCGATCGGTTTCTGCTTCGGTGGCGGAACGGTTCTGGAACTGGCCCGTTCGGGGGCTCCGCTGAAGGCTTTCGTGTCCTTCCACGGCAATCTGGATACGCCCAACCCGGCTGACGCGAATAACATCAAGGCACCGGTACTGGTGCTCCACGGCGCGGATGATCCGGCAGTTCCGCAGGCGCAGGTCGACGGTTTCGTGGCGGAAATGAAGGCCACCAAGGTGGACTGGCAGCTGGTGAGCTACGGTGGTGCGGTGCATTCGTTCACCAATCCGAAGGCCAATACGCCGGGTAGCAATCAATACCACCCGCTTGTCGCGGCGCGTGCCTTCAAGGCGATGAACAATCTGCTCGATGAGGTGTTCGAGTAACGCGAACCGATACAGGGGAAGGCCGCTCGGCCTTCCCCTGCTGGTGTTTACTTGGCTGGCAGGACAGTGATGTCGATGATGTCGGCAGGCAGATTCTTGATCTCGCCCAGCGCGCTGGCCTTGCCGGTTTCCAGATTCACCTGGTGCAGCGTGGTGCCGGTCAGCAGGTAAGCGGTGTTTCCGCCTTTACCGTCACTTTTGATGTCCAGAGCCGCACTTTTAAGGCCATCGGCGATCTTGCCCACGACTTGCTGAATACCGTCATTTGGCGGGTTCTGCAGCATCAGGTTGCCGGTAGCCAGGTCGACGGTGTACAGCGCGGTTTTCTCGGTGCCCTTGTAAGAATTGGTGTAGGCACCCGCGACTACCTTGGCGGTCTTGCCCGCGTACGGACCGTCTTTGGCATAGGCGACCTTGCCGTCTACCACGACTTCACCGCTCTCGACGTTGACGCGCAGGCTGGTGCCGTCGGCAGCCAGCAGGCGCAGACGATCGGCTACCGGGTTGAAGTCCACCACGGCCTGGCCGTTGCCTGGCAACGCCTGGCTTAGTTTGGCAGCCTTGCTGGCCGCGCCAGTTTTGGCGTCGACGGTGTAGAGCTGGCCAGCGTCATCCAGGCCATAGATCGAACCGTTGGACGGGCGTACATCGAGGCCGCGCAGGCTTGATACGCCGCTGAGTTTCACGTCGGAAGCGACGGTGAGGGTCTTGGTGTCGATGTGCAGCAGTTTGCCGTCCGCACTCAGCGCCAACAGATTGTCGGCGTTGGCAGTGGCACAACCCAGAGCAGCGGTGGTGATGGCGATACCGAGCATTTTCTTGGAAATGTTCATGAGCGTCCTCTCTATGGGTAAGGCGCGAAGGTCTCTTCGCGCTCGCATCCAGGCACCGTGATGAAGCACCTGATACCTATACCCATGAGATGAAGCGGCAGATGTCGGTGGAAATGTTTGCTTACATCTGCCGATCTTTCATGTGCATCCGCTCAGTCCAGCGCCGCCACCACAGCGCGGCCGATGTACAGCACCTCGCCCGTCGGTCTGTTCAGTGGCGAGCCACCGGACGGCTCCAGGGTCAATTCGAACAGCTGGCCGGCACGTACTGCCCCGATCTGCTCGGCGGACAGGGTCAGGCGTTCGCCCGGCTCGACCAGACCGAGCGAGCGCGGGCCGTCCTTCGGATCGACCAGCGTCCAGAACTGCACCGAGCGGTCTGCGGCGACCTGGTCTTCACGCAGTGGCTCAAGCAGCAAGGTGCCCGTGGCATCGATATGCACCACCCAGCCCGGTGCTGCCGCTTCGCCAGGCGGCTGCAACACGGCGGTGTAGGAGGGCGGCAGCACGTCACTGCGCCACGGCATCGGCAGCAGGGCGATGATCAGCGCCATCGCCAGGGCCGCGCTGGTCAGGCGCCAGGTGTTGAGGCTCGACCACCAGGCCTGCCAATTGCTGGCCCGCTGCCCCAGATTCAGCGTTTGCTGCAGGCGCGGCCACAGGCCCGGCGAGGGCGTGCTGGGCTCGAGCCTGTCGCTCAGTTCGAGAAAGTGCTGCTCCCATTCCAACGCCATGGCGGCAGCTTGGGGATCGTGCTCTATCAGCTCGGAGACTTCACGGGCCTGATCCTGCTCGAGCAGGCCCAGAACGTACTCGCCGATGAGCGCACGGCGTTCTGCGGGGTCGGTGCTTATCATCGTTGCAAACACTCCTGCAGTGCGCGCAGACCGCTGCGAATGCGCCCTTTGATGGTGCCCAGTGGGGTGGTCAGGCGCTCTGCAATCTGCTCATGGGTCAGGCCGCGGTAGAACGCCAGCAGAACCGGATGACGCCGTGGGCGCTCGAGCTTCTGCAGGCAGGCGCGCAGATGACGCTTGTCCGACTGTTGTTCGTGTTGCTGAGCGGCCGAGGGACTGTCGTCGATCAGGTGATCGGCGATGTCGTCCGCCAAGGCCACGGTGCGGCTGCGCTGGCGCAGCTGGTTCAGCGCGCGGTAGCGCAGGATGCTGTAGATCCATGCCCGGCCGCTGCCCAGCGAACGCTGGAAGCGCCCGGCATTGCGCCAGATCTGCACGAAGGCATCGTGCAGGCAGTCCTCGGCCGAGTCGCGTTGGCCCAGCAGGCTGATTGCCAGACCGAGCATTTGCGAGGCTTCCTGGCGATACAGTGCCTGGAAGGCGCGCTCGTCACTGCGGGCGCAGGCTTCCAGGGTTTTTTCGTAGTCGAACATCGGGTCAGACATGCCGTCGTCCTGTCATGGGCTGCGTCCTGAATGTGACAAGGGTTATACCCGAGACAAGGGGTTACGGATGCCTCGGCAATGAAACAAATAGTCTCGCCTGAGCCTTCGCCGATCCGCCATATTGGCTGAACTTGGTACGAGCGCTCACAGTCTATGCTGCTCAACGTCAGGAGGACGCCTGCATGCATCTGATTCGTCTGGGTTTTTTATTGTCTGCAGGGCTGCTGGCCGGTCTTGTCGAGGCGCGTGAATATCGTTACAGCGACGCCCATTTGCACTACGTCGATTTCTTCCAGGAAAGCGCAGGCATGGACACACTGCTGCAGCGCATGGACGAGGCGAAGGTCGATCACGTGATGTTCTCGGGCATACCGGTCGCCAAGAAATGGCACGAAGACGAGCCCAAGCGCCCGCGCTATTACGCCGGTGACGATGCCGCGGCCTACTGGTACAGCGCCACCGACGTACTGATCGCCCACGCCTACAAGCAGGTGCCGGAGGCGCAGCGCCATCGTTTTCACCCGTTCCTGTCTGGTTTCAACCCCAACGACAAGAATTCGGACGCCCATATCCGTCGGATGCTGGAGCTCGATCCGGGGCTTTGGCAGGGCATCGGCGAAGTGTTCACGCGCCACGACGACCTGACCTCGCTGATCGAGGGCAGTACCCCGCGGGCCAACAACGAGGCCATGACGCGGGTCTATCATCTGGCGGCAGAATACGATCTGCCGGTGATGGTGCATTCCAACATCACCTCCAAGCGCGAGCGTAATCCGCTCTATCTGCAGGAGATCGAAGAGCCGCTGCGCAATCATCCCCACGTGCGTTTCATCTGGGCCCACGCGGGCACCAGCATGGAGATCCATCGTCATCAGGAGAAGCTGGACTTTCTCTTCGACACCCTCGCGCGGATGCTGGAAAGCTACCCCAATCTGTACGTCGATCTGTCCTGGACGATGCTCAGGCCGTACCTTACCGACGAAAATGGCAAGCCGGACCCTAAGTGGGTAGAGCTGGTCGGCCGCTACCCGGAACGTTTCATGATCGGTTCCGATGTAGTCGGTCGCTTCGACAGCATGGGCGAGTACATGCAGGGCTTCGATCGCTTCCTCGATGCGTTGCCCGAGGAGGTCGCCCACAAGGTGGCCAGAGACAACTTTCTCGCCATCCTGCCGCGCAATGTCCGCGAGGCGCAGCCTGCGTCACGCTGATTGTCATCAGCCTGTCATCGCCGCGTCATAGCCTCGCGCCATTCCAAAGAAGGAGCGTGAGATGCAACACATCAGATTCGCAACGATGACGGCGCTGCTGCTGGCAGCAGGTCTGGCTCAGGCTGAAGTTCGCGTACAGGGGCCGGTCGAGTACGGTGTCTTCATCAGTCAGCACAAGGATTTCCAGCCGGGCGAGCGCGTGCTTACCCGATCCAGTCAGGAGATCGAGCAGACCCGCGTGGTGCCGGCCAAGCTGGGCACCAAGTTCGGCATGCGCTACACGCTGACCGGCAAGACCGTCGACGGCGAGCCGCTGACGCTGCTGTACCTCACTCCGGGCGTGACCGGTAGCGATGGCCAGCGCCGCGACAAGTTCGTGGTCACGCAGAAACTGGTGCCCGACGCCTCGCAGGACGTCATGGCATTCGAGTTCTCCGAGAATAACGAAGTGGTGCCCGGCGAGTGGCATTTCCTGCTTTTCCAGGGTGACCGCAAGTTGGCCGAGCAGCGCTTCGAGGTGCGCTGAAGCGCCGAAATACACTACCCGGGCTTGTAGTGATAAACCCGGAGCATAAAAAACGGCGCCCAAAGGCGCCGTTTTTCGTATCAGGCAGTTATCAGTTGCCGGCCCAGCGCTTCAGTACCAGGGTGGCGTTGGTGCCACCGAAGCCGAAGCTGTTGGACATGATGGTGTCCAGCTTGGCATCTTCGCGGGTCTCACGCAGGATCGGCAGATCAGCGACAGCCGGGTCCAGCTCCTCGATGTTGGCCGAGGCGGTGATGAAGTTGCCTTCCATCATCAGCAGGCAGTAGATCGCCTCGTGTACACCGGCTGCGCCCAGGCTGTGGCCGGAGAGGCTCTTGGTGGAGCTGATGGCTGGAGCCTTGGCGCCGAACACTTCGCGTACACCCTTCATTTCCGCAACGTCACCGACCGGAGTCGAGGTGCCGTGGGTGTTCAGGTAGTCGATCGGGGTGTCGACGGTGGCCAGCGCCTGCTGCATGCAGCGCACCGCGCCTTCGCCGCTCGGGGCAACCATGTCGTAACCATCGGACGTGGCACCATAGCCGACGATTTCGGCGTAGATCTTGGCTCCGCGGGCCAGTGCGTGCTCCAGTTCCTCGACGACCACCATGCCGCCGCCACCAGCGATGACGAAACCGTCACGTTGGGCGTCGTAAGCGCGGGAGGCCTTTTCCGGGGTGTCGTTGTACTGGGTGGAGAGGGCGCCCATGGCGTCGAACAGGCAGCTCTGGCTCCAGTGTTCTTCCTCACCACCGCCGGCGAAGACGACGTCCTGCTTGCCGAGCTGGATCTGCTCCATGGCCTGGCCGATGCAATGCGCACTGGTGGCGCAAGCCGAGGAAATGGAGAAGTTGACGCCCTTGATCTTGAACGGGGTCGCCAGACAGGCGGAAACGGTGCTGCCCATGGTGCGGGTCACGCGGTACGGGCCAACGCGCTTGACGCCTTTCTCGCGCAGGGTGTCGATGGCTTCCATCTGGTTCAGCGTGGACGCGCCACCGGAACCAGCGATCAGGCCGGTGCGTGGGTTCGAGACCTGATCTTCGCTGAGACCGGAATCCTTGATCGCCTGATCCATCGCCAGGTAGGCGTAGGCCGCGGCATCACCCATGAAGCGGAACAGCTTGCGGTCGATCAATTCTTCCAGGTTCAGGTCAACGGAGCCCGATACATGGCTGCGCAGACCCTTTTCGGCGTATTCCGGATTGAAGCGGATACCGGGGCGGCCAGCGCGAAGGTTGGCGGAGACGGTTTCTTTGTCATTGCCCAGGCAGGAAACGATGCCTAGACCGGTAATAACGACGCGACGCATGGAAAGGATCCTTTAGAAACTGTCGGTGGAAGTGAACAGGCCGACGCGCAGGCTTTCGGCACTGTAGATCTCGCGACCATCGACACTCACGCTGCCATCGGCGATTGCCAGGATCAGCGAACGGGTGATGGTGCGTTTGATATGGATGTTGTAGGTGACTTTCTTGGCGGTAGGTAGAACCTGGCCGAAGAATTTGACTTCGCCCGAACCCAGCGCACGGCCGCGGCCAGGGTTGCCCTGCCAGCCGAGGAAGAAGCCAACCAGCTGCCACATGGCATCGAGGCCCAGGCAGCCCGGCATCACCGGATCACCTTCGAAGTGGCAGCCGAAGAACCACAGATCAGGATTGATATCGAGCTCTGCGACAATTTCGCCCTTGCCGTACTTGCCGCCCGTTTCGCTGATGTGGACGATGCGATCGATCATCAACATGTTGGGGGCGGGCAGTTGCGCATTACCCGGGCCGAACAGTTCGCCGCGGCTGCAGCGCAACAGATCTTCCTGGGTGAAGGCGTTTTGTTTGGTCATGCGAGCTCCTCAATAATCCCCACGCGCCTCGGCTGGGTAAATCGTCCTGGCCGGCTGCGCATCGGTGATGCGCCTGCCAGCAGCCTAGTCATAGACTGTTGCGTTGTGGTGAAAGTCACAGTGTGGTGAGTACAGTTGTACTCTGCTGCGGCCAATGGTGTCACAAATGCCCCTTTGACGCCCACTTCAACCAGCAAGCGTGCAACATTTCCGTCGATATGACTAGTCATCTAATGGTTGGGTGACAGCCAGCGATCGAGCAATTCCTGCAGTTCCATGCGTTTGAACGGTTTGGCGAGGTAATCGTTCATTCCAGCCTGCAAGCAGGCCTCACGGTCGCCCTGCAGGGCATTGGCGGTCAGGGCGATGATCGGCAGCTTGCCCCGCGTGCCCAGCTCGCGGATGCGCCGGGTAGCCTCGTAACCGTCCATGATCGGCAGGCGGCAGTCCATCAGCACCGCCGCGAAATGGCCCTGGCTGACCGCCGATACGGCTTGCACTCCGTCGACGACCAGGGTGACCTGATAGCCCAGGCTGCGCAGCATGGCCTCGATCACCGTCTGATTGACCGCATTATCCTCCACCAGCAGCACCGAGTGGGCTTCCTGTAATGCAGGCTCGGAAATCGAGGTTTCGGGTAGCGATTGCGGCTGTTGCGCCGAAAACGGCAAAGGAATCTCCAGAGTGAAGCAGGAACCATGGCCCGGCTCGCTCTGTGCCCTCAGGGTGCCGCCCATGCGTTCCGCCAGCGTACGGGCGATAGGCAGGCCCAGGCCGGTACCGCCATAGCGGCGGGAAATCGAATTGTCGGCCTGCTGGAAGGCGTCGAACATGGTTTCCAGGCGTTCGCTGCTGATACCGATGCCGGTGTCGTGGACGCTGCAGGTGAACCACAGCACCTGATTGTCCAGAGCCTGCCAGTGGGCCTCGACCCGTACCTCGCCACGCTCGGTGAATTTCAGGGCGTTGCCGATCAGGTTGACCAGAATCTGGCGCAGACGGGTGGGGTCGCCCTGCACCTGCAGTGATGGCAGGGCCTCGCCAAGCTCCAGACGCAGCGCCAGGCCGCGCTGCTGAGCGCTGTGCTGGAAGGCTTGCAGCGCGGTTTTCAGCAGCACCGACAGATTGAAACTGATCAGTTCGAGTTCCAGCGCCCCGCGTTCGATCCGCGAGAAATCCAGGATGTCGTTGATCACCTTGAGCAGGTGTTCGGTCGACTCGGTCGCCAGGGCGGCATATTCACTCTGCTCCTGGTTCATGTCGGTGGTTTCCAGCAATTGCAGCATACCCAGAACGCCGTTCATGGGGGTGCGCAGTTCGTGGCTCATCATCGCCAGGAAGTCCGATTTGGCGCGGTTGGCCAGTTCGGACTCCTCACGGGCCTTGATCAGCAGAGTCATGGCCTGCTGTTGCTCCAGGGCCGCGTTGTTGAGACCGCTGGCGAGGTTGTTGATGTGCCGCGCCAGGGTAACCAGTTCGCGGCCGCCCACTTCCGGGAGCGTCGTCTGATAGTTGCCGCTCTGGATCGCCGTCACCGCATCGCTCATCGCGCTCAACGGCCGCGACAGGCGGCTGGCGAGGCGCCGGGCGAGCAGGAAGGTCAGCAACAGCGCAAACAGCACCAGCATCGCGACCTTGAAGAGAATCTCCTGCTGGCGCGTGTTGAAGGCTTCACCGGACATGCCGACGACGACGCGGCCCAGGTAGTCGCCGGTGAGTGGCGAGGAGGCGTTGGCATTTTCCTGGATGAAATCCGAGCCCAGATCGACCTGCTGCTGCTGGATGGGCGACTGGAATATCTCGATATGGCCGTGACCGGCCTGCAGGTGTTCGGACTGCTGCTCGAGGTAGACCAGGATGTTGTCGTCGCGATCGCGTACTTCCACGAAGCGTACGTGAGGTGTTTTCAGGGTGGCCTGCAGCAATGACTCCAGCACCTTGCCGTTGCCCGAGATCACCCCATATTCCGTGGCCGGAGCGAGTTGGCTGGCGATCAGCTGTCCGGTGTGGTTGATCTCGACCCGCAGGTCCTGCAGGCGATTGAAGGTCAGAAACCCGGTCAGCAGAAGCGTCAGCAGCAGGGCGGGGCCGACACTGATGAGCTGGGTGCGGATGTGGATGTTCCAGCCGCGCCACAGTTTCATGGCGTTTCTCCTTCTGACAGATGCCTGGCGAGATCCTCGTCACTGGGTAGGTCCACGGCGAGGGCGCGGGCTACCTGAGGATTGCCAAGTACTTTGAATGTGTTCGAGTAGGTGCCATGAGGCCAGCTTTGCGGCGGCTGATCGAGCAACTGGCCAAGGGTGGTCAGCCAATCGTTCTGGTCGCTGTAGGTACTGGCCAGGCTACCGGCGCGGACGAAGCCGGCGCTGGGGCCGATCAGCGCGTGCTGCTGTCCATAGCTGGTCAGCAGCAGGTTCTTGGCGGTTTGCGGGTTGTACAGATCATCGTCGGCAACGCCAAGCAGTATGTCGCTGTCGCGCAGCAGGCTCAGCAGGGGGCGGTTGTCGCGGGTATTCTGCCAGCCCTGCGAAACGATCTTCAGGCCCAGGCTGCTGGCCGCTTGCTGGATCTCGTCGAGCAGAAACGCACTGTGCTGGTCATGCAGCACGCCGACCCTATCGATATGCGGCAGCAGACGTTTTGCCAGACGCAGCTGGCGCAGCGGTGCAGCATCCTGCCAGAGCACGCTGAGGTTGGCCGGGGTGCGTTCGCCAAGGGTCGCCCGGGCCTGGGTCCTGTTGACCTGCAGCACCAGCGTCGCCGGGCCGTCTTGCGAGCTGACGCGCCAGGCCAGAGCTGGCTGGCCAAAGAGAATGAGGCGGGTATCGGCTGACAGTTCGTTGAGCGGCGGCATTTCGTTGAGGGGCACGATACGCACACGATCCTGGGGGCGCGCCGCCGCCAGCGCGGTGCCGAAGCCATGCAGAACGCTGGTGTCCCCAGCGCTGCTCAGCAGCAGCTCGGCAGCCTGTGACGGGGATTGCAGCAGACACAGCACGAGCAGCGCGCAGCGCACCCACGTGCGGTTGCCTGGCCATGCCATCGAGCGGTTGGCAGCCATCTAGAATTCGAGCTCGGCGCTGAGGTAGAACAGGCGGGGCTCGTCGTAGTTGTTCTCGCGCCAGGTCAGGGCTTCGTCATCCAGACGCCACTGCAGCACGCCTGCCACTTCCAGTTGGCTGCGGCCTATGGGCGTGCGTTTGGCCAGGCGCAGGTCCATGCGCTCGAAGCGGCGCTCGTTGAGGCGATCCGCAGCGTAGTAGAACAAGCCGCTCGACCAGCCCAGCCCCCAGTCACGCAACCAGCCGGCAGAGCCGCTGTTGCGGGCGGTTAGGCGCTGGTCGGTCTTGCTGGTGGCGCTGTGGTCGACGTAGGCGTAGGTCAGACGCAGGCGGTCGTGCACGCCGAGATTCCAGTCCAGCTGGGTTTCCGCGCCGCTGAAACGCATGCGATGGGTGTTGTTGGGCGCGAAGCGATCGACGCGCAGCGGTTCGCTGATCATGTTGTGGATTTCGTCGTAGAACAGCTTCACGTCGACGCTGACACCCGCTTCGGCGAACAGGCCGTTGTAACCCAGCTCGTGGGACCGTATGACTTCCTGCTCGAGATCGCGCGGTCCCTTCGCATTGATGAAGTAGTAGGCATCGCGCTGACCGAATGGCTGTGGCTGCAGGCCGCGAATTCGGTAGCGCCAGTCGACGTTGTTCTCGTACATGTCGGGCGAACGCAGCGCCTCCGAGTAGACAGCGCGCAGGCCGTGTCGCGGGGTGATCAGGTAGTTGACGGCGAGGCGTGGGGTCAGCGACGACCCGGTGAGCCGATCGTCCTCGAGCATGGCACCGCCTTGCAGCAGCCAGTGGTCGTCCACCTGCCATTCGAGGTGGCCGAACAGGCGCCATATCTGGTTGCTGAGACGGCCGCTGAAAAAAGTCTCCGAGTCTGCCTGGTCGTAGCGATAACCCAGGCCGCTGAGCAGCCGCAGGTTATCGGCAAGGCTGAGGGTGTCCTGCAGTTCGAGGTCGTAACGGGTTTCGCGGATGTTCTGGTTGGCCGTGCCGCAGACCTCGCGAGTCGCCCCCGACGCCAGTTGCTGCTGAATTTGCGTCGCCAGCGCGCGTTCCTGGGTGGTACCCGCAGGCACGCTGCCGAATGGATTGCGGGTGAAGCGCGTCACGTACCCGGGATTGAGTGACCATAGCTCGGCGAGCTGAGGGCTGAAGGCGATTTCCGCTTCGCACGCTCGCCAGTTTTCCAGGCGCTCCCAGTGCTGGACGGAACTCTGTAGCGACAGGCTGTGGTTGGCCGTCTGGTCGAAGCTCCAGCGCAGCGAGCCGGCGTAGTCTCGCGCCTTGATGTCAGAGTCGGTATCGCCCAGACCGATACCTGGAAACAGAGGCTCATAGAGGTAGGGGCGCTGATTGCTGCCTTCCTTCGCGGCAAGTTGCCAGTCCAGGCTCTGGCGTTCATCGAGCTGATGGCTGACCGACAGGTTGATGCGCTCGAGACGGCGGCTGTCACGGTAGGGCGCATCAAATTCATCGTGGTCGAAGCCGTCGTCCTGCTGGCCGCTGATCGACAGGCGCATCGCCCCCGTGTCCCAGTTGCTGCCCTGGCTGGCGTAGTAATCGGCGATGCCGCGTTGCCCGCGGGTGACCTTGAGGCGAGTGCCGTGACTGTCTCCCGGGCGTCGGGTGAAGATGTTGACGACCCCCATCAGCGCATTGGCGCCATAGCTCACGGTATTGGGGCCGCGAAATACCTCGATACGCTCGATGTCTTCCAGGGCCACTGGAATGTCCGACCAGTCGACGGTCGCCAAGCCTGGGTGATACACCGAACGGCCGTCGACCATCACCTGCAGGCGGCGTGCTTCCGAGGCGCTGGAGCCGTGGTAGTTGAGTGTCGGCTGATTGCCGTTGCGGTAGCCGACCATCATGCCCGGCACCAGGCGCAGCAACTCGGCGATATCGCGTGCTCCGCTGGCCCTGATCAGGGCGCCGTCGAGCACCGTCACGCTACCAGGCACCGCAGCGGGCGCCTGTTTCAGGCGCGTGGCGGTCAATACTTCGGGAACCGCCCGGCCGCCGCTGAACAGGTCATCGGCCACGGCGTCGCCATTGGCCAGGAGCGCCAGCAGCAGAAGTTTGAGAGGAGGGGAGGCTTTGATCACGCAACGACCCTGTTCGCGCAGTGTGGTGCATGTTAACCGAGCGGCGCGGCGTTGCCAGCCATGTGTCGGTAAAACACCGATTTTAGTTCAAGGGTCGATCTACCGGGGCCTGCAGTGGCAAGGCTGGTCCTGGCGCGAGTGACCCGTATAATGCCGTTATTACCACAGGGCTCACTACGGATCGGTCATGACTCAACAGCAACCTATCGCGGTGCTTGGCGGCGGCAGCTTCGGCACCGCCATCGCCAACCTGCTGGCGCAGAATGGTCATCGGGTTCTGCACTGGATGCGTGACCCCGTGCAGGCCGAGGCCATTCGGGTCAACCGCGAAAATCCCCGCTATCTCAAGGGTGTCAAGGTGCTCGACGGTGTCGAGCCGACCACCGATCTGTCGGCTGCGCTGAACAGCTGCGCACTGGCGTTCGTGGCCTTGCCGTCCAGCGCATTGCGTCAGGTGCTGCAACCCGTGTCGGCGCTGCTGGCCGGCAAGATGCTGGTCAGCACCACCAAGGGCATCGAGGCGCAGACATTCAAGCTGATGAGCCAGATCCTCGAGGAGGTTGCCCCCGAGGCGCGTATCGGCGTGCTTTCCGGGCCGAACCTGGCGAAGGAAATCGCTGCGCATACGCTGACCGCCACGGTCGTCGCCAGTGAAGACGAGGCCCTGTGCCGTGAGGTTCAGGCGGTTCTGCACGGACGCACCTTCCGCGTCTACGCCAGCACCGACCGCTTTGGCGTCGAGCTTGGCGGTGCGCTGAAGAATGTCTACGCGATCATCGCCGGCATGGCGGCGGCGCTTGGCATGGGCGAAAACACCAAGAGCATGCTGATCACCCGGGCACTGGCTGAAATGACCCGTTTCGCCGTGCATCTGGGGGCCAATCCCATGACTTTCCTCGGTCTTGCCGGGGTCGGTGATCTGATCGTTACCTGCTCGTCGCCGAAAAGCCGCAATTATCAGGTCGGCTTTGCGCTCGGCGAGGGCCTGAGCCTGGAAGATGCCGTCCAGCGTCTCGGTGAGGTTGCCGAAGGGGTCAACACTATCAGGGTACTCAAGGCCAAGTCCGACGAGTTGCAAGTCTATATGCCGCTGGTCGCCGGGCTGCATGCGATCCTGTTCGAGGGGCGCACCCTGGATCAGGTGATCGAGGCGCTGATGCGCGCAGAGCCCAAGACCGATGTCGATTTCATTCCAGCCACTGGCTTCTGAGGGATTCGTATATGAGTGAGCACCAAAAAGGCGAGCCCATCGGGTTACGCATCGTCTGGATGTTGCTGTTCCTGCTGGTCTGGCAAGTGGCCGAGCTGCTGCTGGCCGGTGTGGTTCTGCTGCAACTGATCTGTCGCCTGGTATACGGCGCGCCAAATGCTGGTTTGCTGGGTTTCGGCGACAGCCTCAGCCAGTATCTGGCCCAGATCGGCCGTTTCGGCACGTTCAACAGCGAGTCCAAGCCCTGGCCGTTCGCCGACTGGCCCACGCCGCGCCCAGCGCAGGGCGAATTTGCGCACAGCGTGCAGCCGGACGTGCCGCCGGCCAGGGACGAGGAGCCGAAACTGTGAGTCATCAGCCATGAGAATCTGGTTGTTGCGCCATGGCCAGGCCCACCCTGAAGCACGCACCGATGCCCAGCGGGAGCTGACGGACTACGGTCGTGACGAAGTGCGCCAGTCCCTCGAGCTCCTGCGTGGCCGTTCGCTGGACGCGATATTCGTAAGCCCCTATGTGCGGGCTCAGCAGACAGCCGCGCTGGTGCGCGATGCCCTGGCGTCGAGCGCCGAACTGCACACGGTTCCCTGGCTGACCCCGGAAAGCGATCCCCGTGACAGCCTGGGCAAGCTTCAGCGCCTCTCGGGCCAGGAGCTTCTGCTGGTTTCCCATCAGCCCTTCATCGGCGCGCTCGGCGGGCTGCTGGTACATGGTCATCGGCAGCAGCCGCTTTCCATGCATACCGCCAGCCTGGCGATGCTCGAAGGTGAAGAGCTGATTGCCGGGCTGATGTCGCTCGAGCTGCTGGCCCATCCCGACCTGCGCTGATACGGCTGCGCAAGGCGTGGGCGCTGTGTCACGATCCTGCTGTGCTCGCCATCGCAGGCGAGCCGGTAGAGTCCACCGCTAATGACAAGGATCGACCATGAGCCTTTGGCGACAGCCCCCAAACCTCGATGAAATCAATGCTGCCCAGCGCAACACCATCGGCGAGTTGCTGGACATTCGCTTCGAGTCCTTCGATGACGAGTCAATCACCGCCAGCATGGTGGTCGATGCGCGTACCCATCAGCCCTACGGCCTGCTGCATGGCGGCGCGTCGGTGGTGCTGGCGGAAAGCCTGGGTTCCACGGCCAGTTACCTGTGCATCGATACGCAACGGTTTTTCTGCGTGGGCCTGGAGGTCAATGCCAACCATTTGCGGGGCCTGCGCTCGGGGCGTGTCACCGCAGTGGCCAAACCGGTGCATCTGGGCCGTACCACCCATGTATGGGATATCCGCCTCAGCGGCGAGGATGGCAAGACCAGTTGCATCTCGCGGCTTACCATGGCCATCGTGCCCCACGGCAGCCCGCCGCCCGAGCGTTAGGCGCTGCTGGCTTTTCGGCCGGTGCTGTGCGCCGAGATCGATAGCCCTGGGGGCGGAATTTGGCCGGAGCGTCGTCCTTCCTGACCGTTACGGTCATTGCCGTGGGCTGGGGGCTGGCTGACAATCCCCGCATTGCCTGCCACCAGCGCGACGACCATGTCCCAGCTCATCTTCTTCGCCCACGCCAACGGCTTCCCATCGGGGACCTACGGCAAGCTGTTCGCCGCGCTCGCACCGGAGTACCGGGTACAGCATCTGGCACAGCACGCGCACGACCCGCGCTTCCCGGTGAATGACAACTGGAGCAATCTGGTCGATGAGCTGTTGCATCATCTGCAGCTTTGCGCCGGGCCGGTGTGGGGTGTGGGCCATTCGCTGGGTGGTGTGCTGCACTACCATGCGGCGTTGCGCAGGCCCGATCTTTACCGCGGTGTGGTGATGCTCGACTCGCCTGTGCTGAGCCGTGCCGATCAGATGGTGATTCACGCTGCCAAACGGTTTGGTTTCATCGACCGTCTGACCCCAGCCAGGCGCACCCTGGGGCGCCGCGAGGCGTTTGCCGATGCCCTGGAGGCGCGCCAATACTTCGCCGAGCGGGCGCTGTTCAGTCGCTTCGATCCCGATTGCCTGGATGCCTATGTCGAGCATGGTCTGCACCTCCACCAGGATGGCATGAGGTTGCGTTTCGAGGCCGCTACCGAAATCAGCATCTACCGCAGTGTCCCGCACACCAGCCCCGGGCTGCCACAGCAGTTGCAGGTGCCGCTGGCGCTGGTCAAGGGCGCCCAGAGCCGTGTGGTACTGGCCCATCATGGCCGCATGGCGCGCCGTGCACCGCTTGGCGAGTTCCTCACGTTGCCTGGCGGCCACATGTTTCCTCTGGAGCACCCGAACGAGACAGCGCAACTGATTCGCGTGCTGTTCGCGCGCTGGCAACAACCTGTAGAGGCCATTCCATGAGCCTCGGGTTCGAAGAGGTGCGGCTCCGGCTGCCGCATATCGAGCTGGCTGCCCAGCTACATGGTCCGGAAGACGGTATCCCGGTAATCGCCCTGCATGGCTGGCTCGACAATGCCGCGAGCTTCGCCCGGCTGGCCCCGAAGCTTTCAGGGCTGCGCATCGTGGCCCTGGATTTCGCGGGTCATGGCCATTCGGACCATCGTCCGCCTGGCGCCGGCTATGCACTCTGGGATTACGTGCACGACGTACTGCTGGTCGCCGAGCAGTTCGGCTGGCAGCGCTTCAGCCTGCTCGGCCATTCGATGGGCGCGATCGTCTCGCTCGTGCTGGCCGCCACTTTCGCCGAGCGTGTGCAGCGTCTGGCATTGATCGATGGCCTGGTTCCGCCGACCACCGAGGCCGATGCTGCGGTGGCCAACCTGGGCGACTCGCTGCGTGCGCAACTGGCCCTGTCGGCCAAGCGCAAGCCGGTTTACCCGAGCCTGGAGCGTGCCGCCCAGGTGCGCCAGCGCGGCGTGGGGCTGGTCAGTTTCGAGGCCGCCGAGCTGCTCGCGCAGCGTGGGCTGATGCCCGTGCCTGGCGGCTACACCTGGCGTACCGACAACCGCCTGACGTTACCGACGCCCTTGCGCCTGACCCGCGCCCATGTACAGGCCTTCGTGGCGGCGCTGCGCTGCCCGACCAGCCTGGTATTGGCCGAGCATGGCCTGCTGGCGCAGCGTGAGGGCCTGCAAGGCTTGCTGGCGGCGACGGCGATCAGCGTCGAGCGGCTGCCAGGAGGGCATCATCTGCATCTGGACGACGAGCGCGGGGCGCAACTCGTAGCAGACTGTTTCAATCCTTTCCTGAACGCGCCTTGACGGCCTGCTGCAACTGGGGAAAGGTGTCGGCATTGCAATGGAGACCCGCATGACCGACATGTATACCGTCGCGCTGGAAGCGCTGCTCCCGTCTGATGCTGTTCACGCTCTGCCACCTGCCTCGCAGACCCTCGACCCGACTGAGCAACGAGGGGCTTCATGCGTCTGAGTTACCTGTTTCCCCTGATGCTGGTCAGCGCCGCTGCCACTGCTGATGTAGCGGGCAGCCGCGATCTCGATGTATTGCCGCGCTTTCCCGGCAGTGAAATCGTCACGTTCAAGGAGCAGGCCGATCAGGAGCGGCTCTATCCGCAAGGCACCATCCGCCGTATCAGCGGGCGCCTGCGTTACGAGCGCGAGGTACTCGTCACCGGGCAGCTCACCGCTATCACCTATGAGCTGCCACGCACCCATAATGCCAATGAAGTGTTTTCCGCCGCGCGCGAAGCGCTGCAGGATAAGGACGCCCACATCCTTTACTGGTGCGAGGGCCGCGAGTGCGGGTCCAGCAGCCTGTGGGCCAACGCGGTGTTCGGCAATTCGACCCTGTACGGTTCCGATGATCAGCAGGCCTATGCTTTGCTGCGCCTGGCCGAACCCAATCAGGACAGCCTCGTAGCGCTGTACAGCATCACCCGTGGCAACCGCCGTGCCTACCTGCATGCCGAGTTGCTGGCAGCCAGCCAGCCATTGGCGAAAGTGCTGCCCACGCCTGCCACTCTGCTGCGTCAGCTGAAAAGCACCGGCGACCTGCGGCTGCCCGGGCAGGAAGAACCTCAGGAAGAATGGACGGAGCTCCTGGCGCGTAGCCTCAATCAGGACAGTACCTTGCGTGTCAGCTTGTCCGGTGCGCATGCCGAAGCCTGGCGAGAAGCGCTGATCGAGCAGCGGGTGAGGGCGGCTCGCCTGGAACTCGGTGAGAGCGACGGCGACGGTTTGCGCATCGACGTGCTACGTTGAACGCGCCCATCAGGGCCTGAGTCTGGTTTTCTGGAAACACTGAAAAATGCCGAATAACGACCGTTTGCTGGTGCAGATCCTGCTACTGGGGTTGCTGGGCGCCAGCCTCTGGGTGCTGGCGCCGTTCTGGTCGGCGCTGTTCTGGGCCGCCGTGCTGTCCTTCGCCAGTTGGCCGGTGATGCGCTGGCTGACGCGCCTGCTCAAGGGGCGACAGTCCGTCGCTGCCGGGCTGCTGACCGGCGTCTGGATCGTGCTGGTCGCGGTGCCTCTGGTCATGCTTGGCGTCAATCTGGCCGATCACATTCGCGATGCCACCGCCGTGATCAAGGGGTTTCAGGTCGAAGGCCTGCCACCCCCGCCGACCTGGTTGCACTCGGTCCCTCTGGTCGGTGCGCGCCTGGTCGGCATCTGGGAAACCCTCGATCAGCAGGGCTCGGCGCTGTTTGCCACGGTGCAGCCTTATCTCGGCCAGGTCGGCAACTTCCTGCTGGTGCGCAGTGCCAAGATCGGTGGAGGCATTCTCGAGCTGGCGCTGAGCCTGATTCTGGTGTTCTTCTTCTATCGAGATGGCCCTCGGCTGGCGGCGTTCGTCGAAAGCCTGCTCGAGCGGCTGATCGGCGACCGCGCCGAGCATTACCTCGAGCTGGTGGCCGGAACCGTGCAGCGGGTGGTGAACGGCGTGCTGGGCACTGCGGTCGCGCAGGCGATTCTCGCCTACATCGGCTTCATGATCGCTGGCATTCCAGGCGCCCTGTTGCTGGGCCTGCTCACCTTCGCCTGCAGCCTGATCATGGTGCCGCCACTGATCTGGGGGCCGGCGGTGGCCTGGCTGGTCTGGCAAGGCGAGATCGGCATGGCGATCTTCCTCGGTATCTGGGGCTTCTTCATCATCAGCGGCGTGGACAACATCCTCAAACCGTACCTCATCAGCCGCGGCGGCAACCTGCCGCTGGTGGTGGTGCTGCTCGGCGTGTTCGGCGGCATTCTGGCGTTCGGCTTCATGGGCCTGTTCCTCGGGCCGACCCTGCTGGCGGTTGCCTACAGCCTGCTCAGCGACTGGGTCGCACACAAGGCACCAGCCGGGCTCCCTCCGCGCGAAGAGCGTACGCCTCCAGGCTGAATGGCGGCGCCCTTCAGTGGTCGCCGCGTTCGTATTTGTCGAGTGTGTCCCTGGCAATCTGCCGACCCAGCATGATCAGCTCCGGCGCCTTGTAGAACTCGAAGAAACGACACACCCGCTTGGGCACGTTGATCAGGATGTCCGGCGGATAGCCGGCGATCTTGTACTGCGACAGCGATGTCTGCATGACCTCGAAGCTCTGGTTGATCAGCTCCAGCAGCGACGCCGGCCCGACCATGTTGGCGACCCGCGAGCCACTTGCCGATTTCGGTGCGGCGCCACTCTGTGGTGCTGCCGCGGGCTGCTGGGCGTGAGGATCGACCGGGTCCTGCAGCCACAGATCGGGCTGCAGCGGAGTCGTTGGTTGAACACGGTTTTCCAGCAGCAGAAGCTGGTCGTCCTCGCCACCCTTGCGGCGCAACGACGGCAGCCGTGAACCCAGTGATGCCATCAGTTGATCGAAGCGGCCTTTGAGCGCCGGCGTGCGTTCGATCACCGGCAACTGATAGTGCTGCTGTTGTGCCGAATTGAGGTTGACGGCGATGATCAGATCGCAATGGCTGGACACCACCGGCACGATTGGCAAGGGGTTGAGCAGGCCACCATCGACCAGCATGCGCTTGCCCTGAATGACGGGTGTGAACAGGCTGGGAATCGCCGCCGAGGCGCGCATCGCCTGATGCAGGCAACCTTCCTGGAACCAGATTTCCTGCTGGTTGGTAAGGTCGGTGGCCACGGCCGTGAAAGGGATGTTCAGCGCTTCGATATTGATTTCGCCGACGATGTCGCGAATCCGCCCGAAGACCTTTTCGCCACGAATGGCGCCCAGACGAAAGCTCACGTCGAGCAGACGTAGCACATCCAGGTAATCGAGGCTCTGTGTCCAGTCGCTGTAATCCTTCAGCTTGCCGGCCGCATAGATGCCGCCGACCACGGCGCCCATGGAGCAGCCAGCGACGCAGCCTATCTCGTAGCCGCGTGCTTCCAGTTCCTCGATCACGCCAATATGCGCGTAACCCCGTGCACCGCCGGAGCCCAATACCAGGGCCACTTTCTTGCTCATCCTGCTCCCCCTGAAGGTCCACTCTGGTTACTGCCAATCATGTGCCATGGCAGTGCCTGTGATAGTGGCACTTTTTCTTCGGCGCGCCGTCATAATCAGCACCGGCAACATGATTGCCGGACAACCTCTGGAGTATGCGACATGAAAGCCTGGATTCTCTTACCGATTGCGCTGTTGGCGGGCTGCTCAGCGACCACCTCCTACCGCGACAGCTGTGCGACCCAGCTGGATGCCGCGTGGCAGGAACTCGACCTGGCCAAGGCCGAAGGCTTTGCCGGAACCGTCAGTTACTCCAAGGCGGCATCGCTGATGACAGCGGCGAAAACTCAGCAACAGTTCGAAGCTTTCCGCGGCTGCACCAACAAGTCGGAGAAAGCTCGGTTCTATATCCGTGAGTCTCGGGCGGGCCGCTGACGCCTGACTGGAGTAAGCTGGCAGCCACTCGACTCGCTGGAGAATGGGATGTTGCTCGACTTCGCCAATCTGACCCCGCTGGACCGTTACCGCTGGCTCGCTGCAACCGTCACGCCCAGGCCAATCGCCTGGGTGTCGAGTCTCTCAGGGGAGGGCGTCGCCAACCTGGCGCCCTTCAGTTTTTTCCAGGTAATAAGCGATGAGCCGGCGACCCTGATGGTCAACGTCGGCACCCGTGATGACGGCGCCCTCAAGGACACCCTGCGCAACGCTCAGGAAACCGGTGAGCTGGTGATCCATCTGGTGTCGTTCGCGCAGGTCGAGGCGATGAATGCCAGCGCCGCGATCCTGCCGCGCAGCAGCAGCGAATTCGAACATTGCGCGATCGCATCGATTCCCAGCACTCGGGTCGCTCCGCCCCGCGTGGCTGGAGCAGCCGTGGCATTCGAATGCCGGGTGGCGGAAATCATCGGCTACCCGCAGCAGCACCCCAATCATCACCTGATCTTCGCCGAGGTGCTGCTCGCCCATGTGGACGATGGCGTGCTCAACGAAAAAGGCCGTATCGACCCGCATCGTCTCGATCTGGTCGGGCGCCTGGGCGGTACCGCTTACAGCAGAACCCGCGACACCTTCGATTTGCAACGACCGAGCTGAGTTCTACCAGTAGAGTTCGATGCGTGAGCGTGGCGAGCGCTCGTCCAGCCGTGTGACGGTCTGTGCCAGCGCTTCGCGATCGATGCGCGTGTCGGCATTCTGGTAGCGAATGCGGTAACCGTCCCGGCAATCGTGGTTGGTCAGCAGCAGCCCCTGGCTCTCGGCAAGGCTGTCGACCTGACAGGCGCTGTGCACAGCCAGGCGGATGCCCACCTCACCGCCAGCCATCTCGGCGAAAGCCTGGCCGCTGGTCAGCAGAGCGCCCAGCAGCAGGATCGAGGGGTAGAGGTTGTTGCGCGAGGTACTGGGCATGGTCGGTGTCCTGCCGACGCTCTGTCGGCTCAGTAGGCGAACCGATTCTAGCAATGGATTCTGGATGCTGGCGAGGTGCTATTGCGGCCGTCCGTCGCTCGCCCTTGCCATCTTCGCTCCGAGATCCGCTCACACGAAGACGCTTCGGCAACCCATGGCGCCGCTCGATCTTGGGCCTGGTGCACAGTTTTGTCAGCAAAGGTTACCTATTCGTCAGCAAAGGTTACGTAGCGCTTTGCCCGATGCCACGGGGCCAGTAGCATCGAGCCACTTGCATGAGGAGTGGACGATGCACACGAAACTGGATGCCTGCCTTGATACCGTCAACCAGGTGCTGCTCGGCAAGGAGGCGCAGGTGCGCCTGGCACTGACCTGCCTCTTGGCACGGGGTCACCTGTTGATCGAAGATCTGCCCGGCATGGGCAAGACCACCCTCAGCCACGCCCTCGCCAAGGTCCTGGGCCTGAGTTTTCAGCGCGTTCAGTTCACGTCCGATCTGCTGCCCGGCGATATCCTCGGAACGTCGGTATTCGACAAGGATACCGGGCAGTTTCTGTTCCATCCCGGGCCCATCTTCGCTGAGCTGGTCCTGGCTGACGAAATCAACCGGGCCACACCCAAGAGCCAGAGCGCCCTGCTCGAGGCCATGGAGGAAGGGCAGGTGACCATCGAGGGCGCCACGCGGCCATTGCCGGATCCGTTCTTCGTGATCGCCACGCAGAACCCGATCAGCCAGAGCGGCACTTTCGCTTTGCCGGAATCGCAACTGGATCGCTTCCTGATGCGCCTGTCGCTCGGTTATCCGGCCCGGGCGGCGGAGAAGGCGTTGCTACTGGGCGAGTCACGTCGTTCGGTGCTGCCGACCCTGGATGCGGTGCTCAACCACGCCGAGCTGGCGAAGTTGCAGGCCGAGGTGCCCAAGGTGCGGGTCAGCGATGCACTGGTCGATTATGTGCTGCGCCTGGTCGAGGCCACGCGCACCCAGCCGCAGTTCGCCTGGGGGCTGTCACCGCGTGGCAGCCTGGCGCTGCTGGCGGCGGCGCGTGCGTGGGCGCTGCTGGCTCAGCGAGATTATGTGATACCCGAGGATGTACAGGCCGTGCTGCCGTCGGTTGCCGGTCACCGGCTGCGCGACCAGGCCGACCCCGCCGGGCATGGTGGCGGGGCATTGGTGCAGTGGCTGCTGCGCGAGGTGCCTGCACTTTGACGAGTGCCCTGAAGCAGCGCTGGAGTCGCTGGCTGGACAAGCGCATTCCGGCGGCCGCTAGCATTCAGCTCAGTCAGCGGCGGATCTTCATCCTGCCAACGCGAGTCGGCGTGGCGTTTCTGTTTGCGCTGCTGGTGATGTTGCTGGCGGCAATCAACTACCAGAGCAGTCTGGCCTATGCGCTGACCTTCCTGTTGGGCTCGGTGTTCGTGGTGACCATCCTGCATACCTACCGCAACCTGGCCGGGCTGGTGCTGCATGGCGGTGGTGCCGGTGCCGTGTTCGCCGGCGAGCAGGCACGTCTGCGGGTACGCCTGGAAAGCCGCGGGCGGGTTCATGAAGCCGTGGCACTGGGCTGGCCGCCTGCCGATACGCTGCAGCAGGACGTCGCTGCCGGCGGCGCTACCGAGTGTGAACTGAGCCTGCCGACCCAGCGTCGTGGCTGGCTGCACCCCGGCAGGCTGAGGGTAGAGAGCCGTTTTCCTCTGGGCATGCTGGTGGCATGGAGCCTGATCGACCTGGATCAGGCGGTGCTGGTCTATCCGCGGCCACTGGAAGGCGAGTTGCCGCTGGCTGCCGGTGGCAGTGAGGACGATCAGGAGCAGGGGCATCTGAGCATGGGGCAGGGGAGCGATGACTTCCAGGGGCTGCGAACCTATCAGCCAGGCGACTCACGCAAGCGTCTGCACTGGAAAGCTTATTCGCGTGGCCAGGGCCTGCTGGTCAAGGACTTCGCCGCCCAGAGCGGTCGCGACCTGCTGCTGGATTTCGACGTGCTGAGCGGTGACCTGGAAAGCCGGCTATCGCTGCTCTGCCACTGGGTGCTGGTGCTCTCCGAACGGCAGCAGCCATTTGCCCTGCATCTGCCTGGCAGCCTGTTCGCAGCGGATATCGGCGAGCGCCACCGTGAGCAGTGCCTGCGTGCCCTGGCGTTGCACGGAGCTCGCGCATGAGCGCCATTCAGGGTATTCCACGGATCAGCCTGACCTGGCTGCTGGTGGCGCAGGCGCTGGTGATCGTGCCGCATCTGGGGCACCTGCCGCTGTGGGTGATCGGCCTGTGGCTGGGCTGCGCCTTCTGGCGGGTACAGATTTTCCGCATGCGTGCCGGTTATCCCACGCGTGTGCTGCGTATCGGTCTGATCGTTCTGGCCGGGTTAGGGGTATTCCTTTCTCGCGGAACGCTTGTCGGGCTGGATGGCGGCGTGGTGCTGCTGATCGCCGCCTTCATCCTCAAATTGCTGGAGATGCGTACCCGCCGTGATGCGCTGGTGCTGATCTTCCTCGGCTTCTTCGTGGTGGTGACCGCGTACCTGTTCGATGACAGCATCCTCGTCGCCCTATTCAGCCTGTTGCCGGTCTGTGCCCTGCTGGCGGCGCTGATCGGTCTGCAGCAGAGCGGTACGGCGACCCGCCCCTGGCGCACGCTTCGGTTGTCCGCCAGCCTGCTGCTGCAAGCGCTGCCGCTGATGCTGTTGCTGTTCCTGTTCTTCCCGCGCCTGGGGCCGCTCTGGTCGCTGCCTGTACCCAATGAACGGGGCGCTGTCACCGGCCTTGCCGACAGCATGGCTCCCGGAGACATCGCCGAGCTGACCCGTTCTGGCGAGCTGGCCTTTCGCGCCAGTTTCGAGGGCGAGGTGCCGCCGCGCAGCGAGCTGTACTGGCGGGCGCTGACCCTCGATCATTTCGATGGGCGGCGCTGGTCGCAATCACCGGTCGCGCAGTTCTCGCCACCGCCGCAATGGCAGCCGCGTGGTGAACCGTTGCGCTACAGCATCGTCATGCAGCCCACCACGCGGCCCTGGCTGTTCGCCCTCGACGTCGCCCAGACCGACTTGCAAGGCACCCGGCAGATGGGCGATTTCCGTCTGCAGCGCAACCGGCCGGTGGACCGTGCGCTGCTCTATGACGTCAGTTCCTGGCCCCAGGCGATTCGCGAACCGCAGGAGCGCCGCAATGGCATGCAGACCTGGCTACGCCTGCCTCAGCAGGGGGACGCACGCAGCCGCGCGTGGGCGCAGGAACTGCGTCAGCAGCACCCACAAGACGAGCAACTGGTCGCCGCGCTGCTCGGCCACTTCAACCGCCAGCCTTACGTCTACACCCTGACACCGACGCCGCTGGGCGCCGACTCCATCGATGAGTTCCTGTTCGATACGCGCAGTGGCTTCTGCGCCCACTATGCGGGTGCCATGACGTTCGTGCTGCGTGCGGCGGGGATTCCCAGCCGGGTTGTCGCCGGCTATCAGGGGGGGGAGCTGAGCGGCAACGGTCGTTATGTTCAGGTACGCCAGTTCGATGCCCATGCCTGGGTCGAATACTGGCAAGCGGGGAAGGGCTGGACAAGCGTGGACCCTACCTTCCAGGTTGCCCCCGAGCGCATCGAGCAAGGTCTGGAGCAGGCCCTGGCAGGTGAGCAGAGCTTCCTCGCCGACTCGCCTTTCTCGCCCTTGCGCTATCGCAACCTGACCTGGCTGAACGAGCTCCGCCTGGCCTGGGATGACCTCAATTACGGCTGGCAGCGCTGGGTTCTCGGTTATCAGGGCGCTCAGCAGTTCGAATTGCTGCAGCGCTGGTTCGGTCAGGTCGACAGCGGTCGCCTGATACTCGCATTGGTGGGGGGCGGCGGCTTGCTGCTGGGGCTGTTGTCGTTATGGCTGTTCAAGCCCTGGCGCGTCGAGCGGGACTCCCTGCTACGGGTGTTCGTGCGCTTCGAACGCCTGCTGGCGCAGCATGGCGTGCGGCGAGATACCGGCGAGGGCCCTCGGGCGTTCGCTGCCCGTGCCGCTCAGGCACTGCCCGGGCAGGCCGAGGCCATCGCTGCGTTCGTACGGGCCTATGAGGCGCAGCGTTATGCAGGGCAGAACGTATCCCCCCGAGCACTACTCCAACAGCTGAATGCGCTTCGCCGTCAGCTACCGTGGCGTTGGAGTCGACCCCATTGACCGGTTTCAGGAGTACCCGCGATGAGTGGTTTCGTCAGCAATTTGCGCAGTGAAGTGCTGCGTTTGCAGGTAGCGCTCTACGCCTGCCGCGAGCGTCTGCAGGCACAGACCGATGGTGAGGCGCTGCATGATCTGCGGGTGTGCCTGCGCAGACTGCGCAGCCTGCTCAAGCCCCTCAAGGGGGCTGCCGGCAGCGACCCGTTGCAGCAGCGTGCGGCCGAGATCGGGCGTCTGAGTGGTCCGCTGCGCGACCTCGAGGTGTTGATCGACACCTTGAGGCAGCATGGCGAGCATGTTGCTGCCGACCGGCGTGTGGCCGAGCGGGCCAGAGGCGACGCGATGTTGCTCGCCAGCCGTTCGCTGCCGGCGCTGTTTCGGGCGCTGGACGAATGGCCCCAGGAGCTGGCCCGACAGCAGGCCAGCGGTGAGCTCGATGACCTGCACAAGAAGGTTCGCCGCTACCTGCGCAAGCAGCGTGCCCGCCTGGTCGAGGCGTTGGCTGATGCCGAGCATGACCGCCATCGAGTCCGTCTGCTGATCAAGCGGGTGCGCTACACGACGGAGGCGTATCCGCAACTGTCGCCGCTATCCGCAGCCCAGGTTCGCCTGCTCAAGAAGGGGCAGGCGGTACTTGGCGACTGGCACGACCACCTGCAGTGGCTGGCGAGGGCCGAAACGGAGACGGACCTGCAGGTCTTCGAACAGCCATGGCGCCGCTCGATGCAGGAGGCCGAACGGGCCTCGGAAGTGATTCAGGCGCGTTTGCTCGCGGCGCTGGAGTAGGCACGCCGCTATTTCCTTACAAATGACCGAACTGGCGCCTGCCGCCGCCTCGCCGCCGGGCAGCGAGTCTCTTACTATCGTGGTGACGTCCATGGGAGGTGAGCATGAATTTCTCTGCATTGCTGGAACAGGTACGGCGCACGCCCGAGTCGCTGTCGATTCCCGCTGACTGGGGCCAGGGGCGCGCCAGTTTCGGGGGCTTGGTGGCGGCATTGGTGTACGACGTGATGCGCAACAAGGTGGCGGCGGATCGGCCACCCCGTTCGCTGGCGATTACCTTCGTCGCGCCGGTCGCGCCTGATACCGCGACCTGTTTCGAGGCCGAGGTGCTGCGCGAGGGCAAGGCCGTCAGCCAGGTGTTGGGGCGCGCGCTACAGAACGGTGAGGTCGTGGCTCTGGTGCAAGGCAGCTTTGGCGCGCCTCGTCCTTCTTCGGTCAGCGTCGAGGCGCAGCCAGCGCCTGTGCTGGAGGCCGTGGAAGGTAGCCAGGAGCTGCCTTACATCCCCCAGGTCACCCCGGAATTCACCCGCCATCTGGCAATGCGTTGGGGGCTGGGTGGCTTGCCATTCAGTGGCAGTCAGTCGCGGGAGATGGGTGGCTGGGTACGCTTCCGTGATCAGGAGCGTGTCGAAACCCTTGGTGAAGCGCATCTGCTGGGACTGGTCGATGCCTGGCCACCGGCTGTGCTTTCTCTGCTCAAGGGGCCTGCGCCAGGTAGTTCGCTGACCTGGACCATCGAGTTCATCCAGCCGCTGGTCTCGGTGACCTCGGATCAGTGGTGCCTGTATCGTGCGCAAATCGAACACGCCCGTGATGGCTATGGACACGTCGCTGCGGCACTCTGGACCGCCAGCGGTGAACTGCTGGCGATCAGTCGTCAGACGGTTACCGTGTTCGGCTGAGCCGCGGCAGCAGGCAACAGCGCCTGCCGTGCCAGGGCATAGGCTGCAATCGCTCCCAGCCCCGACAAGACCAGCGCCAGGGGGCCTGACCCACTGCCGGCAAGAGCGAGCGACACCAGCAGCAGTGGCAGGGCGATGGCCAGCGATGGCATGTCGATCGATTCGGTGCTGGCCGAGTGGGCGAGGGTAGCGTTTTGCGTGCTCATGAAAGGTCTCCTGCATCAGATGGAGCCAGTCTATGGGGCAGCCGGCCCGGCAGCGAATTGATCCCTCCTATGTGGCAGATAGCTTTTGTACTATCTGCCCAAACCTCGCTAGCGCCTCACGGCCACCAGGCAGCATGCCCTAGGGCTTGAGTTGGCGGATGGCACGCGATAGCTCGCCCGCCAGTTCTGCCAGTTCACTGCTGGTCGTGGCCGACTCCTGGGTCTGCTCGACGGTTTGTTCGGTGACGTCGCGAATGCCGATCACCGAGCGGGTCATCTCCTCGGCCACCTGACTCTGCTGCTCGGCGGCCACGGCAATCTGCGTATTGCTTTCACGCATCTGCGCCACTGCACTGGTAATCGCAGCCAGCGCCTCGCCGGCTTCATGGGCGGCCTGTACGCAATCGTCGGCTTTCAGCGTACTTTCCTGCATGAATTCCACGGCATCCCGGGTGCCTGCCTGCAGGGTGCCGATCATGCTGGTGATCTCGTCGGTGGAGTCCTGCACGCGCTTGGCCAGGTTGCGTACTTCGTCGGCCACCACGGCAAAGCCACGGCCCATCTCGCCAGCGCGGGCCGCTTCGATGGCCGCGTTGAGTGCCAGCAGGTTAGTCTGTTCGGCGATGCCATGAATGACGTTCACCACACTGCTGATCTTCTGGCTGTCGCCCGCGACCTGCTGAATCATCGTGGCCGTCTGCTGGACACCGCTGGATAGCCCGGTGATGGAGTGTACGACGCGACTGACCACGGCCTGGCCGGCGCCCGCGAGCTGGTCGGCGGTCTGGGACTGGTCGCGCGTGGTCGCCGCATGCTCGGCGATGTGGTGCACGGTGGTCGACATCTCGTTGATGGCCGTTGCGGCCTGGTCGGTTTCGCTCTGTTGACCGAGCATGCCCTGGCGCACGTCTTTCATGCTCCGTGCCAGGCGCGCAGTGCCGTCATCCAGCCTCGAGGCTGCCTGGATGACCGTGTCGACGACGCGCTGGTAGCCATCCTGCATGGCGTTGAAGGCACCTGCCATCTGCCCGACTTCGTCGCGGCTCTGCAGGGGAACGCGTGCCGACAGGTCGCCGCTCCTCTCCACGTGCAGCATGACGTCCTTGAGGGTGTTGAGGTGGCTGAGCAGAAAGCGGATCAGCACCTGCGAGGCGCCGAGCAGCGCGAGCATCAGCAGGGCTACCGCCAGCGCATAGCTGCCGGCACGCTCGGCGAATACTTGCGCCAGGCTACGACCATATGCCGGTATCGCCACCCGTTCATCGCCGCCGCGCGCGCTGATCAGCACACCGATCAGCGGATCACTGCCGAACACGCCATCGTGGGGGAGCTCGACCCAACCGTGGGTGTTGCGCAGTGCGCCGGCGTTCGTGTTACCGGGCAGGCGTGGTGTCTCGCCGCTGGTGTACGGGATCAGATCAGCGCTGCCAGGCAGTTCGCCCTCGGCCGGCCAGGCGGCGATCAGGCGTGCCTGCCTTTGCGCCGCTTCGCGGGCTGCCTGGGCGAAGGTGTCCTGTTCCTGATGCATGGCGAACAGAACGAGCAGCAGGGTGGTGAAGAAGGCGACGGCGTTGACCGCCCAGAACTTGTGTTTCAGGGATACATCGCGAATCCAGACGGGCATGTTTTTCTGCTCTCGACATGAATGAGGTTGCTAGCAAGGCGCCATCATTCTTCCACGGGCAAAATGTCCATCCCTTGATGTGAGTCAATGACTCGAAAGCTGTGCGGTTGCATCCGGATCAACGGCGGTGGTCGCTCGGGCGCGTTGGCTGGTCATCCATTTTCTTCGTCGTCAGCTCGCTCGACGATCGGTGGCAGCGCAAAAAAGGCGCGGGCACAGGCGGTGGTGTGTCGTGCCACTTCGGCCACGGATTCCTGGCGATGCAGGGCCACCTCGCGCAATACCTCACTTAGGTAGGCAGGTTCGTTACGCCCGTTTTTCGGCTTGGGTCTGAGGCTGCGGGGGAGCAAGTAAGGGGCGTCACTTTCCAGCATCAGGCGGCCAGCGGGAATTTCCCTGACCAGCGGGTGCAGGTGGGCGCCGCGACGCTCGTCGCAGATCCAACCGGTGATACCGATGTGCAGATCCAGATCCAGGTAATCGAACAGCGCGCGCCGCTCGCCGGTGAAACAGTGCACGACTGCGGCTGGCAGGCGATCGCGGTAATCACGCAGGATCTGCGCGAAGCGTGGATGAGCGTCACGCTCGTGCAGAAACACCGGCATCTGCAACTCCACCGCCAGGCTGAGCTGCTCTTCCAGGGCTTTTTCCTGCTGCGGGCGTGGCGAGAAGTCTCGGTTGAAATCCAGACCGCATTCGCCCACGGCTCGTACCTGAGGCTCGGCCAGCAGGGCACGCAGGCTTCGCGAGTGGTCGCTGCTCCAGTCCCGCGCGTTGTGCGGGTGCAGACCAGCAGTACTGAACAGGCGGTCACCGCTCTCATCCAGTTGTCGGCAAAGCGCCAGGGCATGCTCGCTTTCCTCCAGACTGGTGCCGGTCAACACCAGTTGGCAGACGCCCGCCTCGAAGGCTCTTTCGAGCAAGGCCTGGCGCTGGTCATTGAAGCTTGCATGGGTCAGATTGACGCCGATGTCGATGAGTTGCATGGTGTGACCCTGTGAAACCTGAAGGCCGCAGCATAACAGAGCTTTTCTTGGCATCTAAAAAGCTATCGATTACAAAGAGTTGTGCGTTCTTTGTAATGTGAAACCAACAATTATTGGCGTCAGAACTCCGGCTGTGCGACTCTCCGCGCCCAGCTTTCGGCTGACCGCCACTGGCCGTCGGCCGGTTTTTCGCCTCCGGAGCGTCGATGTTGCGTGTCCTTCTTGTGCTGTGCATGTTGCTCTCGCTGCCGCTCTCGGCAGTGGCGCGCATTGCCGGCCCGGTGGAAGTGACCCAGCCAGCGGCGGTTCGTGATTTACCCAGCATTCGCAAGAGTGGCGAGCTGCGTGTACTGGTCAACCAGAGCCGCAACAGTTCTGGTGAGGTCAAAGGGCAGAGCATCGGTGTCGAATACCAGCGGCTGCGTGCCCTGGAGCAGTACCTCAACCGCAATGCGCGGGATGGTCGCAGCCTGCACCTGAAGATGATTCCCAAAGCCAAGGATCAATTGCTTGCCGCTCTACAGCGCGGCGAGGGTGACCTGGTGGCGCCGGGTGAGTTGCTCAGCAGCAAGGGTGGTGCGAGCGTCATCGCCAGTGAGGCGATTCGCCGTGATGTGCCGGTGGTGATCGTCGCGCGACAGGGCAATCGGCGCTATCAGCGTCTCGAACAACTGGCTGGGCGCAGCCTGTCGCTGCCGGTGGGGAGCATCGCCAAGGATGCCCTGCACGGCATCAACCTGAAACTCCAGGAGCGCAAGCTGCCGCCCATCGTGGTCGAGTGGGTGGATCCGACGCTCGCCGTCGAGGACGTGCTGGAGATGGTTCAGGCCGGTATCTTCGACTTCACTGCCGTGGAACTGCACATTGCCGAGCGTTGGGCCAAGGTGATGCCCAAGTTGCGGGTCGATCGCCATCTGGTGCTCGATGATCAGGGCGATATGCGCTGGTACATGCGCCGCGATGCGCCGATGCTCAGCGCCAGTGTCGATCGCTTTCTGGAAGGCTACCGGGTGCCCGATGATCAGGATGCTGCCTTTCAGCGTGTCTATCGGCGGCTTTACAAGGTGCACTCGCCCATGGGACGCACCGAAAGGCAACGCCTCGAGCGCGTGCGCCCGGTCTTGCAGCGCTATGCCGAACAGCATGATTTCGATTGGCTGGCGCTGGCCGCTCTGGCTTTCAAGGAGTCGACCCTGAATCCCGGTGCGCGGGGCAGCAGCGGTGCCACCGGGTTGATGCAGATCACCCCTGCGGCGGCGCGAAGTGTCGGTGTCAGCGATATCACGCGGGTGGAGAACAACGTGCAGGCCAGCGCCAAGTATCTGGCCAAGATTCGTCGCGGTTTCTTCAACAGCCCGCGCCTCAACGAGCGCGAGCGTATGGCCTTCGTGCTGGCGGGCTACAACCTCGGTCCGCAGCGGGTGCAGAGCCTGCGTGCGGAAGCCCGCAGGCGTGGCCTGAATCCGGATCAATGGTTCTTTCAGGTAGAGCGCGTCGCCATGGAAGAGCTGGGCATGGGCGTGGTCAGTTACGTCAATGCGGTGAACAAGTACTACCTGGCCTATGCGCGGGAGCGCTATTCCCTGGAGTCTGCTGCAAAGCAGGAAGTGAGCATGCGTAAGTGATCGATTGGTTCGATTTGTTTTAGCGGTTTTATTCGGTATTCATATTTGATAATTAAATTAATATGGCGCCATCTCACTCACATAGCAAAGGAATCGCCCCATGATCGCACTCATCAAATCCCTGGCAGCCACTCGTGCAGGCTATGGCCTGACCATCCTGCGGGTGCTGGTCGGCATCACCTTCGTGGCCCATGGCGCGCAGAAACTGTTCGGCTGGTTCGGCGGTTACGGCCTGGCGGGTGTCGCGCAGTGGATGGAAAGCATCGGCCTGGCGCCCGGCTACCTGATGGCGTTGATGGCCGGTAGTGCCGAGTTCTTCGGTGGTCTGGCGCTGATTATCGGCTTGCTGGTGCGCCCCGCTGCGGCGGTACTGACCTTCACCCTGTTGGTGGCCATCTTCTCCGTGCACATCGGTAACGGTTTCTTCATGAGCGACAACGGCTATGAATTCGCCCTGGCGCTGATGGCCGCTACGCTGGCACTGCTGATCGAAGGCGCTGGCCGTCTGTCTGTCGACAAGCGCATCGCCGGTTAAACGACGAGAATCGCTGAAAAGCCCGCTGATGCGGGCTTTCTTCGTTATTGACAGGGCGATCCGCAACTCTCTAGGATTGACGTCTGCGCCGATTTAAACAGCTACTTGCGGGGCGCCTCAGAGACTCTTCAACGACTCTCGAAATTCCGCTAAAGCGCTGGTTCGGTGTTGCCTCTCACCGCTGCCCAGCGGGATTTTCGAGGCGGAGACAACACCCATGACCTGCCCACAGGCCACCCAGATTCGTATCGCACCCATCACTTCCGGCCTGCTGCGGCGTAACCCGCGCATCCTGCTAGGTGGTACCCACCAGCCAACCCTGTTGCGCTACCTCGATGGCTGGCCGAGTCGCCGTGAGGGGCGTCGCGCCTTTCTCGTGCAGTTCGCCGAACACGGCGAATCGCTGCAACGCTTCGCCGCCGACAGCTTCGATTTCGCGGTGCTGCAGCGCCCGAGTGCCGAGGCGCTGGGCCAACTGACGCGTATCGCCCGACAGGGGCTGATCACCCTGCGCTGACTACGGATAGTCGATGGTGATGATGTACCAGTACTTGTCGCCGGTTGGCGTTTCCACGCGCACTTCGGCGTCCAGACCCTTGCCGATCAGCGCCCGCGCAAGCGGTGAGTCGATGCTGATCAGGTTGAGCTTCAGGTCGAGTTCGTCGGGGCCGACGATGCGGTAGCACGAGGCGTTGCCGTCTTCATCTTCCAGGGTCACCCAGGCGCCGAAGTAGACCTTGTCCGGGTCGCTCGGGCGGGTATCGACCACCTTGAGCTTTTCCAGGCGCTTGGTGAGAAAGCGCACGCGGCTGTCGATTTCCCGCAGCATTTTCTTGCCGTAGGTGTATTCCGCGTTCTCGGAGCGGTCACCCTGGGCAGCTGCCTCGCTGACCGAGCGCGTCACCTCGGGGCGGCGTACGTGCCAGAGTTCGTGCAGCTCTGCGCGCAGACGCGCCTCACCTTCGGGGGTGATGAGGGGCGTTCCGGCGGCGCGGGGTGGGCGGTATCGGCTCATGCTGGGCTCGGTCTGGTGCGGATGCGCAGTCTATCAACCCTCGCGCAGAACGGTGAGAGGGCTGGCATCGAGCGAGCGCCGCGTGCCGAGAACGCCTGCGGTGGCGACCAGCAGCGCGCCGATCAGCGGCAGCAACAGCAGCCACGGATGCGGTTGCCAGGCCATCTGGAAGGCGTAGCGGTAGAGCAGGAAGCTGACCAGTTCACAACCCAGGGCCGCCAGCAGGCCGCTGGTTGCACCGAGCAGGCCGAACTCGGCGCGGCGTGCCTGGATCAGCAGCTTGCGTTCCGCACCCAGAGCGCGTAACAGGGCGCCCTGGTGAATGCGTTCATCCAGCGTCGATTGCAGGCCGGCGAACAGCACGGCCAGGCCAGCCGCCAGGACGAACAGCAGGACGAACTCGATGGCGATGGTGACCTGGGCGAGGATGCTGCGCAGTTGATTGAGCAGCGCCTCTACCTGCAGCAGGGTGACCGACGGGAATGCGCGCGACAGCTCGACCAGTTGCCGCTCCTGCTGTGGCGGCAGGTAGAAGCTGGTCAGGTAGGTAACAGGCAGATCCTGCAAGGTGCCAGGCTCGAAGATCATGAAGAAGTTGGGCTGGAAGTTGTTCCAGTCGACTTCACGCAGGCTGGTCACCAGCGCATCGCGGTTGACGCCACCCACGGTGAACGTCAGCCGGTCGCCCAGCTTGATCTGCAAGCTTTCCGCCAACTCGTCTTCCACCGATACGCCGGGCAGTTCCTGGCTCTTGTCGCCTGTCCACCACTGGCCCGCGGTGAGGGTATTGCCCTCCGGCAGGTCGGCGCCCCAGGTCAGGCTAAGGTCGCGACGTACCGCGCGCTCGCCACGGGAGTCCTTGCTGACGTACTGACGAACCGGATCGCCGTTGACCATCACCAATCGGCCCGGCACCACCGGGTAGAGCGGCGCGGGGTGGGGGGACAACTGCTCCAGGCGTGCGGCGAACGCGTCCCGCTCGGCAGGCAGTACATTCAGTGCGAAATGGTTGGGGGCATCGGCAGGCAATTGGTCCTGCCAGGTGTCCAGCAGTTCGCCGCGCAGCAGAGCGATCAGAGCCATGGCCAGCAGGATCAGGCCGAAGGCCAGGGATTGCCCCGCGGCAGCCAGAGGCCTGCGCAGCAGTTGGCCGAGCCCCAGGCGCCACGGCAGCGAGGCGCGAGCCAAGAGGCGGCGCAGGCTCTGCAAGCCGAGCAGCAACAGACCGCCGAGCAGTAGCGCAGTGACCAGGCCGCCGCCGAGCAGTGCCAGGGTCAATGGCAAATCCAGACTCAGGCGCCACATGATCAGCCCGAGGGCGAGCAGGGCGGTGCCGTACACCAGCCAGGAGCTGGCTGGCACCGGCAGCATGTCGCGACGCAGCACGCGCAGTGGCGGCACACGGCCGAGAGCGGCCAAAGGCGGCAGGGCGAAACCGGCCAGTGCCACCAGGCCCGTGGCGATGCCGGCCAGCGCCGGCCACAAGCCGCCGGGTGGAATCTGTGTCGGCAGCAAACCCTGCAGCAGTTGGAACAGCAACTGTTGGGCGAGCCAGCCGAGCAGGGCACCGCTGAGGCTGGCGACCAGGCCGAGAATCGCCAGTTGCAGACTGAACAGGCCAAGTGCCTGGCGACGTGACAAGCCCAGGCAGCGCAGCAAGGCGCTGGCGTCGAAGCGACGGCTGGCGAAGCGCGCAGCGGACAACGCCACGGCGACCCCGGCCAGCAGAACGGCGGCCAGGCTGGCCAGATTCAGATAGCGTTCGGCGCGATCGAGGGCACTGCCGACGCTGCGGCTGCCATCGCGGGCGTCATCGAAGCGCTGGTGGGCGGCCAGGTCTGGTTCGAGGGCCTGGCGGTAGCTGGCCAGGGCGTCGCTCGAGCCATTCCATTGTTCGATGTAGCGGACTCGACTGCCTGGTTGCACCACGCGGGTGGCGGGCAGGTCGTCCAGGTGCATCAGCACATGGGGCGTCAGGCTGTAGAAGTCGCCGGCTTCATCCGGCAGGTAGGTCAGGACGCGGGTCAGGCGCAGTGTCTTGGCGCCGACTTCGATGTCGTCCCCGGTTTTCAGATTCAGGGCAGCCAGCAGGCGCGCCTCGGCCCAGACCTCACCCGGGCGTGGACCCTGGCTCACAGCCTCCTCGGCGTAGGGCTCGGCAGCGCTCTTCAGTTCGCCGCGCAACGGGTAGCCATTGCCGGCAGCTTTGACGCTGGCCAGCTGGATGCCTTCGTCGCTGGCGATCACGCTGGAGAACTCGACCACCTGGGCGTGTTCCAGACCCCGTGACGTGCCTGCGTCGATCTGCTCGGCAGATGCCGGCGCGCTGCCGCGCAGAATCAGGTCGGCACCGAGGAACTCGGTCGCACGCAAGCTCATGCCTTCATTCAGGCGAGCGCCGAAATAGCCGATGGCGGTACTCGACGCGACGGCGATCAGCAAGGCGAAGAACAGCACGCGCAACTCGCCGGCACGTGCATCGCGCAGCAGTTGCCGGCCTGCGAGCGACAGCAGGCTGAAGAAGGACAGGGATTTCATCAGGCGTTCACCGGTGCCACGAGGTGGCCACCCTCCAGACGGATCAGGCGCTGGCAGCGGGCCGCCAGGCGTTCATCGTGGGTGACCAGTACCAGGGTGGCGCCACGCTCCTGATTGAGCTCGAACAGCAGGTCGCTGATCCGCTCGCCGGTGTGGCTGTCCAGGTTGCCGGTGGGCTCATCGGCGAACAGCACATCCGGATCGGCAGCAAAGGCGCGGGCGATGGCGACCCGCTGCTGTTCACCACCAGATAGCTGGCGCGGAGTATGGGTCAGACGTGCGCCCAGGCCGACCCGCTCGAGCAGTTGCGTGGCGCGCTGGCGGGCATCGCTTCGACCTTCGAGCTCCAGCGGCAGCATGACGTTCTCCAGCGCATTGAGGCTGTCGAGCAACTGAAAGGACTGGAACACGAAGCCGACGTGCTCGGCACGCACACGGGCGCGCTCATCCTCGCCCAGGCTGCCCAGATCGTTATCGGCCAGCAGGATGCGCCCGCTGCTTGGCAGGTCGAGCCCGGCCAGCAGGCCAAGCAGGGTGGATTTGCCAGATCCCGAGCTACCGACGATGGCCAGACTGCCACCTTTTTCCAATTCCAGTGAAAGGTCGTGCAGGATGGTCAACTCGCCTTCCGCGCTGGAAACCACTTTGTTAAGGTTCCGCGCAGACAGAATGCTTGAGCTCATGAGGAATCCGATGCGTGCGATATGGAAGGGGACCGTTCTCGGCCTGCTGCTGTTGGGACAGATTGCGGTACAGATGGCGCAGGCGGGGACCGTACTGGTCGTCGGCGATAGTATCAGTGCGGCTTTTGGCATGGATACCCGCCAGGGCTGGGTTCATCTGCTCGATGAGCGCCTGCAGAGCGAGGGTTTCGAGCATCGACTGGTGAATGCCTCGATCAGCGGCGACACCAGTGCTGGCGGTGCCGCGCGGCTGCCGGCGCTGCTTGCAGAGCACAAGCCGGATCTGGTTGTGGTGGAGCTGGGGGGCAATGATGGCTTGCGCGGGCTGCCTCCAAGCCAATTGCAACAGAATCTTGCGTCGATGATCGATGCGTCCCGCGAGGCTGGCGCCAAGGTACTGTTGCTGGGGATGCGCATTCCGCCCAACTACGGGGAGCGCTATACCAGCGCTTTTGCCAAGGTGTACGACGACCTGGCGGCAGAGAAGGATGTGCCACTGGTGCCATTTCTTCTCGAGGGGGTGGGTGGTGTCGACACGCTGATGCAGGACGATGGCGTGCATCCCGCCGTGGAGGCGCAGCCGATGCTGCTGGAGAATGTTTGGCCCACCCTGAAACCGTTGCTCTGACGGGCTTTTCCACTGGCGGAGTTTCGGCTAATGTGGCGCCCCCGCCCTGGAGCCCCCAATGCTGCGACCCGTCTGGTCTCTGTACGCCTATCAACTGATCGAGCCTGACGAACAGCTCGATCTGTTCGCCTGCCGTGAGGTTCGGGTGCACCTGGTCGCTCGGCAGTTGGAGCTCGGTGGCTATGCCGACCGCACGCTATGTGGCGGCCTGCTGCCTGCGCAGCCGCTGTGGCGCGATCTGCAGCGGGAGATGTTGCAGGATCGGCGGCTGTGTCCGGCGTGCCGGGCGACGCTCGAGGCGCAACGGCGCGGAGATCGCCCGGCCTGGCCGGGGCGCTGAGCCGGGCAGCGGTATACACTTCACGCCTCACCATCATTTCCAACCTCAAGGGTTTCCTGCATGTCGCCGCGCGTTTCAGCTCTCGCTCGCTGTCTGTCGTTGAGTGCTTTCTGTCTGGCAGGTTCTACTGTCGCGATGGAATTGCCGCTGCCGCCGCCTGGCGAGGATGTGGTGGGCGAGATTCAGGTGATCAAGGCGCGCTACGAAGACACCTTCGCCGATATCGGTACCGCCAATGATCTGGGTTATCTGGAAATGGTCGCCGCCAACCCCGGTGTCGATGCCTGGTTGCCGGGCGAGGGCACGGATATCGTGCTGCCGACGCGTTTCATCCTGCCGCCGGGGCCGCGTGAAGGCATCGTCATCAACCTCGCCGAGTACCGTCTTTACTATTTTCCGAAAGGCCAGAACGTCGTCTACACCTACCCGCTGGGAATCGGTCGTGAGGGCTGGAGCTCGCCGGTTACCGACGCGCGCATCACTGCGAAAACACCGAACCCCGGCTGGTACCCACCGCAATCGATCCGCGATGAACACGCCGCTGACGGTGATCCATTGCCCAGTTACGTGCCGCCAGGTCCGGACAATCCGCTGGGGCCCTACAAAATGTCGCTTTCGGTGCCGGGTTACCTGATCCATGGTTCGAACAAGAAATTCGGTATCGGCATGCGAGTCAGCCATGGCTGTTTCCGCATGCTCAACAACAACGTGCTAGAACTGGCTGGCAAGGTGCCGGTTGGCACGCCGGTGCGCATCATCGACGAGCCCTACAAGTTTGGCGTGAGCAACGGCAAGGTCTATCTCGAAGCCCATGCGCCGCTGGAGGCGGAAGAGGGCGCTGTGCTCGGTGACCAGCATGCGGCGGTGGTCAATGCGCTGATCAAGCGCAGTGATCTGAACGCGCAGAATCTGGATTGGGCTGTGGTGCGTGACGTGGTGGCTGCACAGGATGGGTTGCCGATCGAGATTGCCGCGCCGCGTGATGGCGTCATTCAGGCGCAGTCACCGGCTCTCTGAGGTGGTCAGCCATCGAGCGACCGTTGTTGTTCAGCGGCTGCTCCAGAGGCGCCAGTACGGCGAGTGCTGCAGCAACGAAAAAACCGGCCATTGGGCCGGTTTTTTCGTTAGCCCTGGGGCTATTACTTGCGGCTGGCTTTTTCCAGCATACGCAGAGCGCGCTCGTTGGCTTCGTCAGCAGTTTGCTGAGCCTTCTGAGCAGCGGCCAGCGCTTCGTCAGCCTTGCGGTAGGCTTCGTCGGCACGGGCTTGCGAGCGAGCTGCTGCGTCTTCGGTTGCAGTCAGGCGGGCTTCGGTTTCTTTGGTAACGCTGCTGCAACCGGTAGCCAGAACTGCGGCCAGAGCCAGAGCAGAGAATTTCAGAACGTTGTTCATCGTGTTCCCCTTGGGGTAAGTTTTTTGCTTGTTGAAGCCACATCCCGAACCCGGAAAATGACCGGCGTACATACTACCTGTAACTTTTAGTAAGTAAACGGACGACGAGCAAGGGTTCCGGTTTTTTTACGCCTGCCGCGCTTGCCGGCAATTAACGGAGTTCGCGGCATTGCTCGCTTGTTCAACGAATGTGCAAGGTGAACGATGGACGAATCACTCTGATCGATTTGCCAGGTGCGGCCAGTACGGATTTCGCCTTGCCCTTTATCATCTAGAATGGCTTTATATCCTATTGTTACCGGATGTGCGCAGGCCACAATGGCCGGATGTCGATGTCCGACCCAATCGAGAGGAGTAGTAATGAGCGAGCCACTGTCCATTCACCATGACCTTGCTGGTCACCAGTTCGAGACCACAGTGGATGGTGATCGCGCTTACCTCTCGTACATGGACCTGGGTAAACAGACGCTGGATATCTATCGGACTTTCGTTCCCAACTCGCTGCGTGGGCGCGGCATCGCGGCAGCCCTCACCAAAACGGCCCTCGACTACGCCGAGCGCATGGGCTACACGGTGATTCCGTCCTGCTCCTACGTGGAGCGTTACATGGCACGCCTCGAAGGCTCCACCGAACAGCGCTGAACGCAGGCACTGCGAACGAAAACGCCGGGCATCTGCCCGGCGTTTTCATTGCTGCGCCTGGTTAGCCGCGCCTGCGCTTGGGCAGTACGTCCTTGAGTTTGACGTGCATGCTGCGCAGGGTCTTCTCGGTACTTTCCCAATCGATGCAGGCGTCGGTAATCGAAACACCGTACTTGAGCTGCTGCAGGTCTTTGGGGATCGACTGGCTGCCCCAGCCCAGATGGCTTTCGACCATCAGACCGACGATCGACTGGTTGCCTTCGAGGATCTGATTGGCGACGTTGTCCATCACCAGAGGCTGCAGGGCCGGGTCCTTGTTGGAGTTGGCGTGGCTGCAGTCGACCATGATGTTCGGCTGGATACCGGCCTTGTTCAGTTCCTGTTCGCAGATGGCCACGCTGACCGAATCATAGTTCGGCTTGCCGTTGCCACCGCGCAGCACCACGTGACCGTAGGCGTTGCCCTTGGTGGTGACGATCGAGACGCCGCCCTGCTGGTTGATGCCCAGGAAGCGGTGTGGGCTGGAAACCGATTGCAGGGCGTTGATGGCGACGGTAAGGCCGCCGTCGGTGCCGTTCTTGAAGCCGACGGCCGACGACAGGCCCGAAGCCATTTCGCGGTGTGTCTGGGATTCGGTGGTGCGCGCGCCAATGGCGGACCAGCTGATCAGATCCTGCAGGTACTGCGGCGAGATCGGGTCCAGCGCTTCGGTGGCGGTGGGCAGGCCCATTTCCGCGAGGTCGAGCAGCAGTTTGCGACCGATATGCAGGCCATCCTGGATCTTGAACGAGTCGTCGAGGTACGGATCGTTGATCAGGCCCTTCCAGCCGACGGTGGTGCGTGGCTTCTCGAAGTAGACGCGCATCACCAGATACAGGGTGTCGGAAACCTCTTCGGCCAGAACCTTCAGGCGCTCGGCGTATTCATGAGCCGCCTTGATGTCGTGGATGGAGCAGGGGCCGACGACCACGAACAGGCGGTGATCCTTGCCGTCGAGGATGTCGCGCACTACCTGGCGGCCTGCGGAAACCGTGCGTTGAGCACTCTCGGTCAGCGGAATCTCGAGCTTGATCTGCTCGGGGGTGATCAGGGTTTCGTTGGAGGCGACGTTAAGGTCGTTAATCGGTAAATCAGCCATCGTGCTTTTCATCAATTGCGTCATCGGGTCACGGGAGCCGGCCGCCAGCGATCCCCGTGCAGCGGGCACAGCATTATGGGCACAGCGGGGAAGCCGAACCTTAGCGCGTTAGCGCCCGGCTAGACAATGAAATTTAGGACGCAGGAGCGCTAAAACTGGCAGCGTGCTGCTCCCGCCATTCCTTGGCGATGAGCTCCAGCGGGAGTGCCTGACCGACCTGCTGCTCGCGGTGCCTGCGGTATTGTTCGATACGACACACCTGTTCGACCATGTAGGCGCGCAGCCCGGTGTCGTGGCCACTGAAGGCGACGCCGACCAGATAGGCATCGGACTGTTTGCTGCACCAGGCGACGAGGCCGGGGTAGGATGCCTGCTCACCCAACAGCGGAATGTGCAGCTCCACCGCAGTTCCTTGCGAAATGGGACGGGTCGAGTGGCAGGCCGCGCCACCGAGGCCGATATTGTCGAGGCGTTGCCACGGGTTGGGGGCTTGCCTGCGTAATCGCAATTCCACCGGCAGATCACTGTTATGACGAAGAAAGCGACGCATGAAAGACCACTCTGGCTGCCAGCAAATGGATAGTGCCCGGACCAGTATAGCCACTGAATTGGAACTGTCGGATTTTGATGCCGATCAGCGATTACTGAGCCTGCCGGGGATTTCACTGGTGATCTTCACCAGTCCCGGGTGTGCCGCCTGCCGTTATGCGCGTGAGCGGCTGCCGTTGTTTTCCGTGCCTGTCGATCGACTGGCGTGGATCGATGCGGGTGACAACAACGGTCTGGTTCAACGCTATGACGTGTTCCATCTGCCAGCCATGTTTCTGGTTCGTGATGGGGGCTTCCATGGCCCGCTGCACAGCCGGCTCGCCGCTGTCGAACTGCACCATGCCATAGACGAGGCGCTTGGCCGCGAGCCCCAGGAACTGCCCTGATTCACGGCTTCCATCAGAGCGATAGCCCCTAGTCATTAATACTAAACGACTGCCCGCCACCCACTTGTGAAAGCTGCTGCTAAGCTCAAGCGAGGCGCCGCCGTGTCGGCAGTCGGGGAGGCCCCATGATTCGCTCGATTCTCTATGCAACCGATCTCGGCCTTTATGCACCTTATGTCTTGCAGCACGCGCTGGCCATGGCCCGCAGCTTCAAGGCGCGCCTCTACGTGGTGCACGTGGTCGAGCCGATGGGGCTGTTTGCCGAGTCGGTCCTGCAAACCTATGTGGACGAGGCGCGTCTCAAGGAATTGCGCAGCACCGGGCTGGATACGGTGATGAACAGCATCGAGCTGCGTGTGCTCGAGGGCTTTCGCGATGAGCTGGGCGACAACCGTGATGACCTCGACCTGATCGGCTCCGTGCGAGTGCTGCGGGGCGATCCACCGATCTCCATTCTCGAGGAGGCGCAGAAACTCGGTGTGGATCTGCTGGTCGTAGGCAGTCACAGCCATGGCGCAGCGCTGGAGGTACCGATGGGCAGGACGGCGTCGAGATTGCTGCAATTGTCCGATGTGCCGGTGTATCTGGTGCCCATGTTGCAACACCGCTCTCGTTACGAATGATCGCCGCGCGAACCGAATAAAAAATCTATATTTACTGTCTCAACCATTAATATGGTTATATATCGAGCCGACGATCAGGCTGCCTATCCGCTTTGAGGGATTTATATGAAGCTTCAGCAATTGCGCTACATCTGGGAAGTCGCGCACCATGACCTCAACGTCTCGGCCACGGCGCAGAGCCTCTATACCTCGCAGCCGGGTATCAGCAAGCAGATTCGTCTGCTCGAGGACGAGTTGGGCGTGGAAGTCTTCGCCCGCAGCGGCAAGCACCTGACGCGCGTCACTCCAGCGGGTGAGCGGATCATCACCACGGCCGGTGAGATCCTGCGCAAGGTCGAGAGCATCAAGCAGATCGCCCAGGAGTTCTCCAACGAGAAGAAGGGCACGCTGTCCATCGCGACCACTCACACCCAGGCACGTTATGCGCTGCCGCCGGTGATCAGCAGTTTCATCAAGCAGTACCCGGAAGTCGCCCTGCACATGCATCAGGGCACGCCGACGCAGATTTCCGAGATGGCCGCCGACGGCACCGTCGATTTCGCCATCGCCACCGAAGGTCTCGAGCTGTTCAACGATCTGGTGATGATGCCTTGTTATCGCTGGAATCGCTGCGTGATCGTGCCTCAGGGGCATCCATTGGCGAAGTTGCCCAAGCTGACCCTGGAGGCACTGGCCGAGCACGAGATCGTTACCTACACCTTCGGTTTCACCGGTCGTTCCAAGCTCGACGAAGCATTCAGTCATCGCGGCCTCACCCCCAAGGTGGTGTTCACCGCGGCCGACGCCGACGTGATCAAGACTTACGTACGCCTTGGCCTCGGTGTCGGCATCGTGGCCAAGATGGCCGTCGATTCGACCCTCGACCCGGACCTCGTGGTGCTCGATGCCAGTGAACTGTTCGAGTCCAGCGTGACCAAGATCGGCTTCCGTCGTGGCACCTTCCTGCGTGGCTTCATGTGCGACTTCATCGAGAAGTTCGCCCCGCACCTGACCCGAGACGTTCTGGCCAAGGCCGTGCAGTGCCACAACAAGGTCGAGCTCGAAGAGCTGTTCAAGGGCGTGGAACTGCCGCTGCACTGATCGCTGTGGCAAACGAAAATGGCGCCCGTGGGCGCCATTTTCTTGCGTGCCGAGATCAGTGGCTCAGGTGCAGGCCGCACTCACGGTTGTCTTCGCCCTTGGTGGGGTCGAAGTAGTCGAAGTTGTTCGGCAGACCGTGGGCGGTAAGGTACTGATACAGGTCCTTGGACGACCAGTGCAGCAGCGGCGCGACCTTGATCAGGCCATCCGGGTTGATGCTGACCGGCTGCATCTGTGCGCGCACGGCCGTGTCGGTGGCGCGCAGCGCCGTGAACCAGACGCTCGGTGCGGTTTCGCGCAGCGCACGGGCGAAGGGCTCCAGCTTGACCTCTTCGGTGAACGCCGCATGGCGCGGATCATCCAGTGCCGGTGTCGGGCCGTCGATGGCTTCGCGGTGAGCGCGGCTGCGCTTGGGCAGGTAGGTGATCAGGTTGAGGCCGAGCTGGCGGGTCACTTCGTCAGCGAACCTGTAGGTGGCGTCGGTGTTGTAGCCGCTGTCCATCCACACGATCGGGATGTCGGCCTTGGCCTGGCTGACCATGTGCAGGATGACGGCCTCGAACGGGCGGAAGTTGGTGGTGCAGATCGCTGGTTTACCCAGGCCGATCGCCCACTCGATCAGCTTTTCCGGCTGATTGGCGAATTCGGCGTTGAGTCTGTCCAGGTCGAGATCCATTGCGGGCTCCAGAGCATGTGGATGAGAGTGGCGATGGTAGCAAATCTGCGTGCTGGGCGGCGGCCGTATCGTCAAGGTGCCTTGGCTTCTGTAAAGTTGCCGGCAACTTTCAAGCCCAACGTAGGAGTGTGCCGTGGAAATCGCTTGCCTCGATCTGGAAGGGGTACTGGTCCCCGAGATCTGGATCGCCTTCGCCGAGAAGACTGGAATCGAATCCCTCAAGGCGACCACCCGGGACATTCCCGACTACGATGTCTTGATGAAGCAGCGCCTGCGTATCCTCGACGAGCATGGTCTGAAACTCTCGGATATCCAGGAAGTGATCGCCACGCTCGAGCCGCTGGAGGGCGCCGTCGAATTCGTCGACTGGCTGCGCGAGCGTTTCCAGGTGGTGATCCTTTCGGACACCTTCTATGAGTTCTCTCAGCCGCTGATGCGTCAATTGGGCTTTCCGACCCTGCTGTGCCATCGCCTGATCACCGACGAGACCGACCGTGTCGTGGACTACCAACTGCGACAGAAGGATCCCAAGCGTCAATCGGTATTGGCCTTCAAGAGCCTCTACTACCGTGTGATCGCAGCCGGCGACTCCTACAATGACACCACCATGCTCAGCGAGGCCCATGCCGGCATCCTGTTCCATGCGCCGGAAAACGTGATCCGTGAATTTCCGCAGTTCCCGGCCGTGCACACATACGCGGACCTGAAGAACGAGTTCCTCAAGGCGTCCAATCGTCAGCTGAGTCTGTAACAGGATTGCCTGCTGCCGACGGGCGTCGGCAGCAGGGCAGGGCTCAGATTTCAGCCACTGGAACGTGGCCGAACAGTTCCTGAGAGAAGCGCGTGCGCTCTTCGGCGTTTTCCTGGATGCCCTTGGCGGCCAGTTCTTCCAGGCGAGCCTCCACCGCATGGGCGCGATGGGTCAGGCCGCAATCGTTGGCGATCTGGATGTTCAGGCCGGGGCGGGCGTTGAGCTCGAGAATCAGCGGGCCCTTGTCCTGGTCCAGCACCATATCCACGCCAATGTAGCCCAGGCCGCACAGCTCGTAGCAGCCGGCGGCGAGCTTCATGAAGCCATCCCAGTTCGGCAACTGCACGCCGTCCACCGCGTTGGTGGTGTCCGGGTGCTTGGTGATCTTGTTGTTCAGCCAAGTGCCGCGCAGGGTCACGCCGGTTGCCAGATCCACGCCGACGCCGATGGCGCCTTGGTGGAGGTTGGCCTTGCCGCCCGACTGGCGGGTCGGCAGGCGCAGCATGGCCATCACCGGATAGCCCATCAGCACGATGATGCGGATATCCGGCACGCCTTCGTAGCTGATGCTCTTGAAGATGGCGTCCGGGGTCACCCGGTATTCGATCAGGGCACGATCGCGGTGTCCGCCGAGGGAGTAAAGCCCCGAGAGGATGCTGGAGATCTGCTGCTCGATTTCGGAGTGGCTGACGATCTTGCCCGACACCGTCTTGAAGCGATCCTCGAAGCGGTCGGCGATCACCAGAATGCCGTCTCCGCCGGCACCCTGGGCCGGCTTGACGACGAAATCGCTGCGCTCGCCGATGATCTTGTCGAGGTTGTCGATTTCCTTCTCGGTGGAGATCACCCCGTACATTTCCGGCACGTGAATGCCGGCCTGAATCGCCCGCTCCTTGGTGATGATCTTGTCGTCGACGATGGGGTACAGGTGCCGTTTGTTGTACTTCAGCACGTAGTCCGCATTGCGTCGGTTGATGCCCATGATGCCTTTGGCTTCAAGGGCCTTCCAGGTTTTCCAGAGACCTAGCATTGGCTCAATCCTTCAGGAAGGCTTTGAAGCGGAACAGTTCGGTCAGGCGGTAGCCGCGGTAGCGACCCATCGCCAGCATGAAGCCCACCAGAATCAGCAGAATTGCCGGGAAGGTGAAGACGAAGTAGACCAGTTCCGGCACGCTCATCAGCAGGTGCGCGATGGTGGCGGCGAACAGGGTGCCGATGGCGACCTTGAAGGCATGACCACCGCCACGTTCCTCCCAGGTGATCGACAGACGCTCGATGGTCATGGTCAGGATCACCATCGGGAACAGCGCCACGGACAGGCCGCGTTCCAGGCCGAGCTTGTGACTGAACAGGCTGATGGTGGCGATCAGCACGACCACGAAGGTCAATACCACCGACAGGCGTGGCAGCATCTGCAGCTTCAGGTGCTCCAGATAGGAGCGCAGCGAGAGGCCGAGAGCGGTGATTACCGTGAACAGGAAGATGCCGAAGCCCAGCTGGGTCTCACGGAAGGCCAGGGCGATCAGCACCGGGGTGAAGGTACCCAGGGTCTGCAGGCCGCCGAGGTTGCGCAGGATCAGGATGACCAGCACGCCGATGGGGATCATCACCATGATCATGAAGGTCTGCTGGGTCTGCAGCGGCAGGCCGTACAGCGAATACTCCAGGAAGTCGGCGTCGGTGTTCTCGTCGGTCAGCTGAGCGAGGCGGATGGCGTTCATCTCGCTGTTGTTGAGGGTAAAGGTGGTGGTTGCCTGACGGCCGCCATCGAGGGTGACCAGCGGCTCGTCACCCGTCCACCAGACCAGGCGATCGCTCGGCAGGCCTTGCTCCCCGGTTTCCGGGTTGAAGTACAGCCAGCGGTCGCCGTTGAAGCTGCGCAGCCAAAGCTCCGGGCTCTGCTGAATGTCGGCTGCCAGGCGAATGGTGTGTACGCGCTCCATCGGTACGTGGGCGATGGACAGCAGCAGTTCGACGGCCTGGGCCTTCTTGGTCGTCGAGGCATCGCCGCCGAGCAGCAGCTTGGCGTTGTCGTCATTGGTGTTGTTGACGCGCTTGATGGTCTCGCTGATGAAGGTCTCGACGTCGGCCGAGTGCTGGCGAATCGGCGCCAGCAGCGCTTCTGCCGCGATCTTCTCGGGACCTTCTACCGGAATGCTGTCACGGAAGATCGGCCCTTTGGCCTTGGCCTGCTCGCCGCTGTAGCGCTTGGTCAGCACCAGACGGTAATAAAGAGTCTGCTTGCCGCTGGCACGGCGCGCCGACCAGGTCACCTTGCGGTTGCTGTCGGCACGGTTGACGCTCACACCATAGTTGTTGGAGATGAAGCTCTCGTTGAGGCTGACGTAATCCTGATTCAGGGGCGGCACGAACATCTGCAGCTTGATCGGGTCACGACCATTGGCCTGGAATTCAACGCGGGTGTCGATGTTCCACAGGTCATCGGTCTCGTCGCTGCTGACCGGAATGCCAAGCACGAATATCTGATAGGCCGTAATCGCGATCCCCAGGCTCACCAGGATGGTGATGAGGACTTTCAGGTGCAGGGTGAGAGAGCGCATGGGATTACTCGCCGGATTTTGCGGTGGTACAGGCAGGTTTCCCTGCTGCGTATTTCAAACTTGGGTCGATCAGGGCGTCGAAGCGTTTGAGCGCATCGGAGCCGATCAGTAGCGGGTATTGAAAGGCGCTACGATCGGTAAGGTTCACCTCGATCTGGCGCCTGACCCCGCCCATGCAGACGTCCAGCTCGACGACCGGGCGCGCGGTGTAGGTCTTCTCGTCATCCGAATCGACATCGCCGGCTCGCCGCTTGATCTTGCTGATGCGCGCCAATGGACGTTCGATCGGGTGCGCATGGGCATCGTCGATGGCCAGATAGAACCGCACCCAGCGCTCGCCGTCACGCTTGAAGCGTTCGATGTCACGAGCGCTGAGCGAAGCGGTCTGGGCGCCGGTATCGAGCTTGGCGGCCACCTCCACGTCGATGTCGAGGCTGACGTATTCGTTCAGGCCGTAGATGGTCTTGTCCGCTGCCACGGCGAAGCCGGGCAGGAGCAATAGGCAGAAAAGCAGGGGAAGGGGCTTGAGTCTCATAAATCCTGTCGGGTGGATCGCGATCGGTAGAGCGAATCTCGGGCAGGGCCGCCGTTCGCTGGCTTGGAGTCTAGCAGGCGCCCTGAGACACCCCGTCCAGGCATGGATGGCGCGCATTCTAACATGGGGTTTTTCCGTGGTGACAGACGGTTTTCCGCCTTTCTATGTCTGCCTGTTATTGGTCGCGCTTATGGCAGTGCTGGGCCTATTGTCGACAATGCGATTTTTGATTTGTGTGTTCATGGCTTTTTATCTATCGTTGCTGAACGAAATTCTATCGATGTGTCGACAATATGCGGGAGTCAAGTGTGTTTGCCCTGACCGCCGAGCAGGATGCGGAGACTCGCTCCGAACAGGTATTTCGCCGTATCCAGGCGGCCATCGTGAAAGGCGAGATCGCCCCCGGCAGCAAAATCTCCGAACCCGAACTGGCGCGCACCTACGGGATCAGTCGGGGCCCGCTGCGCGAGGCGATTCATCGCCTTGAGGGGCAGCGCCTGCTGGTGCGTATTCCTCACGTTGGCGCGCGAGTGGTATCGCTCGACCGTGACGAGCTGATCGAGCTCTACGAAATCCGTGAATCGCTCGAGGGCATGGCCTGTCGCCTAGCTGCCGAGCGCATGAGCGAAGCCGAGATCGACGATCTGCGCCGCGTGCTGGATACCCACGAGCGCGATGAGGCCTTCCAGGCTGGCGTGGGCTACTACCAGCAGGAAGGGGATTTCGACTTCCATTATCGGATCATCCACGGCAGCGGCAACCGTACCCTGGTGAAGATGCTCTGCGGCGAGCTCTATCAACTGGTGCGCATGTACCGCATCCAGTTTTCCGCCACGCCCAACCGCCCACCCCAGGCGTTCGCCGAACACCACCGTATTCTCGATGCCATCGCCGATCGTGACGGCGAACTGGCAGAGCTGCTGATGCGTCGTCACATCGGTGCATCCAGACGCAATATCGAGCGTCACTATCAAGGCGCCCATCCTTCCACCGTGAAATCCCGAGGAACGTCATGAGTCAGAGCACGCCAGGCCGGCGCTTTCGCGATGCGATCGCCAGTGAACAGCCGCTGCAAGTCGTCGGTGCCATCAATGCCAACCATGCACTGCTGGCCAAGCGCGCCGGTTTCAAGGCCATCTATCTTTCCGGTGGTGGGGTCGCGGCCGGGTCGCTGGGGCTGCCGGATCTGGGTATCAACACCCTGGACGACGTATTGATCGATGTGCGTCGTATCACCGACGTGTGCGATTTGCCGCTGCTGGTCGATATCGACACGGGCTTCGGCCCGTCAGCTTTCAACATCGAGCGCACCATCAAGAGCCTGATCAAGGCCGGTGCTGCCGCTGCGCACATCGAGGATCAGGTGGGTGCCAAGCGTTGTGGCCATCGCCCCGGCAAGGAAATCGTCTCGCTCGAGGAAATGGTCGACCGCGTGAAGGCCGCCGCAGATGCCAAAACCGACCCGAATTTCTTTCTGATCGCCCGTACCGATGCCATTCAGGCCGAAGGGGTGGAGGCTGCCATAGAGCGCTGCCAGCGTTACGTCGAAGCGGGCGCCGACGGCATCTTCGCCGAAGCGGCTTATGACCTGCCGACTTACCAGCGCTTTGTCGATGCCCTGAAGGTGCCGGTACTGGCCAACATCACCGAGTTCGGTGCCACGCCATTGTTCACCCGGGACGAGCTCGCTTCGGCAGGCGTGGCCATCCAGCTCTATCCGCTGTCTGCCTTCCGCGCAGCCAACAAGGCCGCTGAAACGGTTTATTCCGCCATTCGCCAGGATGGCCATCAGCAGGCTGTCATCGAGCTGATGCAAACCCGTGCTGAACTGTACGAGCGCATTGGCTACCACGCCTTCGAGCAGAAGCTGGATGCGTTATTCGCTGCAAAGAAGTGATTATCCGGCAGGGCCGCACGGCGCCCCGCTCATAACAATAAATAGTCCCCAGTGGCTGAGAGGAGATACCGATGACTGCTACCGATAATGCCGTCCCCGGCTTCAAACCGAAGAAGTCCGTTGCCCTCAGCGGTACGGCTGCCGGCAATACCGCGCTGTGCACCGTCGGCCGTACCGGCAATGACCTGCACTACCGTGGCTATGACATCCTCGATGTCGCCACCACCTGCGAGTTCGAGGAAATCGCCCATTTGCTGGTGCACGGCAAGCTGCCGACGGCTGCCGAGTTGGCTGGCTACAAGGCGAAACTCAAGGCGTTGCGTGGTCTGCCAGCCGCGCTGAAAACTGCGCTGGAGCAGTTGCCGCCTTCTGCCCATCCGATGGATGTGATGCGCACGGGCGTATCGGTCCTGGGCTGCCTGATGCCGGAGAAGGACGACCATAATCACCCTGGTGCCCGCGACATTGCCGACAAGCTGATGGCCTCGCTCGGCTCGATGCTGCTCTATTGGTACCACTTCAGCCACAACGGCAAGCGTATCGAGGTCGAGACCGACGACGATTCCATCGGTGGCCACTTTCTCCATCTGTTGCACGGTGAAGCGCCCGGCGAGTCCTGGGTGCGCGCCATGCACACCTCGCTGATCCTGTATGCCGAGCACGAATTCAACGCCTCGACCTTTACCACCCGGGTGATCGCCGGTACCGGCTCGGACATGTTCTCCGCCATCGCCGGCGGTATTGGCGCCTTGCGTGGGCCGAAACACGGCGGTGCAAACGAGGTGGCCTTCGAGATCCAGAAACGCTATGACACGCCGGACGAAGCCGAGGCCGATATCCGCGCGCGGGTCGAGAAAAAAGAAGTGGTGATCGGCTTCGGCCACCCGGTCTACACCGTGAGTGACCCGCGCAACAAGGTGATCAAGGAAGTCGCCCGCGAGCTGTCGGCCGAGCAGGGCAACAGCAAGATGTTCGATATTGCCGAGCGTCTGGAAACCATCATGTGGGACATCAAGAAGATGTTCCCCAACCTCGACTGGTTCAGTGCCGTCAGCTACCACACCATGGGCGTGCCCACTGCCATGTTCACGCCGCTGTTCGTCATTGCCCGCACGTCGGGCTGGGCCAGCCATGTCATCGAGCAACGCATCGACGGCAAGATCATCCGCCCGAGCGCCAACTACACAGGCCCCGAAGACCTGACGTTCGTGCCGCTCAAGGATCGCCAATAACATGACCACGACCGTGAATACCCAGTACCGCAAGGCACTGGCGGGCACTGCGCTGGATTACTTCGATGCCCGCGAGGCGATCGATGCGATCCGGCCTGGTGCCTACGCCAAGCTGCCCTATACCTCCCGCGTGCTGGCAGAACAGCTGGTGCGCCGCTGCGAGCCGGGCCTGCTCACCGACGCACTCAAGCAGCTGATCGAGCGCAAGCGCGATCTGGATTTTCCGTGGTACCCGGCGCGCGTGGTCTGCCATGACATTCTTGGCCAGACCGCACTGGTCGATTTGGCCGGCTTGCGCGATGCCATCGCGCAAAGGGGCGGCGACCCCGCCAAGGTCAACCCGGTGGTGCCGACCCAGCTGATCGTCGACCATTCCCTGGCCGTCGAGGCGGCGGGCTTCGACCCCGATGCCTTCGAGAAGAACCGCGCCATCGAGGATCGTCGCAACGAGGATCGCTTCCATTTCATCGAGTGGACCAAGACGGCGTTCAAGAACGTCGATGTGATCCCGGCTGGCAACGGCATCATGCATCAGATCAACCTGGAGAAAATGAGCCCGGTGATTCAGGCGCGTGGTGGACTGGCGTTCCCTGACACCTGTGTCGGCACCGACTCGCATACCCCGCACGTCGACGCGCTGGGCGTGATCGCCATCGGTGTCGGCGGCCTGGAAGCGGAGACCGTGATGCTCGGTCATCCGTCGATGATGCGCCTGCCCGATATCGTCGGTGTCGAACTCACGGGCAAGCGTCGACCTGGCATCACCGCCACGGACATCGTCCTGGCCATTACCGAGTTCCTGCGCAAGGAACGCGTGGTGGGCGCCTGGGTGGAGTTCTTTGGCGACGGGGCGGATAGCCTGTCCATCGGCGACCGGGCGACCATCTCCAACATGTGCCCGGAATATGGCGCCACGGCAGCGATGTTCTACATCGATCAGCAGACCATCGAGTACCTCACGCTCACCGGTCGCGAGCCCGAGCAGGTGGCGTTGGTGGAGCATTACGCGAAGACCCTTGGGCTCTGGAGCAGCGCGCTGAAAACCGCCGAGTACGAGCGCGTGCTGACATTCGACCTGAGTAGCGTGGTGCGCAACATGGCCGGCCCGAGCAACCCGCACAAACGCTTGCCAACCTCGGCATTGCAGGAGCGGGGTATCGCTGACGGTGCCAAGCTGGCGTCAGCCAGAGCCGAGGAAGCCGGCGGGCAATTGCCCGATGGTGCGGTGATCATCGCTGCCATCACCAGTTGCACCAATACCTCGAACCCGCGAAACGTGATCGCCGCTGGCCTTGTGGCGAAAAAGGCCAATGCTCTGGGCCTGGTTCGCAAGCCATGGGTGAAGACGTCATTCGCGCCTGGCTCCAAGGTCGCCCGGCTGTACCTGGAAGAGGCGGGGTTGCTGACCGAGCTGGAGCAGCTCGGTTTTGGCATCGTCGCTTACGCCTGCACCACCTGTAACGGTATGTCTGGCGCGCTGGAGCCGAACATCCAGCAGGAAATCATCGCGCGTGATCTGTATGCCACGGCCGTGCTGTCGGGCAACCGTAACTTCGATGGGCGTATCCACCCCTACGCCAAGCAGGCTTTTCTGGCTTCGCCGCCGCTGGTGGTGGCATACGCCATCGCCGGCACCGTGCGCTTCGATATCGAGCAGGATGTGCTGGGCTACGATCAGGTTGGCAGCCCGATCACGCTCAAGGATCTGTGGCCGAGCGACGAAGAAATCGACGCCATCGTCGCCACTGCGGTGAAGCCGGAGCAGTTCAAGCAGGTCTACATTCCGATGTTCGATCTGGGCACCGTGCAGGAAGCCGAAAGTCCGCTTTACGAATGGCGCCCGACGTCCACCTACATCCGTCGGCCACCCTACTGGGAAGGCGCCCTGGCGGGGGAACGCACCCTCAAGGGCATGCGTCCGCTGGCGATCCTGCCGGACAACATCACCACCGATCACCTGTCGCCCTCGAATGCCATCCTGGCCGATTCGGCCGCTGGCGAGTACCTGACGAAAATGGGCTTGCCAGAGGAGGACTTCAATTCCTATGCCACCCACCGCGGCGACCATCTGACCGCGCAGCGTGCGACCTTCGCCAATCCGCAACTGGTCAACGAGATGGCCGTTGTCGATGGCCAGGTGAAAAAGGGCTCGCTGGCTCGCGTCGAGCCGCAAGGTACGGTAATGCGCATGTGGGAAGCGATCGAAACCTACATGAACCGCAAGCAGAACCTGATCATCGTTGCCGGCGCCGACTATGGCCAGGGCTCTTCCCGAGACTGGGCGGCCAAGGGGGTGCGCCTGGCGGGCGTGGAAGTGATCGTCGCCGAAGGTTTCGAGCGCATCCACCGTACCAATCTGGTGGGCATGGGCGTGCTGCCGGTGGAGTTCAAGCCGGGCACCACGCGCCTGACCCTCGGCCTGGATGGCACCGAAACCTATGACATCGAAGGCGAGCCCTCGCCAGGCTGCGATCTGACACTGATCATCCATCGCGGCGAGGCTGGCGTGGTCAGGGTTCCGGTGACCTGTCGCCTGGACACGGCCGCCGAGGTGAAGGTCTACAACGCCGGGGGCGTGTTGCAGCGTTTTGCCAAGGATTTCCTCGAAGGCGCCGTGGCTTGATCCCCAGGGTGGAGCGGGCGCTTGGCTGGCGCCTTTCCATCCTGCTTCAGGCTTCCAGAGTCGATCTTCGAAGGGGTATCCGCCCGACGTTCTTTCATTGTTCAGCCAGGACGAATCATGGCTTATCAACAGCAAATCAAAATCCCCGCTACTTACATGCGTGGCGGCACCAGCAAGGGCGTGTTCTTCCGTCTGGACGATCTTCCCGAGCGCTGCCAGGTGCCGGGTCAGGCTCGCGACAAGCTGTTCATGCGCGTCATCGGCAGCCCCGATCCGTATTGCGCGCATATCGATGGCATGGGCGGTGCCACCTCCAGTACCAGCAAATGCGTGATTCTGGCCAAGAGCAGCCGGCCTGACCACGACGTGGATTACCTCTACGGTCAGGTGTCCATCGACAAGGCCTTCGTCGACTGGAGTGGCAACTGCGGCAACCTCTCCACCGCTGCGGGCGCATTCGCCTTGCATGCCGGGCTCATCGACCCGGTGCGCATTCCGCAAAACGGCACCTGCGTGGTGCGCATCTGGCAGGCCAATATCCACAAGACCATCATTGCCCACGTTCCAGTCAGCGACGGCCAGGTTCAGGAAACCGGCGACTTCGAGCTCGACGGGGTGACCTTTCCGGCCGCGGAGATCGTGCTCGAGTTTCTCGAGCCGTCAGACGACGGCGAGGAGGGGGGCTCGATGTTCCCGACCGGCAATCTGGTCGATGACCTTGAAGTGCCCGGTGTCGGCACCTTCAAGGCCACCATGATCAGTGCCGGCATTCCCACGGTATTCGTCAACGCCGAGGACATCGGCTACCTGGGCACCGAGTTGCGCGAAGCCATCAATGGCGACCCGGCGCAGCTCGCGCGCTTCGAGAAGATCCGCGTGGCAGGCGCCCTGCGCATGGGCCTGATCAAGACCGCTGAAGAGGCGGCGACCCGGCAGCACACGCCGAAAATCGCTTTCGTCAGCCCACCGAAATCGTACACGTCATCGAGTGGCAGAACGGTCGACGCCGCGGAGGTGGACCTGCTCGTGCGAGCGCTGTCCATGGGCAAACTGCACCATGCGATGATGGGCACGGCTGCGGTCGCCATCGGCACGGCGGCAGCCATTCCCGGCACATTGGTGAATCTGGCGGCGGGTGGTGGCGAGCGCAGTGCGGTGCGTTTCGGTCATCCGTCCGGCACGCTGCGGGTGGGCGCCGAGGCCCGCCAAGATGGCGAGCATTGGCAGGTGACCAAGGCCATCATGAGCCGCAGCGCGCGGGTATTGATGGAGGGCTGGGTGCGCGTACCAGGCGACGCTTTCTAGTGGGCCGGCTCAGTGGTGCGTCGTGCCGATCAGCAGCCCGCCTGCACCCATGAAGAACGCACCGGTAGTGCGGTTGAGGCGCTGCGCGCCCCGGCTGGTGCGGATGAAACGACGAATTTGCCGGCCGAACAGGGCGTAGACCAGCGACGCGGCATACTCGGCAAGCAGGTAGGTTGCGCCCAGGTAGACGAACTGCTCGATGGCGGGCTGGCCCGGCTTGATGAACTGCGGGAACACCGCAGCGAACAGCAGGATGGCCTTGGGGTTGCTGATACCGATCAGGAACTCCTGCAGCATCAAACGGCCAATTCGCCGTTGCGGCTGCACGGCAGGCACCGCGCCGTCCAGATCCAGGCCGCTGAATTCCCGGCTGCGCCAGGCGCTGATGCCCAAGTAGAGCAGGTACAGCGCGCCCACCCATTTGATCGCCGTGAACGCGGTTTCCGAGGCCAGCAGCATGGCCCCCAGGCCGATAGCGGAAATGCTCAGAAAGATGGCGAAGGCCACGGCGCGGCCAGTAGTGGCCAGCACGGCCGCGCCGATGCCATGGCGAATGCCGTTGTTCATCGCGCAAAAGTTGTTCGGCCCTGGCGTGAGTGCGATCAGCATGGCGACAGGGGCGAAGAGCACGGCATCGAGCAGGGTCATGGGGCACGTCCAGGGAGGGTGCGGGTTACTTGAAGCGCCGTTCGACGCCTTTTTCCACCAGGATCTTGGCGGAGATTTCTTCCACCGAGAAGTGCGTGGAGTCGATGAAGTTGATCGATTCGCGACGGAACAGGCTTTCCACCTCGCGCACCTCGAACTCGCACTGAGCATAGCTGGAGTAACGGCTGTTGGGCTTGCGTTCGTTACGAATGGCGGCCAGGCGATCGGCATCGATGGTCAGACCGAACAGCTTTTCACGGTACTTCTTCAGCGAAGCCGGTAACTGCAGGCGTTCCATGTCGTCTTCGGTCAGCGGGTAGTTGGCGGCACGGATGCCATACTGCATGGCCATGTACAGGCAGGTCGGGGTCTTTCCGCAGCGCGATACGCCGACCAGAATCAGATCTGCCTTGTCATAGTAGTGCGTGCGCGCGCCATCATCGTTGTCGAGGGCGAAGTTGACCGCCTCGATGCGCTCCATGTAGTTGGCGTTGTGAATGATCGAGTGCGACTTGCCCACCGAGTAGGAGGAGTGCGAGTTCAGCTCCTGCTCCAGGGGTGACAGGAAGGTCGAGAAGATATCGATCATGAAGCCGCGCGACTCGGCCAGAATGTCGTGGATCTGCTGATTGACGATGGTGGCGAAGATGATCGGGTTGGCGCCGTCCTTGTCGGCGGCGTTATTGATTTGTTGTACCATCGCACGCGCTTTTTCCACGCTGTCGACGTACGGCCGCGTGAGCTTGGTGAAGCCGATGGTCTCGAACTGGGCCAGCAGGCTCTGCCCCAGCGCTTCTGCGGTGATACCGGTGCCGTCGGAGATGAAGTACGCGGTTCGATTCATTGCGACAATGGCCTTAAGCTGAGAGCGAATCTTGGCTATGATGGGCCAGTTTTGCGGCCCCCGATGGGCTTGCATTGTTACTTATTTTCCAGGGCCAGGCCATTGTCCACACGGCGCGAGCCGGCGGCTTTTCCAGCCCCATGAGCTTTTCCAACACTGAAGTGGAGAGATCACCTTGGCAGAGTACGTAGTTTCCCTCGATAAGCTCGGCAATCATGATGTCGAGCACGTAGGGGGCAAGAACGCCTCCCTCGGCGAGATGATCAGCAACCTGGCGGGGGCCGGCGTCTCGGTTCCCGGTGGTTTCGCCACTACGGCACAGGCCTATCGCGACTTCCTCGAGCAGAGTGGACTCAACGCGCAGATTCACGAAGCGCTGGACGCTCTGGATGTCGAGGACGTCAACGCCCTGGCCAAGACCGGTGCGCAGATCCGTCAGTGGGTGATGGACGCCGAGTTCCCCAGCGAGCTCAACGAGCAGATCCGCACCGCCTTCGCCGCCATGGCGGGTGGCAATGACAACATGGCCGTCGCCGTGCGCTCTTCGGCGACCGCCGAAGACCTGCCCGATGCGTCCTTTGCCGGCCAGCAGGAAACCTTCCTGAATATTCGCGGCGTGGAAAACGTCATCCGTGCTGCCAAGGAAGTCTTCGCTTCGCTGTTCAACGACCGCGCCATCGCCTACCGCGTGCACCAGGGCTTCGATCACAAGCTGGTCGCACTGTCTGCCGGCGTGCAGCGCATGGTGCGCTCGGAAACCGGTACCGCTGGGGTGATGTTCACCCTCGACACCGAATCGGGCTTTCGCGACGTGGTCTTCATCACCGGCGCTTACGGCCTCGGTGAGACCGTCGTGCAGGGCGCGGTCAACCCCGACGAGTTCTACGTGCACAAGCACACCCTCGAAGCGGGTCGCCCGGCGATTCTGCGCCGCAACCTGGGCAGCAAGGCGATCAAGATGATCTACGGCGACGAGGCCAAGGCCGGCAAGTCGGTCAAGGTCGTCGACGTCGACCGCGCCGAACGCGCACGCTTCTGCCTGAGCGATGCCGAGGTCACCGAGTTGGCCAAGCAGGCGGTGATCATCGAGAAACACTACGGCCGCCCGATGGACATCGAGTGGGCCAAGGACGGTGACGACGGCAAGCTGTACATCGTCCAGGCGCGCCCCGAGACCGTGAAGAGCCGCGCCAACGTCACCGTGATGGAGCGCTACCTGCTCAAGGAGACCGGCACCGTGCTGGTCGAAGGTCGCGCCATCGGCCAGAAAATCGGTGCCGGCAAGGTGCGGGTCATCAACGACGTGTCGGAAATGGACAAGGTTCAGCCTGGCGACGTGCTGGTTTCCGACATGACCGATCCGGACTGGGAGCCGGTGATGAAGCGCGCCAGCGCCATCGTCACCAACCGTGGCGGACGCACCTGCCATGCGGCGATCATCGCCCGTGAGCTGGGCATTCCGGCCGTGGTTGGTTGTGGCAACGCCACCCATGTGCTGCGTGATGGCCAGGGCGTGACCGTTTCCTGTGCCGAGGGTGATACCGGTTTCATCTTCGAAGGCGAGCTGGGCTTCGACATTCGCAAGAACTCCGTCGACGCCATGCCCGAACTGCCGTTCAAGATCATGATGAACGTCGGCAACCCGGATCGCGCCTTCGACTTCGCCCAGTTGCCCAACGCGGGCATCGGCCTGGCGCGTCTGGAGTTCATCATCAACCGCATGATCGGCGTGCACCCCAAGGCGCTGCTGAACATGGACGGCCTGCCGCCGGAAATCAGGGAAAGCGTCGAAAAGCGCATCGCTGGCTATGACGACCCGGTGAATTTCTACGTCGAGAAACTGGTCGAGGGCATCAGCACCCTGGCCGCTGCGTTCTGGCCGAAGAAAGTCATCGTGCGCCTGTCCGACTTCAAGTCCAACGAATACGCCAACCTGATCGGCGGCAAGCTGTACGAACCGGAAGAAGAGAACCCGATGCTCGGTTTCCGCGGTGCCTCGCGCTACATCAGCGAGTCGTTCCGCGACTGCTTCGAGCTGGAATGCCGGGCGTTGAAGAAGGTTCGCAACGAGATGGGCCTGACCAACGTCGAGATCATGGTGCCTTTCGTGCGTACCCTGGGCGAAGCCAAGCAGGTGGTCGATCTGCTGGCCGAAAATGGTCTGGCACGTGGTCAGGATGGCCTCAAGGTCATCATGATGTGCGAGCTGCCGTCCAACGCCATTCTGGCTGAAGAGTTCCTCGAGTACTTCGACGGCTTCTCCATCGGCTCCAACGACCTGACGCAGCTGACCCTGGGCCTGGATCGCGATTCCGGTATCGTCGCTCACCTGTTCGACGAGCGTAACCCGGCGGTCAAGAAGCTGCTGGCCAATGCCATCGCCGCGTGCAACAAGGCGGGCAAGTACATCGGTATCTGCGGCCAGGGGCCTTCGGACCATCCGGATCTGGCCAAGTGGCTGATGGAGCAGGGCATCGAGAGCGTTTCCCTGAACCCGGATTCGGTGCTGGAAACCTGGTTCTTCCTCGCTGAAGGCCAGCCTGGCTGACCGACACGCACTCAACGGTGACCCGAGGGCAGGTTCTACCTGCCCTTTTTTGTGACCCGCATTCCCGCTGGCCGGCTTTTCTAAGGCGCCAGCTGTTTACCGACATTTGTGGCCTGCCGGCGGGCGATTTCTCGCCATCGGCAGCGTGGCTGTACCAGAGCGAAGAAGATGCAGAGCAGTAGTGAGTTGTTTCCCGTTGCGCTGATCAGTGCCGATCTGCGTGGCGACCTGAGTGAAGATGTCTACCGCCTCAAGCCAGGTAACAGCCCGGATTTCAGCGTTGAACTGGTGTTGACCCGACTGGCCGTGGCAGGGCAGGAGGGGGCCCGTGGCGAGCCGGTGATCCTGCTGCACGGCAGCTTTTCCAATCGGCGCTTCTGGTATTCACCCAAATGCATCGGCCTGGCACCGTATCTGGCTCGCGCCGGGTTCGATGTGTGGATCGCGGAAATGCGTGGCCATGGCCTTTCACCGCGCAACCTCGCCTATCGCCACAACTGCGTGGCCGACTATGCGCGTTACGACCTGCCGGCAATAGCCGCCTTTGTTGCTGAAAAGAATCCGCGTCCTGCGCACTGGCTCGGCCATTCGCAGGGCGGCCTGACCCTCGCCGCAGCGTTGGGCGGCGGCTATCTGCAGCAGGGCGGGATCGCCAGCGTCGGCCTGTTCGGTACCGAGATCAGCCGCCGCTACTGGCCGCTGAAGGTGCCGCCGCTCGAATGGCTGGCGCGTTTGCTGCTCAAGCGTTTTGCGCTGCTGTCGGGCTCGCGGCTCAAGCGCGGGCCCGAAGACGAGCCCATCGGCATCGCACTGGAGATCCTCCGCTGGCATCGCTTGTTCGGCCGATTCGGTGATGCCGAGCGCGATTGGTGGGCCGGTTTGCATGAGGTGCAGGTGCCGTTGCTGGCAGTGGCGGGCGAGGGTGACCTCAAGTGTCCACCTGCGGCGTGCCGGGCGCTTTTCGAGCAATTCGCCTCGCGGGATCGGCAGTTCATCCAGCTGAGCCGTGCTCAGGGCTTTCAACAGGATTACGACCACGTGCAGATGCTGGTCAGCAAGCCGGCGCAGGACGAAGTCTGGCCGCTGGTTCGCCGTTGGCTCGAGGGGGAGCGGCAGGCGCCGCTCGCCACCGCGCCGGAGGAAAGCGCCGCGGCCATTCCTGCCACGCCGTGATCCGGCTAAGATGGCCTCGTCAATCGCTGCGACGTCTTCACCATGTCCGTAGCGCCGCTGAGAAGACTATGCTGCAGGCCTCGATCACCTACTCAGGAGCTTCGCCATGCAATACATCACGCCCGATCTGTGTGACGCCAACCCGGAACTGGTCAGCGTCGTGGAGCCGATGTTCAGCAATTTCGGAGGCCGCGATTCTTTCGGTGGGCAGATCGTCACCGTCAAATGCTTCGAGGACAATTCCCTGGTCAAGTCCCAGGCCGATGAGCCCGGTGCTGGCAAGGTGCTGGTGGTCGACGGCGGGGCCTCGCTGCGTTGTGCGCTGCTGGGCGACATGATCGCCGAGAAGGCCGCGAAGAACGGCTGGGAAGGCATGGTGATCTATGGCTGCGTGCGTGACGTCGATGTGCTGGCGCAGACCCATCTCGGCGTTCAGGCCCTGGGCAGCCACCCGATGAAGACCGAGAAGCGTGGCTTGGGTGATCTCAACGTTGTGGTCACCTTCGGTGGCGTGACCTTCCGCCCTGGCGAGTACCTGTATGCCGACAACAACGGCATCATCGTTTCGCCGCAGGCCTTGCAGGTCGAGTAAATCAGCTTGTCGTAGCCACCCGGCTGCAGTGAAAAATCACCAGGGGTATGGATGTACGAGGAAGACAACGCGCAGTGGGGCCTGGTGCACGGCTTCGTGCTCGATGGTAAAGGTGGCGCCTGCGCGGTCGCGCGCGAGCAACTCGATGAATTACAGCTGGCGCAGGGGCAGAGCCTCTGGCTGCACTGGGATCGCAGTCACCCGCAGACCCAGAGCTGGCTGCGCCGCGACAGTGGTTTGAGCGAGTTCGCCTGCGATCTGTTGCTCGAAGAAAATACCCGGCCGCGGGCATTGCCACTACCCAACGATGAGCTGCTGGTGTTTCTGCGTGGCGTCAACCTCAACCCGGGTGCCGAGCCCGAGGACATGGTGTCGGTGCGGATTTTCGCCGAAGAGCGCCGCATCATCTCCCTGCGTTTGCGCCCGTTGCGCGCCACCGAGGATCTGATCGAGCGGCTGCAGGTCGGCAAGGGGCCGAAGACCGCCTCCGAACTGGTGCTGCAGCTCAGCGATTACCTGACGGACAAGGTCGAGGATCTGGTGGCCGAGCTCTCCGAACTGGTCGACGGCCAGGAAGAGAAGGTCGATGGCGACGAGCGGGCCTTGCCCGATCACGGCCTGCTGCTGCAAATCCGTCGGCGCGCAGCGAACCTGCGACGCTTTCTGTCGCCACAGCGTGACATCTATGTACAGCTGACGCGCAGCCAGCTGCCCTGGCTGACCCACGAAGACGGCATCTACTGGAACGAATTGAACAACCGCCTGCTGCGCTACCTCGAGGAGCTGGAGCTGACTCGCGAGCGCATCGGGCTGCTGCTGGAAACGGAAAATCGGCGCATGGACGTGCGCATGAACCACATCATGTTCCGTTTCGGCATCATCACCTGCGTCTTCCTGCCAATGAGCTTCGTCACCGGGCTGCTGGGCATCAACGTCGGCGGTATCCCGGGAGCTGACAGCCCGTACGGCTTTCTCGTCGCCTGCCTGTTGATGCTGTCCATCGGCTTTGGGCAGTGGCTGCTGTTCCGGCGCTTGCGCTGGGTCTGATGTGACTTGCGTCTCAGGCGCTTCGTCTAGCGAAGACGTTCTATGAGGTCTGCCATGCACGATCCATTCGAAGAATCCCTGCGTGATCTGTTGAAAGCCTCGTCTTCGCCATCGCGCGATGACGACGCTTGTCTGAACCGCGTCCTGAAGACCGCCAACCGCCAGGTCGGCGCGGGCGACCTGTTCGGCTTGATGGGGCACTGGGCCGGCGCCCTGATGATTGCCCTCAACAATGGCTCTTCCCATGTAGCACCGGTGTCGCGTCGCCGTGCTGCTGCTCGCTCTTCTGATAAGGCTGAATGAAATGGAACTCGACCCTTGGACTCATAGCCTGGTCGCCGCGATGACGGCGTTGTGGACGAAAGTCGCCAGCTTCATTCCCAACCTGTTCGTGGCCCTGGTGCTGGTGCTGCTCGGTTTCGTTGTCGCCAAGCTGCTCGATACGCTGCTTTCCAAGCTGCTCGGCAAACTGGGCCTCGACCGCCTGATGGCCGGTACCGGCCTGACCAAGATATTGGGCCGGGCGGGCTTTCAGGTTCCGGTTTCGACCCTCATCGGCAAGATCGTCTACTGGTTCGTACTGCTGATATTCCTGGTTTCCGCTGCCGAATCTCTGGGGCTGGAGCGTGTTTCCGCAACGCTGGACGTGCTCGCCCTGTACCTGCCGAAGGTGTTCGGCGCCGCGCTGATCCTGCTGGCCGGTGTGCTGCTGGCTCATCTGCTCAGCGGCCTGGTGCGCGGGGCTGCGGAAGGCGTCGGCCTGGACTACGCCCATGGCCTGGCGCGGCTGGCCCAGGGGCTGGTGATCATCATCAGCATCTCCGTGGCGATCGGCCAGTTGGAGGTCAAGACCGACCTGCTCAACAACGTCATTGCCATCGTGCTGATTTCCGTGGGCCTGGCAGTCGCACTGGCGCTGGGCCTCGGCAGCAAGGAGCTGGCCAGCCAGATTCTCGCCGGTATCTACGTGCGTGAGCTGTATCAGGTGGGGCAGGAAATCGAGGTCGGGGGGGTAGAAGGCCAGATCGAAGAAATCGGTACGGTGAAGACCACGGTGTTGACGGACTCTGGCGAGCTGATATCGCTCTCCAATCGGGTGCTGCTCGAGCAGCGGGTAAGCAGCCGCTGAGGGTGCATTTCTGCTACCCTATGCGCCCAGCCAGCGGCCTGTACGGATAGGTGCTGGCTGTTTTCGTCCTGACCGTTGGCCCGATCTGCTTTGAACGCACCCCAATCACCGTCACTGCGCTATGACCCACGCGAGCTCTCCGACGAGGAGCTGGTGGCGCGTGCCCATGACGAGCTGTTCCACATCACGCGTGCCTACGAGGAGCTGATGCGGCGTTACCAGCGTACCCTGTTCAACGTGTGTGCACGATATTTAGGGAACGATCGAGATGCGGACGATGTCTGTCAGGAAGTGATGCTGAAAGTTCTATACGGACTGAAGAACTTCGAGGGTAAATCGAAGTTCAAGACCTGGCTCTACAGCATTACTTACAACGAGTGTATTACCCAGTATCGCAAGGAGCGTCGCAAACGTCGTTTGATGGATGCGCTGAGTTTGGATCCACTAGAAGAAGCGTCCGAAGAAAAGGCGCCGAAGGTAGAGGATCGAGGTGGTTTGGATCGCTGGCTCGTGCATGTGAACCCGATTGACCGTGAGATTCTGGTGTTGCGCTTCGTTGCGGAGCTGGAGTTTCAGGAGATTGCCGACATCATGCACATGGGCCTGAGCGCCACGAAAATGCGCTACAAGCGCGCGCTAGACAGATTGCGGGAGAAGTTTGCAGGAATTACCGAAAGTTAGTTCGGGGCGAACTTTCACTAGCATAGGTGAGTTTTGTTAAACTTACCGACGACTCGCATGTCTATCTGCATGTGAATCAATCAATCTATAGATGGGGATTTAACGGATGAAACTGAAAAACACCTTAGGCGTTGTCATTGGCTCCTTGGTAGCCGCAACCTCGATGGGCGTGCTGGCTCAAGGCCAAGGCGCTGTCGAGGTGGAAGGCTTTGCCAATCGCTACTTCACCGACACTCAGCGTGATTTCGCTCATGACGAAGGCAACCTGTTCGGCGCCAGCGTTGGTTACTACCTGACCGACGACGTTGAACTGGCTCTGTCCTACGGCGAGTACCACGACCTGCGTGGCGAAGGCGCTGCTGGCAGCAAGAACATCAAGGGCAACCTGACTGATCTGAAAGCCCTCTACCACTTCGGTCAGCCGGGTGTTGGCCTGCGTCCGTACGTTTCCGGCGGTTTCGGCCACCAGAGCATCGGCGACGCCAACAAAGGCGGCCGCGATACTTCCACTCTGGCCATCGCTGGCGCTGGTGCCAAGTACTACTTCACCGAAGTTCTGTACGCACGTGCTGGCGTTGAAGCGCTGTACAACATCGACAAAGGTGACACCGAATGGCAAACCGGCGTTGGTGTCGGTCTGAACTTCGGCGGTAGCACCCGTCAGGTTGCCCAGGTGACTGAGCCGGCTCCAGAGCCAGTTCCAGCTCCGGCTCCGGTCGTTGAAGAAGCCCCGCAAGTGGTTCGTGTTGAGCTGGACGTCAAGTTCGACTTCGACAAGGCCGCTGTCAAAGAAGAAAGCTATGGCGATATCAAGAGCCTGGCTGACTTCATGAACCAGTACCCGCAAACCAGCACCACCGTTGAAGGTCACACTGACTCCGTCGGTACTGACGCTTACAACCAGAAGCTGTCCGAGCGTCGTGCCAACGCCGTTCGTGACGTACTGGTCAACCAGTACGGCGTAGGCGCTAACCGCGTCAACTCCGCTGGCTACGGTGAGTCCCGTCCGGTTGCTGACAACGCTACCGAAGAAGGCCGCGCGATCAACCGTCGCGTAGAAGCCGAAGTAGAAGCCCAAGCCCAGTAATAGGCTCAGGTTTCAGGAAAACCCGGCTTCGGCCGGGTTTTTCTTTGCCTGTAGAAAAGTGCTAAAGGCGCAAATAAAAACGGCATCTACCAGGCCACCCGATGGGGGAAGGAGACCTGGCAGACGCCGTGTTCGTTACTCGGCTTCCCAACGAATGGCCGCCGATTTGATGTCCGAATGATACAGCAAGTATCGCGCCATGTGGTCGTACAAGTGCAAATCCATTGCTTGCGGGCACAACCCATCGCGGATCATGGGCCATTGCTGGGCGTGGCCGGTTGCGAATGGATCGTTATGAGGCAGGGCAGGCCTGAGCCTCTTCCACGTAGTCTCGCAGCCAGCGCAGCACATCCACGGCCTCCCAGCGATTGGGGTCGAACATGGCATAGGCCAGACCCTGGTAGCCCACCACATCGAGCTGCCGGTGATACCCCGCACGCTGCAACAAGGCCTCGATCTCAGCGAAGCAGGTGTTGAAGTGCAGGCGGTTGAAGGGGGTTTTACCTTCGGTAACGATTCCCTCCAGATGCAGTTCCTCGACGATGGGCCGAACCTTGTCCAGCTGCATCCGGTTGATCGAGTGCTTGAGTTGCATTACGTCCAGCATAGTAGGCTCCCGCTTTACGCCTTGACCCCAGCCGGGGCAATCCCGGTTTTCGATCAGTGATGACGCTAGGGTAAATCAAAAGTACTGTACAAATAAACAGTATTCGGTAATAGTGAGCTTCGACGCTTCATGACTCCCATATCCGCGAGCGCTGCAGAGCGCCCGTGGCCGATGCCGAGGGCTCCGAACAATGCAACAGATACTCATGACAATTGTGCTGTTGGTGACGCTTACGGGCTGCGTGCAGCCGCACGTCGAGCAACCCAGGGTCAATGCCAATTACCTGATCATCGAAGACAGCCAGGCCTGGGCCGTACTGGTTTCAGACGGCAAGCGCGTGGAAGAGCATGGTGTGGTGGTCGATGCGATCAAGCTGGCTGGCAGCGATGCACCGATAGCTGCCAGTTACGTGATCGATACGCCTAACTGCGGCAAGGTGCAGTGGCTGGTCGAGCGTCAGGACGCCGCGGATGGGGTGACCACCCGCATGACCCTGCATGACAACAATCAGTTGGGTGGTTCGGGCTGCGTGATCGGCGAAGGCCTGACGCGAGTCTGGACGGTTCTCGATTACTCCAGCTGACACCCGCAAACTAGCAGGCGGCCGCTGCGATGGACGCCTTGCGCTCTTCGGCGGTGATGCGTTGGCAGATCTCGATGATCTGCTCACGCATCCAGCGATTGGCTGGGTCCTGGTCAGTGCTCTCATGCCAGTAGAGATGGGTTTCCAATAGCGGGATGCTGGCAACCGGTAGCTCGCTGAAATGCAGGTCGTTGTCCCGGGCGAAGCGCTCCGGCACGGTGATCGCCATGTCGGTGTCGCGCATCACACGGCAGGCCATCAGGTAATGCTGAGAGCGCAGGGCGATGCGCCTTTGAATGCCCATCTTGCCCAAGGCCAGGTCGACATAACCCAGGCCGCTGCGGCGGCTGGAAATGTGGATATGGGTCAGTGACAGGTATTTCTCCAGACTCAGCTTTTCATTGCCCAGCGGATGACCATGGCGCATCGCGCAGACGTATCGGTCTTCCATCAGTTTGACGTGGCGCACCTGCGGGTCGATGTTCAACGGCGCATCCACGGCGAAGTCCAGGCGTCCTGCAGCAAGCTCCTTGGTGGTTTCCCGGCGACGTACCAGCATGCTTTCGATGGTCACGCTCGGCGCCTGACGACGCAGGCGCTGGAACACCGGTGGCAACACCACGGCTTCGGTCAGGTCGGTCATGCTGATGCGGAAGGTCTTGTTCGCCTGGGCCGGGTTGAAGGTACGGCTTTCCTGCACCGAGATACGCAGCTGCTGCAGGGCGGTGCGCACCGGGGTGATGATGTTCTGCGCCATTGGCGTCGGTACCATGCCCTGGGCGGTGCGTACGAACAGCGGGTCGTTGAAGGTCTCCCGCAGGCGTGCCAGGGCATTGGATACCGCTGGCTGGGTGATGCCGACGATCTGTCCGGCACGCGTTAGATTGGCTTCGGTGTAGATGGCATCGAAGACCACGAAGAGATTGAGATCCACCTTGTTCAGGTTCATGCCTGAGCGACTCCGCAATGTTGTTCTTGTCGGGTGATCTTATATCGGTGATGAATGTTTATACACGCCGAAAATAGCTTAGATAAATCATGCGGCCTCCACTAGCATCCTTTGCACACGAAAAAGCAGCCGAAGGTGTGCCATGGATTTCGCCTATTCCCCCCGGGTTCAGCAGTTGCGTGAGCGCGTCAGTGCTTTCATGGAGGCCCATGTCTATCCGGCCGAGGCGGTGTTCGAGCGCCAGGTGGGCGAAGGTGATCGCTGGCAGTCGACTGCGATCATGGAACAGCTCAAGGACAAGGCGAAAGGCGAAGGCCTGTGGAACCTGTTTCTGCCTGACTCCGAGCGAGGGGCAGGGCTGAGCAACACCGAATACGCGCCTCTGGCGGAGATCATGGGGAGCTCGCTGATCGGCCCCGAACCGTTCAATTGTGCGGCGCCTGATACCGGCAACATGGAGGTACTGGTGCGCTATGCCAGCGAGGAACAGAAACGCCAGTGGCTCGACCCGCTGCTCAGTGGCGAGATTCGCTCGGCCTTCGCCATGACCGAACCGGAGGTCGCCTCGTCCGATGCGACCAACATGCAGGCCAGTGCCGTGCGTGATGGTGATCACTGGGTGATCAACGGGCGCAAGTGGTGGACCTCAGGCGCCTGTGACCCACGCTGCAAGATCATGATCTTCATGGGGCTCACCAATCCCGAGGGGCATCGCCACCAGCAGCACTCGATGATTCTGGTACCGATGGATACGCCAGGTGTCAAAGTGGTCCGGCCCTTGCCGGTGTTCGGCTATGACGACGCGCCTCACGGTCACGCGGAAGTGCTGTTCGAGGATGTTCGGGTTCCTTACGACAACGTCCTGCTAGGCGAGGGGCGCGGCTTCGAGATCGCTCAGGGGCGCCTCGGTCCCGGGCGTATCCACCATTGCATGCGCTCCATCGGCATGGCCGAGCGGGCGCTCAAGCTGATGTGCGTGCGAGCGCTGGAGCGAAGTGCGTTCGGCAAGCCGCTGGCGCGCCTCGGCGGCAACATCGACCTGATCGCCGAGTCACGCATGGAAATCAACATGGCGCGCCTGCTGACGCTGAATGCGGCCTACATGATGGATACGGCCGGCAACAAGGTGGCCGCCAGCGAGATCGCGCAGATCAAGGTAGTGGCACCCAACGTGGCATTGAAGGTGATCGATCGTGCCATCCAGATGCACGGTGGGGCAGGGGTCAGTGCGGATTTTCCGCTGGCTTACTGGTATGCGATGCAGCGCACCTTGCGCCTGGCCGATGGTCCGGACGAGGTGCATCGTGCGGCAATCGGCAAATACGAGCTGGGCAAGTACATGAAATGAGGCCGGCTCAGGTGCCAGGTGGCTCGTCGAGCCCTGGCACCAGAGTCAGCTTCGTCGCGTTGACGCGCATGTGCAGTTGCGCGGCGAAGGTGCGTGCAGCGAGCTCATCCTCGAACATCAGCGTGCGCTTGCCCAGGCGTACGCACCAGCGTACGCCGTCGCCTTTGTCTACGCATTCGATCTGCACGTCTTGCTGGGTCACGTCGTCTCTGCAGGCTTCTTGTCGCGGGTTTTCAGCAGCGACAGGATGACGCCGCCGGCCAGTACGCCCATGGTAACGCCGAGCGAGAGCAAAGCGGGAACCTTGATGAAGCCATGCAGGAAGATCTTGCAGCCGATGAACATCAGCACGATGGCCAGCGCATACTTGAGGTACACGAAGCGGTGCATGAGGGCCGCCAGTGCGAAGTACAGCGCCCGCAGGCCGAGAATCGCGAAGATGTTCGAGGTGTAGACGATGAACGGATCCTGGGTGATGGCGAACACCGCCGGCACGCTGTCCACGGCGAACACCAGATCCGCCAGTTCGATCAGCACCAGGGCCAGCAGTAGCGGAGTCGCGAATAGCAGCATCTTGCCGCTGGCCGGATCCTGCTGACGGACCAGGAATTTGCCGCCGTGCAGGTCATCGGTTACCCGGATGTGCTTGCGCAGAAAGATCAGGAATTTGTTTTGCGACAGATCCGGATGCTCGTCGTGATCCTTGCTGAACAGCATCTTGATGCCGGTGAACAGCAGGAATGCGCCGAACACGTAGAGGATCCAGTCGAATTCCTGAACCAGGGCCGTTCCCAGGCCGATCATGATCGCCCGCAGCACGACCACGCCGATGATTCCCCAGAACAGCACGCGATGCTGATATTTGCGGGGAATGCCGAAGAAGCCGAGGATCATCGCCATGACGAACACGTTGTCCATCGATAGCGACTGTTCGACCAGGAAGCCGGTGTAGAACTCCAGCGCCTTGGTGGCGCCAAGCTCCCACCAGACCCAGCCGCCAAATGCGACGCCTACGCTGAAGTAGCCAGCGTAGAGCAGCAGGCTTTCGCGCATTTCGATTTCATGCTGGTCGCGATGCAGGACGCCGAGATCGAAGATCAGCAGCGCGAAGACGATGACGATGAACGCCAACCAGAAATAGTACGGCGTGCCGAGAAACGGCGTGGACATAAAGGCATGTAGAGCTGTCATGGGCCCTCCCTGTTAATGCCTAAGTTGAGATTCAACTTAGTGACTCCGACATCACGATGAGATGAACTCATCGCCAGAGGGGCCCGGCGTCACATCTCCATAAGGCTAGGATGAATCGCGCGGTTGAGCAAGTGCTTGGCGCGCCTCGAAAAACTCAATACACCCAGACTTCCACGCGGCGATTCTTGAACCTGCCGCTGTCGCCTTCGTTGTCGGCGACCGGCAATTCATCGCCAAGGCCGGCGACTTCACGCAATACCACACCTTCGCGCACCAGCTCTCGGCGTACCGCCATGGCCCGCAGCTTGGACAACAGCTCGGCGCGTGCCGAAACCGCTTTCGGGTCGCCGAAACCGACCAGTACCACCTTGCGCTGCAGCTTGTCGTGCTGCCTCAGGTAGTCGAGCACCCGGCGCAGATCCTGCTGCGCCTTGTTGTCGAGGCTGGCGCTGCCTTCCTGGAAGCGGAAGTTCACCGACAGTCGTTTGGCCTCCCGGGTCAGGGTCTGATAGGCGGCAGGCATATCGGCGGTGGCTTCGATGCTGACCGCCTGCACGGTCTGCGCGATGAAGCCGTTCTGAGCGACGATTTCCTGACCCTGCGGGCTCTGCGCGAACTGCAGCAGGGCTTCGGCCCATGGGTTGGTGTTCTTCGGTGGCCCGTAAAGGAACAGGCGCCGCGACAGCGGGTAGTCCTCGGTGGCGATCAGCGTCACGCTGGGCAGCATCGGCTGCGACTCGCCGGCGGCGATGGCCACCGCTTTCGCCTTGCGCACGTAGGGCAGGCCGATGAAGCCGATGCCGTTTGCATCGGCGGCGACCGCATCGGACAACTGCTCGCTGGACTCGAAGCGTTTGGCCTTGGCTGACAACTGCTTGCCGTTGGCGGTCAGTACCAGCTCCTTGAACGTATCGAAGGTGCCGGAGTTGTCGTCCCGGGCGTACAGGTCGATGCTGCCAGGGCGACCGCCCAGCTGTGCCCAGTCGCTCACTTCACCGGAGAATATCTGCGCCAGTTGCTCGGTACTGAGGGTGCTGACGGGGTTGTCAGGATGCAGCACGATGGCCAGCCCATCGATGGCGATGACCTGCTCGGCGTCCCGGCTTTTCATGTTGCCCAGCGATGACAGGGTCGCCACTTCGCTGTCCTTGATCGGTCGTGACGAGGCCGCCAGTTCAGCGTTGCCCTGGCCTATGGCACTGAAGCCGGTGCCTGAGCCGTGAGCGGCAATTTCCACGCTCACCGTACGGCCGGCCGCATTGAGGGCGGAAACCACCTGTTCGTTTTCCCGGCTCGTGGCTGTACGGATATTGCTCAGGCCCTGTTGCTGCATCAGGCCCTTGACCAGCGCCGGGCCCAGGCTGGCACCAATGGTGTTGGAGCCCTGAATGCGCAGCGCCGGAGCGTCTCCGACGGGCAGTGGCAGGGCGGCGAATGCCGTCCAGGGGCTCAGGTAGCAGACGAAGCCGAGCAACAGAAACGTTGCGGTTCGGCTCCAGGTTTCGCGGTCACAGACGGGGGCGCGCAGCATGCGGCAAACACCTTGCAGGGGGTGGCTGAAGTGCTGCGACGATAAGACAGAAAAATGACTGGAAGATGACGGTGCGCGTCAGCTCAGTTCCAGCCAGATCGGCGCGTGATCCGAAGGCTTCTCCATGCCCCGCAAGTCATAGTCGATACCGGCGTCCTTGAGGCGTTCCTGCAACACCTGGGAGGCGAGGATCACGTCGATGCGCAGGCCGCGTTTGGGTTCGTCCTCGAAGCCGCGACTGCGATAGTCGAACCAGCTGAAACGGTCGTCGACCTGCGGATGCAGCGACCGGAAACTGTCGACCAGCCCCCAGCCTTTCAGCGTGGCGAGCCACTCGCGTTCCTCTGGCAGGAAGCTGCATTTTCCGGTCTTCAGCCAGCGCTTGCGGTTGACCTCGCCGATACCGATGTCGCAATCCTCCGGGGAAATATTGATATCACCCATGACGATCAGCGGCTGGTCGTGGGCGAAACGGCCGGTCAGCAGTTCCTGGAGGTCGGCATAGAAGCGCTGTTTGGCAGGAAACTTGGTGGGGTGGTCGCGGCTCTCGCCCTGGGGAAAGTAACCGTTCATCACGGTGACCGGGTTGCCGTTGGCGTCGGCGTAGGTGCCGTAGATGAAGCGTCGCTGGGCCTCCTCGCTGTCGTTCGGAAATCCCTTGACCAGCTCCAGTGGCGCCTGGCGCGATAACAGGGCGACACCATAATGGCCCTTCTGGCCGTGGTAGTGAACGTGGTAACCGAGCGCGCGAATGTCCGCTTCGGGAAACTGATCGTCGCTGACCTTGGTTTCCTGCAGGCCGATCACATCCGGCTGGTGCTTCTCGATCAGCGCTGCGAGTTGGTGCGGACGTGCCCGCAAGCCGTTGATGTTGAAGGAAACGAGTTTCATATCGGCGATCCTGGTGATTCTGTGGCGTTGAAGCGGCGATGCTAGCCGATCAGGGCGGCGCACGGCCAGCGGCCGGGCAAGACCTGGTAATGCTTTGGGAGCGTGCCAGCACTGGAATGGGGCGCTTGGCGTGATAGCATCGCGGGCATGAGAGTTATTTCTACACTAGGCGCGGGATGCGCGCTGTTGTTGTTCAGTTCGACGCTGCTCGCCGAAGACGCTCGTCTGGTGGTCAGTGTGCAGCCTGCCAACAATGCCTTGAAGAGCAATGTCGAGGGTTACATCGGCAGCCTCGGTGAGCGTGATGCCGAGGCGCTGCAGCGCTTGCGTCGAGTGGTCGAGGGCCAGGCGGAAAAAGCCGCGCAGGCGCTGGGCTATTACCAGGCGCAGATCACCACCGAAGTGGTCGAGCAGACGCCGCCGCGGCTGAACGTGCGCATCGTGCCCGGTGAGCCGGTGCGCATCGGCAGCGTGACCGTGCGGGTCGATGGGCCGGCCGCTCAGATGCGCGCCTTCCAGATCCCCAAGGATGCACAGCTCACTCAGGGCGCTCGGCTCAATCACGGTCGTTACGAGGCCGCCAAGCGGCACATCCAGAACCAGGCCTCGCGCTACGGGTTCTTCCGCGGACGCTTCACCCAGCAGCGCCTGAGCATCGACCCCCAGGCTGGCCTGGCCGACATCGAATTGATCTACGACAGTGGCCCGCGCTACATCCTCGGCAGCGTGGCCTTCGAAGGCGACATGCCGTTCGACGATGATCTGCTGCAGCGCATGGTGCCGTTTCCCGCCGACACACCTTACGATTCCGAACGCATCGCCGAGCTCTATCAGGCGCTGCGTTCCAGTGGCTATTTCGAATCGGTGCGTGTCGATGCCAGCCCCACCGTGGCGGAACAACAAGTGATTCCGGTCAAGGTTCACCTGCAGACCCGCTTGCCGCGCACCATGGGTCTCGGGCTTGGCTTCTCCACCGACGTCGGTCCCCGTGGTCGCGCCAACTGGGAGCGCCACTGGGCCAATTCCCGAGGGCACAGCTACGGCGCGGAAATGGAACTCTCGGCACCTCGGCAGAACGTTGGTCTGTGGTATGACGTGCCGCTGGATCCGCCGCTGACCGACAAGCTGCGCATGGCTGGCGGTTACCAGTACGAAGAGATCGCCAACACCGACAGCCTCAGCCGCCTGCTGACCGTCGGGCCGGAATGGCACAGCAGGCTCGATAGCGGTTGGCAGCGGGTGATTTCCCTGAAATGGCAGCGCGAGGAATACCGTCTCGGTGACGATTCGGGGCTCAGCACCCTGTTGATGCCCGGTATCAGCTACTCCTACCTGCAAAGCGACAATCGCATCGACCCCAACCACGGTTACCGCCTGCAGTTCGATGCTTCGGTCGCCAAGGAGGGGTTGCTGGCCGACTCCGATGTGATCCACGGCAACGTGCTTGCCAAAGGCCTGACCACCTTGTGGCAGAACCACCGTTTCCTCGGTCGGGCACAGTTTGGCGGCACCGAGTCCAAGGGGTTCAACTCGTCCGTGCCGCCCTCGCTGCGCTTCTTCGCCGGTGGTGACCAGAGCGTGCGCGGTTATGACTACCAGAGCCTGTCGCCGGAGAACAATCAGGGCGACAAGATCGGTGCACGTTACATGTTCGCCGCCAGCGCCGAGTACCAGTACAGCGTGGCTGACAAATGGCGGGTGGCGACGTTCTACGACACCGGTAACGCGTTCAACTCGCTGGATATGCCGACGCTCAAGAGTGCGGTCGGTATCGGTATGCGCTGGGTGTCGCCGGTTGGGCCGCTGCGCCTGGACCTGGCTCATCCCCTGGACGACGAGGGTGGCGTGCGGCTGCATTTCTCCATGGGGCCCGAACTGTGAAGCGGGCGCTCAAGTATGCCGGGCTCAGCCTGGCGAGCCTGCTGGCACTGCTGATCGTGCTGCTGGTGTGGATGCTGGCGACCTCTGCCGGCAGCCGCTGGACCCTGAGCCTGGTGCCCGGGCTGCAGGTGGATGGATTCGAGGGACGCCTGGGCGGCCGCTGGACGGCCGACCAGGTGCTCTGGCGCCAGGGTGACGACCAGGTGCTGGTTGGCCAGCCGTTGCTCGACTGGTCGCCGGCCTGCCTGCTGCGCCTGACCCTGTGCATCGATACGCTACGCAGCGAACGCATCGAGCTGAACTTCGCCGCCAGCGACACACCGCCGAGCGAGGAGCCTTTCAGCCTGCCGCAGATCGATCTGCCGCTGGCCGTGCAGGTGGGTGAGATATGGATCGGCAGCCTGCAGCTCAACGGTGATGACCAACTGCAGGGGCTGGAACTGGCGGCCAACTGGGCGAGCGACGGTCTGAATATCAGCAGGCTGCATGTACAGCGTGATGATCTGGTCGTCGACCTGCAGGGCAGGCTGCTGCCGAGCGGCGAATGGCCGCTGAGCTTGCAGGGCAGCGCTGCGCTGCCGTCGCCGGATGGCAAAGAGTGGGACCTGGCGCTGCGGGTCGAGGGTGATCTGCGTCAGAGTCTGGCGCTGACGGTCGACAGCAGCGGCTACCTGGCAGGGCGTCTGAGCGGTGAGGTTCAGCCGCTGGTCGAGCACCTTCCGGCGACACTGACGTTCACCGCCGACGGCTTCAAGGCCGAAGCATCGCTGCCCGATACCCTTCGCCTGAACGGTTTGACCTTGCGGGCCGCGGGCAATCTGCAGGACGGTTACGGTATCGATGGCGTCGCCACCCTGCCAGCCGAAGGTGGTCCGGTCGCCCTGGCGCTGCGCGGACGCATCGACGCCAAGGGGGCGGATATCGCCACCCTGCGCCTGGCGGCAGCGGAGAACCAGTACCTGGCTGTCAACGGACGCCTGGACTGGCAGCAAGGCTTCAGCGCCGACAGCCATGTCGATTGGCAGGACTTTCCCTGGCTGCGCCTGTATCCGCTGGAGGAGGCGCCACCGGTCACCCTGAAAAAGCTCACCGGCGACCTCTCTTATGAGAACGGCAACTACCTTGGCAATCTGTCCGCGGCACTGGATGGCCCAGCCGGCGCCTTCAGCGTGCAGACGCCGCTCAGTGGTGACCTGCAGCAGGTGCATTTGCCGCAACTGCAGGTCCGCGCCGGGCAGGGCAAGATCGATGGCCAGGTGACGGTCGGTTTCGCCGATGCGGTGAGCTGGGATGCGCAACTGCAGGTCAGTGATTTCGATCCCGCCTACTGGGTCGCCGAGCTGCCCGGGCGTATCGCCGGGCCGGTGCGCAGCAAGGGACAGTTACGCGATGGTCGCCTGGAACTGACCGGTGATCTTGACCTGCAGGGGCGCTTGCGTGGTCAACCTGCACAGCTGCAGACCACGGTAGCCGGCGCTGGAGAGCGCTGGGAGTTGAGCGCGCTCAGCGTGCGCCTGGGCGACAACCGTATCGACGGCCGTGGCCAGCTCGATCAGCGCCTGCAGGGCGAGCTGCGCATCGCTCTGAACCGCCTCGGCCAGCTATGGCCAGGGTTGCAGGGGCAGGCCACCGGGCGCCTCGATCTGGCCGGCAGCCTGCAGGCTCCGCAGGGCACGTTCGACTTGAACGGCCAGGGCTTGGCATTCGAGGACATGCGTCTGCGTCAACTGGGGCTGGACGCCACCCTGGATGGCAATGGGCAAGCCAAGGTGCAAGTGCGTGGCCAGGGGATCGCCAGTGGTGATACCCAGGTGGGCGACCTGACCATCAACGGCAATGGCAGCCAACGTCAGCAGCAAATGGATCTGAGCCTGCAGGGCCCCCAGCTGCAGACCCATCTGGCGCTGGACGGCACCCTCGATCAGGGCAACTGGCGCGGTCGTCTGAGCCGTGTCGAGGTGCAGGCCGGTGGGCAGGATTGGCGTCTGCAGCAGCCTGCCTCCCTGGTGCGGCTGGCCAGCGGTGAGATCGACCTGGGCGCACATTGCCTGCGCTCCGGCGAGGCCAGTCTGTGCGGCGAGAACCAGCGCCTGCAGCCGGAGCCGAAAATCCGTTATCGGCTTGCCGATTTCCCTCTCGACAGCCTGTCACCCTGGTTTCCAAAGGACTTCGCTTGGGAAGGCAAGCTCAACGCCGATGTGCATCTCGATCTGCCAGCGGCCGGGCCCAGCGGGCGGGTGGTGGTGGATGCCGGCAGCGGCACCTGGCGCGCCCGCGATGACGGGCAGTGGGTGGACTTCACCTACGACAGCCTGCGCCTGAGCAGCGAGCTGAAGCCTCAGCGTATCGACACCGAGCTGAACCTGCGCGGGCCGAAGATCGGCGAGCTCATGGTGCAGGCGCAGCTCGATCCGCGCCCGCAGAACAAACCACTGTCCGGGCAATTCCGCCTGAGCGGCCTCGACCTGGCCATCGCGCGGCCGTTCGTGCCGATGGTGGAGAGCCTTTCGGGGCGTCTGGACGGCAGCGGCAATCTGTCCGGCGATCTGCTCAAGCCGCTGGTCAACGGGCAGTTGGCGCTCAGCAATGGGGAAATTTCCGGTGGGGAATTGCCGACCAGCTTCGAGGATCTGCAGATCCGTGCACTGATCGCCGGTGAGAGCCTGCAGCTCAACGGCAACTGGCGCAGTGGCGAACGTGGGCAGGGCTCGCTCAACGGTGAGCTGGCCTGGGGCGAGCAACTGAGCGGCAGCCTGAGCGTGCAGGGCAGCCGCCTGCCGGTGGTCGTCGAGCCCTATGCGAATCTGGAAGTGGAGCCGGACATGCAGGTTCGTCTGGCCAATGATCAACTCTCGGTCAGCGGCAAGGTGTCCATTCCCCGCGGCAAGATCGTGGTGCGCGAATTGCCGCCGTCGACGGTCAAGGTCTCCGATGATGCGGTCATCGTCGGCGCCGAGGCACGGGAGCAGCAGGCGGTGGCCATCAGCATGGACATCGACGTCGAGGTCGGTAGCGACAAGTTGACCTTCAGCGGCTTCGGCCTCAACGCCGAGTTGGCCGGACGAGTGCACATCGGTGACGACATGGACACCCGCGGTGAGCTGAACCTCAACAAGGGCAATTTCCGCGGCTACGGCCAGCGCCTGACCATCCGCCGCGCGCGCCTGCTGTTCGCCGGGCCCATCGACCAGCCGTTCCTCGATATCGAGGCGATCCGCAAGGTCGACGAGGTGGTCGCTGGCCTGCGTTTGACCGGCAGCGCCGATCAGCCGCGTACCGAGGTGTTTTCCGAGCCGGCGATGAGCCAGGAGCAGGCGTTGTCGTATCTGGTGCTGGGGCGACCCCTATCGACGGGCAGCGAAGACAGCAACATGCTGGCACAGGCGGCATTGGCTCTTGGCGTGGCGGGCAGTTCCGGGGTTACCGGCTCGGTCGCGCAGAGCCTGGGCATTCAGGACTTCCAGCTGGATACCGAAGGCAGCGGCAACAGCACCAGCGTGGTCGCCAGCGGTAACCTTTCGGAGCGCCTGAGCCTGCGCTACGGCGTTGGCGTATTCGAACCGGTGAACACCGTGGCACTGCGTTACGCGCTCAGCCGGCGCCTGTATCTTGAGGCTGCGAGCGGTCTGGCGAGTTCTCTGGACCTGTTCTACAAACGTGACTTCTAGCTGGCGTCGTCCTGACGTAGGATGGCCGCCCAAGCGTGTTTTACCCACATAGAAAAGGATCATTTTCATGGCACAAGTAACCCTGCGCGGTAACCCGGTTCAGGTCGAAGGCCAACTGCCGCAAGTCGGTCAGCAGGCGCCGGCCTTCAATCTGGTCGGCGCCGGCCTGGCCGATGTCAGCCTGAGCAGCCTGGCGGGCAAGCGCAAAGTGCTGAACATTTTCCCGAGCGTCGACACTCCGACCTGCGCCACCTCGGTACGCAAGTTCAACAGCGAAGCCAGCCAGTTGGCCAACACCGCCGTGCTGTGCGTGTCCGCCGACCTGCCGTTCGCCCAGGCACGTTTCTGCGGCGCCGAAGGCCTGGAAAACGTGATCAACCTGTCGACCATGCGCGGTGCCGAGTTCCTCAAGGACTACGGTGTGGCCCTGAGTTCCGGCCCGCTGGCCGGCGTGGCTGCCCGCGCCGTGGTGGTGCTGGATGAAAACGACAAGGTGCTGCACAGCGAGCTGGTTGCCGAGATCGGCAGCGAGCCGGACTACGAGGCCGCTCTGGCCGTCTTGAAGTAAGTTTCTCGTCACGCGAAAACGGCCTGCTTTGCAGGCCGTTTTCGTTTCAGTGGCTCATTGCTTGTTCAAGCCCGCAGCCACCAGCCGGCGCAGGCGGTTGGCGACCGGCGACAGCTGCCTGCCTTTGACCAGCAGCAGGTAGTACGGCGACATCTCGATGCTCACGTTGAGCGGCAGCACCTTCAGCCTGGCGCCGACCTGATCGCCCAGCAGCAAGTCAGGAACCTCGCTGGCCAGCGGGGCGATGGCCGATGACGAGACCAGAATGGCGATCATCGCCAGCAATGAAGTGGTGTTGGTGATGTTGGTCGGCAGCGGCGCGCCAGCGCTGAGAAAGGCCGTCTCCATCGCTTCGCGGATCGGTGCCCGGTGGCTTTGCATCACCCATTCGTAAGGAGACAGGTCGCGCAACGTCACCTGATCGACGTTGGCCAGCGGATGATCCTGGCGCACCATCAGCTTCAGGGTTTCGGTACGCGCCGGGAAGATCTCGAAGTCCGCCGGGTTGACGCCGCGGGGCAGGCGGGCGAGCACGAAGTCGTTCTTGCCGGCCGCCAAGTCATGCACCAGCACGTCGCTGGCCGCCACGTTGACGTGCACGTCGGCCCGTGGCGAGATCGCCTTGAGCTGGCGAATGGCCGGAATCACGAAACCCACCGCCGCTCCGGTCACCGCGCCCACCGTGGTGATACCGCCTTCGCCGCGCTTGAGCTCCTCGACGTCCTGCGCCAGGTCACGCAGTTCCACCAGCATGTTGTGCGAACGCTGCGCCAGCGCTCGGCCGATCAGGGTCGGCAGCATGCCTTTGGCATTGCGCTCGAACAGTCGTGCGCCGAGGGTATGTTCGATCTCCGCGAGCATGCGCGAGGCGGCTGGTTGAGTGATGGTCAAATCGTCCGCCGCCAGGCCGAGCTGGCCGTGCTCGGCGATCGCGGCGATCAGGCGCAACTGGGGAATCTTCAGGTGTCGGGCGATCCCGATGTCCATGGCAGCTCTCACTTTATTGTCGTTATCGGAGGCACTGAACGGATTCTGCGACGGGGCAGGGTGCTTGTCGACTGCTACATACCAGTATTGGTATGGCAGTGAGCGGAATATGAATTTGATTGATATGGGGGCTGGTTCTATCGTCATGCCTGCTTTGAAAGCTCTTCGCTGACCGAACAACAATAACTGCGATGCCCCGTGTGCTCAGGCCCACTGCAGGCTTCGCCCAGGAGAAGCTGATGAACACTGTCCGTAAACTCGTGGCTGCCGTGGCCATGGGCGCCAGCCTGTTGAGTGCCGCGTCCGCAGGGGCCGCCGAAAAGGGTTACGTGGGTATCGCGATGCCCACCAAGTCGTCCGCCCGCTGGATCGACGATGGCAACAACATGGTCAAGCAACTGGAAAAGGCCGGCTACAAGGCCGACCTGCAGTACGCCGAAGACGACATCCCCACCCAGGTCTCGCAAATCGAAAACATGATGGTCAAGGGCGTCAATGTCCTGGTCATCGCGGCGATCGATGGCACTACCCTCACCAATACGCTGGAAAACGCCAATGCTGCGGATATCAAGGTCATCGCCTATGACCGCCTGATCCGCGACAGCGAGTACGTGGACTACTACGCCACCTTCGACAACACCAAGGTCGGCGTGCTGCAGGCCGAGTCGCTGGTCAAGGGCATGCAGGCGCGGGGCCCAGGCCCATACAACGTCGAGCTGTTCGGCGGTTCGCCAGACGACAACAACGCCTACTTCTTCTACGACGGCGCCATGTCGGTGCTGCAGCCACTGATCGACAAGGGCGAGATCAAGATCCTCTCCGGGCAGACCGGCATGGGCAAGGTCGGCACCCTGCGCTGGGATGGCGCCACTGCCCAGTCGCGCATGGACAACCTGCTGTCCGCCAACTACACCAAGGAGCACCTCGACGGTGTGCTGTCGCCCTATGACGGCATTTCCATCGGCGTTCTCTCGTCCTTGAAAGGCGTTGGTTATGGCTCCGGCGACATGCCGATGCCAATCGTCACTGGCCAGGACTCGGAGGTGCCCTCGGTGAAGTCCATCCTCGCCGACGAGCAGTATTCCTCGATCTTCAAGGACACCCGCCAGCTCGCCGAAGTGACCGTCGGCATGGTCAAGGCCCTGCTCGAAGGCGGCGAGCCGCAGATCAACGACACCAAGACCTACAACAACGGCAAGAAAGTCGTGCCGGCCTACCTGCTGCAGCCGGTCACGGTCGACAAGAGCAATTGGGAAAAGGTGTTGATCGACAGCGGTTACTACACCAAGAACCAGGTCCAGTAGCGCGACTGCGCCGGCAGCCAGGCGCTGCCGGCCATCCACCTTTTCGTTTACCTGAGCATGGCGCGCCCGCTGCGGTAGGCGTGTGCCTTGCGGACGGATAAAACCATGCAAGACATCATTCTAGAAATGCGCGGCATCACCAAGACGTTTCCGGGGGTAAAAGCCCTGAACGACGTCAATCTCAAGGTGCGCCGCGGCGAGATCCATGCCCTGTGCGGTGAGAACGGCGCCGGCAAATCGACCCTGATGAAGGTGCTCAGCGGCGTCTACCCCCACGGCAGCTACGAGGGCGAGATCGTCTACGAAGGCAAACCACTGGCGTTCGGCGGCATCCGCGACAGCGAGCGGGAAGGGATCATCATCATTCACCAGGAGCTCGCACTGGTGCCGCTGCTGTCCATCGCCGAGAACCTGTTTCTCGGTAACGAGATCGCCAGCAACGGTGTGATCGACTGGCCAGAGGTCTATCAGCGTACCGAGGTGTTGCTGAAAAAGGTCGGCCTCGACGAAATCGCCACCACGCCGGTCGAGAAGCTCGGTGTTGGCAAGCAGCAACTGGTGGAGATCGCCAAGGCGCTGGCCAAGGACGTCAAGCTGCTGATCCTCGATGAGCCCACAGCGGCCCTGCAGGAGAACGACAGCCAGAAGCTGCTCGATCTGTTGCTGGAGTTTCGCGCCCAGGGGATTTCCTCGATTCTGATTTCCCACAAGCTTAATGAAGTCAGCCGCGTCGCCGACAGCATCACGGTGCTGCGCGACGGCGCATCGGTCAGCAGCATGGATTGCCATACCGAGGCGGTCAGCGAAGAGACCATCATTCGCGGCATGGTTGGCCGCGACATGGAAAACCGCTACCCGGAGCGCATTCCCGAGATCGGCGAAACCCTGCTGGAGATCCGCGACTGGAACGTCTGGCACCCGGAGTCGGCATCCCGGCAGATGATCCGCAACGTCAACCTCAGCGTGGCTGCCGGTGAAGTGGTGGGCATCGCCGGGCTGATGGGGGCAGGGCGCACCGAGCTGGCCATGAGCGTGTTCGGCAGGAGCTACGGGCGCAACATCTCCGGCTCCGTGCACCTGCGCGGCAGGGAGATCGACGTCTCCACGGTGCGTCGCGCCGTCGACAACGGCATCGCCTACGTCACCGAGGACCGCAAGTCCCTGGGCCTGGTGCTCGACGAGAGCATCCTCTGCAACACCACCCTGGCCAATCTGCCGGGCGTATCGAGCCACGGCGTGATCGACGAGCACGAGGAGCGACGCGTCGCCGAGCAGTACCGCGAAGCGTTGCACATCCGCACGCCCGGGGTGTTCCAGAAGGTGCTCAACCTGTCCGGTGGCAACCAGCAGAAGGTGGTGCTGAGCAAATGGCTGTTCGCCAAACCCGAGGTGCTGATTCTCGATGAGCCGACCCGGGGCATCGACGTCGGCGCCAAGTTCGAGATCTACAGCCTGATCAACCAGCTCGCCGCCGACGGCAAGGGGGTGATCATCATTTCTTCGGAAATGCCCGAACTGCTCGGCATGTGCGACCGCATCTACGTAATGAACGAAGGCGCCTTCCTGGGCGAACTGGCGCGCGCAGACGCGAGCCAGGAAAAGATCATGTCGATGATCGTCAAGGCGTGAGCGAGGTGAACGCAATGGATACGAAAACCCAACCGACCCGGCCCTCGTTGCTGGCCCACCTGAAGAACCACGTGCGCGACTACGGCATGCTGATGACCCTGGTGGTCATCATGGCGCTCTTCGAGGTGCTCACCGACGGTACCCTGATGCGCCCGGTGAACCTGACCAACCTGTTCCTGCAGAACAGCTACATCATCATCATGGCCCTGGGCATGCTGTTGGTGATCGTCTCCGGGCACATCGACCTGTCGGTGGGCTCGGTCGTCGGCTTCGTCGGCGCCGCAGCCGCGGTAATGATGGTGCAATGGGGCTGGTCGACCTCAGTGGTGGTGCCGGTGTGCCTGCTGATGGGCTGTCTGATCGGCGCTGCCCAGGGCTACTGGATCGCCTATTGGCAGATTCCCTCGTTCATCGTCACCCTGGCCGGCATGCTGGTGTTCCGTGGTCTGACCCTGGCCGTGCTCGATGGTCAGTCGATCGGCCCGTTCTCGAGCAGCTTCCAGTTGATGAGCAACGGCTTCATCCCGGACATCTTCAGCGATACGCGGCCGAACATCACCGCCATCGTGCTCGGCGCGCTGGCGGCCGTGCTGATCATCTACCTGGCCGTGCGTGCCCGGCGGCGTGCCAAGCGCTACGGCATCGTCGACGAGCCGGCGCTGTTCTTCGTCATCAAGAACGGCCTGATCGCCGGGGCCATCGTCTACATCGCCTACCTGCTGGCCACCTACCGGGGGCTGCCGAACGTACTGATCATCATGGCCATGCTGATCAGTGCCTACACCTTCCTGACCAACCGCACCACCCTGGGCCGTCGCATCTACGCCATCGGTGGCAACGTCAAGGCCGCCAAACTGTCGGGCATCAACACCGAACGGCTGACCTTCTTCGCCTTCGTCAACATGGGCATGCTCGCCGCTCTGGCCGGGCTGATCTTCGCCGCGCGCCTGAATACCGCCACGCCCAAGGCCGGGGTGTCCTTCGAACTCGACGTTATCGCCGCGGTGTTCATCGGTGGCGCATCGATGTCCGGCGGCGTGGGCAAGATCATCGGTGCAGTGATCGGCGCCCTGATCATGGGCGTGATGAACAACGGCATGTCGATCCTCGGGATCGGCATCGAGTGGCAGCAGGTGATCAAGGGCCTGGTGCTGCTGGCTGCGGTGATCTTCGACGTGGTCAACAAGAACAAATCCCGCTGAGGCGGAGCCATCCGCTCCCGTCGCGCCAGGCGCTGCCTGCGCGTCACGGGACGAACACGAGGTAACAGGCCATGAATAGCCAGAATCTGACCCCAGGCAAGGCCGTGTACGCCGACCTGGCCGAGCGCACCGTGCTGATTTCCGGTGGCGCCACCGGCATTGGCCGGGCATTGGTGCAAGCCTTCGCCCGTCAGGGTGCACGTACCGCGTTCGTCGATATCGACGACAAACACGGCCAGGCCCTGGCCAGCCAGTTGAGCGAGGCGGGGCACCAGGTGCGCTTCCTGCGCTGCGACATCACCGACATCAAGGCCTACCAGGCGGCCATCCACAAGATTGCCGAACAGTTCGGGCCGATCACCGCCTTGCTCAACAACGCCGCCAACGACGTTCGCCACGCGCTGGATTCGATCAGTGCCGAGCGCTTCGACGACCTGATCGCGGTCAACCTGCGCCACGCCACCTTCGCCACCCAGGCGGTGGTGCCGATGATGCGCCAGGCTGGCGGCGGCTCGATCATCAACTTCGGCTCGGTGGGCTGGATGATGGCATCGGCCGGCTACCCTGTTTACGCGGCGAGCAAGGCTGCCACTCACGGCCTGACCCGAGGCCTGGCGCGGGATCTGGGCAAGGACCGGATTCGCGTCAACACCCTGGTGCCCGGCTGGGTGATGACCGAGAAGCAACTGGCCATGTGGGTCGACGAGTCGGCCAAGGAGCAGATTCGCCAGAACCAGTGCATGCCGGGCCAACTGCTGCCCGAACATATCGCCGACATGGCGTTGTTCCTGGCTTCGGACGCCGCGGCGATGTGCACGGCGCAGAATTTCATTGTCGACGGAGGCTGGGTATGAGCACCTTCAAACCGGCGGTATGGCCACGCAAGCTGCGCTCCACCGAATGGTTCGGCGGCAACTCGCGGGATCACATCTACCACCGCAGCTGGATGAAGAATCAGGGGCTGCCGGCCGACCTGTTCGACGGCCGCCCGGTGATCGGCATCTGCAACACCTGGTCGCAGCTGACGCCCTGCAACGCGCACCTGCGCGACCTTGCCGAACGGGTCAAGCACGGCATCTACGAAGCCGGTGGTCTGCCGCTGGAGTTCCCGGTGTTCTCCGCCGGGGAAAGCTCGCTGCGTCCGACCGCGATGATGTACCGCAACATGGCGGCGATGGATGTGGAAGAAGCGCTGCGTGCCAACCCGCTGGACGGGGTGGTGCTGCTGGCCGGTTGCGACAAGACCACCCCGGCGCTGCTGATGGGCGCGGCGAGCGTCGACATTCCGGCCATCGTGGTGTCCGGCGGGCCGATGCTCAACGGCTGGTTCCGTGGCGAGCGAGTCGGCTCGGGCACCGCGCTGTGGCAGATGTCGGAAGACATCAAGGCCGGCAAGATGAGCCGCGAGGATTTTCTCGAAGCCGAGCAGTCGATGTCCCGTTCGCCGGGCTCCTGCAACACCATGGGTACCGCCAGCACCATGGCCAGCATGGCCGAAGCGCTGGGCATGGCGCTGTCCGGCAACGCGGCGATTCCGGCCGTGGACAGCCGTCGCCGGGTGGTCGCGCACCTGACCGGGCGGCGCATCGTGCAGATGGTCAAGGACGACCTGAAACCGTCCGACATCATGACCCGCCACGCCTTCGAGAACGCCATCCGGGTCAACGGCAGCATCGGCGGTTCGACCAATGCGGTGATCCACCTGCTGGCCATCGCCGGCCGCGTCGGCGTCGACCTGACGCTGGATGACTGGGACCGTCTCGGTCAGGACATTCCCACCATCGTCAACCTGATGCCCTCGGGCAAATACCTGATGGAAGAGTTCTTCTACGCCGGTGGCTTGCCGGTGGTGATCCGCATGCTCGGCGAGGGCGGCAAGCTGCACAAGAGCGCACTGACCGTGTCCGGCGAAACCATCTGGGAAGAGGTCAAGGGCGTTCGCAACTGGAACGAGGATGTCATCCGTCCGGTGGACAAGGCGCTTACCGCCAAAGGCGGGATCGCCGTGCTGCGGGGCAACCTGGCGCCTCGCGGCGCCGTGCTCAAACCCTCGGCAGCGTCGCCGCACCTGATGCAGCACCGTGGTCGCGCCGTGGTGTTCGAGGACATCGACGACTACAAGGCGAAGATCAACGACGAAAGCCTGGATATCGACGAACACTGCGTGATGGTACTGAAGAACTGCGGGCCGCGCGGTTATCCGGGCATGGCCGAGGTGGGCAACATGGGCCTGCCGCCGAAGGTGCTGCGCAAGGGCATCACCGACATGGTGCGCATCTCCGACGCACGCATGTCCGGCACCGCCTACGGCACCGTGGTCTTGCACACCACGCCGGAGGCCGCGGCCGGCGGGCCTTTGGCGGTGGTGCGCGATGGCGACATGATCGAGCTCGATGTGGAAGCCAGGCGCATTCACCTGGACATTCCCGAGGCCGAGTTGCGCCAGCGCCTGGCCGAGTGGCAGCCGACCGTCGAGCCGCCTACCAGCGGCTACATCAAGCTGTTCCACGACCACGTCGAGGGCGCCGATAGCGGAGCGGACTTCGATTTTCTCAAGGGCTGTCGCGGTGCCGGCATTCCCAAGGACAGCCACTGAGACCTGCGAGGAAATCAGCGATGACAGAGAACAGCCGAGCTGCGGTGGGCTGGATAGCCGTCGACTGGGGCACGACCCAGGTGCGCGCGTGGGCGCTGTCGGGCAGCGGGGAGATCCTCCAGCGCGCGTCTTCGGCACGCGGCATGAGCACCCTGACGCCCGATCAGTTCGAAGGGGCGCTGCTGGAACTGATCGAGCCCTGGCTGGATCACGAGCGGACCATCGACGTGGTCGCCTGTGGCATGGTCGGTGCCCGTCAGGGCTGGCGCGAAGCGCCGTATACCGAAGTGCCCTGTGCACCCCAGGCGGTAGAACGGATGATCAGACCCGAGGTGAGGGATGCGCGCTTGCGCGTCTCGATCATTCCGGGGCTGTGCCAGCGTGCGCCTGCCGATGTATTGCGTGGCGAGGAAACCCAGGTCGCCGGCCTGCTCGCCGAGCATGCCGATTACAGCGGCGTGGTCTGCCTGCCAGGCACCCACAGCAAGTGGGTCGAGGTGCGCGATGGCCGGGTAACGGCCTTCCAGACGTTCATGACCGGCGAGTTGTTCGCCTTGCTGAGTCAGCAATCGGTATTGCGCCATGGCATGCAGGGTGACGCGGGGCACCTGGACCAGCAGGCGTTCGATAGCGGGTTGCAGGCAGGGGCAGGGCAGGCGCAGCGTCTGGTCGGCGCCTTGTTCGGCCTGCGTGCCGAAGGGTTGCTGGCAGGGCTGGGGCCGGTCGCCGCACGTTCCCGGTTGTCCGGGCTGCTGATCGGCGAGGAGCTGGCTGCGCTGGATGAACGCTGGCGGGGCCAGCAGGTCTGTGTAATCGGTGACGGCGAATCGGCCGAGCGCTACCGCCATGCGCTCGACACGCTGGGGGTGACGGCGCTGACCGTGAGCGCCGAGCGAGTCACCCTGGCTGGGCTGTCCGCCGCCCATGAGCACATCCAACGAGGAATCTAGGCATGGCCACTACCCCGAATGGCAGGACCGAGGCACGTATCGCCGACGCACGCCGCTGCACCCTGGGGGAGGGCTTGCTGTGGCACCCGCAGCGCGGGCAATTGTTCTGGTTCGACATTCTCGGTCGACGCCTGCTCAGCCAGCGCAACGACCAGCCGCTGGAGTGGCTGTTCGACGAGCGGATATCCGCAGCCGGCTGGGTCGATGAAAATGTTCTGCTGATCGCCAGCGAGACGGCGCTGCTGACCTTCGACCTGGCCAGTGGCGCACGGCAGAGGGTCTGCGCTCTAGAGGCGGACAACCCGCTGACCCGTTCCAACGATGGCCGCGCCGATCCCTGGGGCGGCTTCTGGATCGGCACCATGGGCCTCGATGGCGAGAAGCAGGCCGGTGCCATCTACCGGTACTACCGTGGTGAGCTACGCCGTCTGTTCGCGGACATCAGCATCAGCAATGCCATCTGCTTTTCCCCGGATCGGCGCCATGCCTACTTCGCCGACACCGCTCGCCAGCAGATCTGGCGACAGCCGCTGGACGAGCGGCATGGCTGGCCGCAGGGCGATGCACAGCCGTTCATCGATGGCCGGGTGGCTGGGGTCAACCCGGACGGTGCGGTGGTCGACAGCCAGGGGCGCTTGTGGAACGCGCAATGGGGGGCTTCGCGGGTGGCCTGCTATGACCCCGAAGGCCGCTTTCTGCAGGCGGTAGCCTTCCCGGCCTCGCAGATATCCTGCCCGGCGTTCGGCGGGCCTGAGCTGTCGACGCTGTTCGCGACGTCGGCGCGCGATGGCCTCGACGACGACGAACTGGCTGCCGAGCCCCAGGCGGGCAGACTGTTCGCCGCCGATGTCGCGGCCCAGGGGCAGATCGAGCACCGGGTCATCCTGTAGGGCCTGTGACGCTCCAGTGTCCGTCCCAGGGGCTTGCCGGAAGGTCGACAGAGCCTGACGTCCGTCGCGCCAGGTAATACCAGGCAATACATCCAGAACAGCGCGCATCACGCTCGTCCGGCTGCTGCCGCGCGCAATTTTCAGTGCATTTCTTCCACTCAACCCACTTCTGGAGGTAAATAGCCCGTAAAGAGGCTTTGCTTCGGGCCTTACAGTGCTTATCGTTCACGCTCCCCAAGGAAGCGATTGGCCCATGTCCGAAGTAAATACACCGCGCAATGCTCCATCCTCGACACGTCAGTGGTTCATCGGTCTGCTCCTGCTGACGGCTGTCATCGTATTGATCTGGTGGTTCTGGCCGGCCGAACCGGCACCGGAAGACGACATGGGCTGGGGCTTCAATAACGTGCCGGTGCGCATCGCTCACGTCGAGTCGCGGGACTTTCCCATCGTCCTGAAAGCCCTGGGTACGGTTACCGCCTACAACACCGCCAATGTGCGCAGCCGGGTGGATGGCCAGTTGGTCAAGGTGCTGTTCAAGGACGGGCAGCCGGTCAAGGCCGGCGACGTGCTGGCGCAGATCGACCCGCGGCCGTTCGAGATCGCGCTGCAGCAGGCTCAGGGCACGCTGGCGGAGAACCAGGCACAACTGCGCAATGCCGAGAAGGATCTGGCCCTGTATCGCGGCCTGTTCGCCGAAGATTCCATTGCCCGGCAGACCCTGGACACCCAGGAGGCGCTGGTCAACCAGTACCGCGGCACGCTGCAGAACAATCAGGGTTCGGTGGCCGAGGCCAAGCTCAACCTGGACTTCACCAAGGTACGCGCGCCCATCGATGGCCGCCTGGGTATCCGTCAGGTCGATCAGGGCAATCTGGTGAACTCCGGCGATACCAATCCCATCGTGGTGATCACCCAGACGCTGCCGATTTCCGTCACCTTCACGCTGCCCGAGGCCGAACTGCCGGCCGTACTCGCCCAGGTGCGCAAGGACCGCGAACTGGTGGTACAGGCCTGGGATCGCGGTGATAACAACAAGCTGGCCGACGGCGTGCTGGAGAGCCTGGACAACCAGATCGACACCACCACCGGCACGGTCAAGCTCAAGGCGCGCTTCGAGAACGCCGAGGAAATGCTGTTCCCCAACCAGTTCGTGAATACCCGCTTGCAGGTTTCCGTGCGCCAGAACGCTCTGCTGGTGCCGGTCGCAGCGCTGCAATTCGGCGCCAATGGCACCTTCGTCTACGCCATCGACGGCGAAGACAAGGTGCAGGTTCGCCAGGTCAAGGTCGGCCCGAGCGACGGCGAGTTCTCGGTGATCGAAGACGGCGTGGCCGCCGACGAGCGAGTGGTGGTCGAAGGTACCGATCGCCTGCGTGACGGCAACAAGGTCGAGGTGATCGGTGAGGGCACGCGCGAGCCTTCTGCCACCGAAGAAAATGCACCGCGGGTGCGTACCGCTTCATGAACGTCTCCCGCCTGTTCATCCTGCGACCGGTCGCCACCACCCTGATCATGCTGGCGATCTTCCTCAGTGGGGTGATCGCCTACCGGCTGCTGCCCGTTTCCGCGCTACCCGAGGTCGACTACCCGACCATCCGCGTGATGACCCTGTATCCGGGCGCCAGCCCGGATGTGATGACCAGCGCGGTGACGGCACCCCTGGAGCGTCAGTTCGGCCAGATGGCCGGGTTGCAGCAGATGTCGTCGACCAGTTCCGGTGGCGCTTCGGTGATCACCCTGCGCTTCAACCTGGAAGTGCAGCTGGATGTGGCCGAGCAGGAAGTGCAGGCGGCGATCAACGGCGCCACCAACCTGCTGCCCAACGACTTGCCGGCGCCGCCGGTGTACAACAAGGTCAACCCGGCCGACACCCCGGTGCTGACCCTGGCGGTGACCTCCAAAGAGTTGCCGCTGCCCCAGGTCAACGATCTGGTTGACACCCGGCTGGCGCAAAAACTGGCACAGACCACCGGTGTCGGCCTGGTCTCCCTGGCCGGTGGTCAGCGTCCGGCCGTGCGCATTCGCGTCAATCCCGAGGCGCTGGCGGCCTATGGCCTCAATCTGTCCGACGTGCGCACGCTGATCACCGCCAGCAACGTCAATCAGCCCAAGGGCAATTTCGACGGCCCGACCCGGGTCACCCAGCTCGATGCCAACGATCAGCTGCGCTCGGCCGACGAATACCGCGACCTGATTCTCGCCTATGCCAACGGAGGCGCGCTGCGCCTGCGTGATGTCGCGTCGATCGTCGACGGCGCGGAAAACCAGCGCCTTGCGGCCTGGGCCAATCGCAATGCGGCGGTGTTGGTCAATGTGCAGCGCCAGCCCGGCGCCAACGTCATCGACGTGGTGGATCGCATTCAGACCATGCTGCCTCACCTGACCCAGGGCCTGCCGGCCAGTGTCGAGGTGACGGTGCTCACCGACCGCACCCAGACCATCCGTGCCGCGGTGCGCGATGTGCAGCACGAACTGATGCTGGCCATCGCCCTGGTGGTGATGGTCACCTTCCTGTTCCTGCGCAAGGTGTCGGCGACGCTGATTCCTTCGGTGGTGGTGCCGCTGTCGCTGATCGGTACCTTCGGCGTGATGTACCTGGCCGGTTTCACGGTCAACAACCTGACGCTGATGGCGCTGACCATCGCCACCGGCTTCGTGGTCGACGATGCCATCGTCATGCTGGAGAACATCGCGCGCCATCTCGAGGATGGCGAAACCCCGCTAAACGCCGCCCTCAAGGGCGCCAGGCAGATCGGTTTCACCCTGGTCTCGCTGACCCTGTCGCTGATTGCCGTGCTGATCCCGCTGCTGTTCATGGCCGATGTCGTGGGGCGGCTGTTCCGCGAATTCGCCATCACCCTGGCGGTGGCCATCCTCATCTCTCTGGTGATTTCCCTGACCCTGACGCCCATGATGTGCGCGCGTCTGCTCAGGCACGAACCGGAGGCGGAGCAGGGGCGGTTCTACAAGGTCAGCGGCGCGGTCATCGATCGCATGATCGAACGCTACTCGGTTGGCCTGCGCTGGGTGCTGCGCCATCAGCCGCTGACCCTGCTGGTGGCCATTGGAACCATGGCGCTCACGGTGGTGCTCTACCTGGCCGTGCCCAAGGGGTTTTTCCCGGTGCAGGACACCGGGGTGATCCAGGGCATTTCCGAGGCACCTCAGTCGATTTCCTTCTCGGCCATGAGCGAGCGTCAGCAACGCCTGGCCGACGTGATCCTCAAGGATCCAGCGGTTACCAGCCTGTCTTCCTACATCGGTGTGGACGGGGACAATCCGACCCTGAACAGCGGGCGCATGCTGATCAACCTCAAGCCCCACGCCGAACGTGACCTCAGCGCCGCTCAGGTGATCGAGCGGTTGCGTCCGGAACTGGCCAAACTGAGCGGCATCGAGCTGTTCCTGCAGCCGGTGCAGGATCTGAGCATCGAGGATCGGGTCAGCCGCACCCAGTTCCAGTTCAGCGTGGAGTCCCCGGACCCCGAGATGCTGGAAACCTGGTCGAACAAGCTGGTCGAGGCGCTGCGTCAGCAACCCGAGCTCAGTGACGTCACCAGCGACCTGCAGAGCCGTGGCCTGCAGGCGTATCTGAAGATCGACCGCGACCTGGCCGGGCGTCTCGGCGTCAGCGTCGCGGCAGTCGACGATGCGCTCTACGATGCCTTTGGCCAGCGGCAGATTTCCACCATCTACACCCAGGCCAGCCAGTACAGGGTGGTGCTGGAAAGCGCCGATGGCGGCAGCATCGGGCCGGCGGCCTTGCGCCAGATCCACGTCGCGACCGCCGAAGGTGGTCAGGTACCGCTGTCATCCCTGGCCCAGGTCGAGGAGCGAGCGGCGAGCCTGCTGATCAACCATATCGGCCAGTTCCCGGCGGCCACGCTGTCGTTCAACCTCAGCCCCGGCGTCGCCCTGGGCGATGCGGTGGCGGTGATCGAGCGGGTGCAGCAGGATATCCAGATGCCGGTCAGCGTACAGGTGAACTTCCAGGGCGCCGCCGAGGCCTTCCGCGCCTCGCTGTCGTCCACACTGCTGCTGATCCTGGCGGCGATCGTCACCATGTACATCGTGCTCGGCGTGCTCTACGAGAGCTATATCCACCCGATCACCATCCTTTCCACGCTGCCGTCGGCGGGCGTCGGTGCCTTGCTGGCGCTGCTGTTGACCGGTAACGATCTGGGGCTGATCGCGATCATCGGCATCATCCTGCTGATCGGCATCGTCAAGAAGAACGCCATCATGATGATCGACTTCGCCCTCGAGGCGGAGCGGCATCAGGGCATGACCCCACACGATGCGATCTATCAGGCGGCGCTGCTGCGTTTTCGGCCGATTCTGATGACGACCCTGGCGGCGCTGTTCGGTGCCATCCCGTTGATGCTGGCGTCAGGCTCGGGCGCCGAGCTGCGTCAGCCGCTGGGCCTGGTGATGGTCGGCGGCCTGCTGCTCAGCCAGGTGCTCACCCTGTTCACCACGCCGGTGATCTACCTGTACTTCGACCGCCTGGCACGGCGTGTCAGTGGCCGCAGTGCCGCGGGCGTGGCCGTATGAGCGGCAAGCTGCAAGCGACAGGCCACAGGTTGAAGGCGGGTCGTTGCCTGGCTTTTGCTGCTCACTGGCCGCTTCAAGCGAGTGGCTGGCCGCTATGAATCTGTCCGCACCCTTCATTCGGCGGCCGGTAGCGACCCTGCTGCTGAGCCTGGCCATCATGCTGCTGGGCGGTGTCAGCTTCGGCCTGCTGCCGGTGGCGCCGCTGCCGAACATGGACTTCCCGGTGATCACCGTGCAGGCCAGCCTGCCCGGTGCCAGCCCCCAGGTTATGGCGGCCACGGTGGCCACACCACTGGAGCGCTCGCTGGGCGCCATCGCCGGCGTCAGCCAGATGAACAGCAACAGCAGCCAGGGCAGTACGCGAATCATGATCGAGTTCGATCTGGATCGCGATATCAACGCCGCGGCGCGGGAGGTGCAGGCCGCCATCAATGCCTCACGGGAGCTGCTGCCCAGCGGCATGCGCAGCATGCCCACCTACCGCAAGATCAATCCCTCCCAGGCACCGATCATGGTGTTGTCGCTGACCTCCACGGTGCTCGACAAGGGCCAGTTGTACGACGTCGCCTCGACCATCGTCGGCCAGAAGCTGTCGCAGATCAGCGGTGTCGGTGAGGTGCAGATCGGCGGCAGCTCGCTGCCTGCCGTGCGGGTGGCGCTGGAGCCACGCTTGCTGGATCAGTACGGTGTGGCGCTGGACGACGTGCGTGCGACCATCGCTGCCGGCAATGCCAAGCGACCCAAGGGTGCCGTGGAGGACGAGCTGCGCCACTGGCAGGTGCAGGCCAATGACCAATTGGAACGCGCCGCCGACTACGAGCCGATGATCATCCGCTACCAGGACGGTGCGGCGATCCGTCTGGGTGATGTCGCCCAGGTCACCGATGGCGTGCAGGACCGTTACAACAGCGGCTTCTACAACGATAAACAGGCCGTTCTGGTGGTGGTGAACCGGCAGAGCGGGGCGAACATCATCGAAACGGTCGCCGGTATCCGTGCCCTGCTGCCTGAATTGCGGGGGGTGATTCCAGCCAGCGCCAACCTGGAAGTGGCGATGGATCGCTCGCCGGTGATCCGTGCCACCCTCAAGGAAGCCGAACACACCCTGCTGATCGCTGTGGCGCTGGTCATTCTGGTGGTCTTCGCCTTTCTCGGGCGCTGGCGGTCGGCGCTGATTCCCGCGCTGGCAGTGCCGGTCTCGCTGGTCGGCTCGTTCGCGGCGATGTACCTGCTGGGGTTCTCGCTGAACAACCTGTCGCTGATGGCGCTGATCATCGCCACCGGCCTGGTGGTGGACGATGCCATCGTCGTGCTGGAGAACATTTCCCGGCACATCGAAGCGGGTGAAACCCCCATGGCCGCGGCCTTCAAGGGATCTCGCGAGGTGGGTTTCACGCTGTTGTCGATGAACGTCTCGCTGGTGGCGGTATTCCTGTCGATCCTGTTCATGGGCGGGCTGGTCGAGCGGCTGTTTCGCGAGTTCTCCATTACCCTGGCGGTGGCCATCGTCATTTCCCTGCTGGTGTCGCTGACCCTCACGCCGATGCTCTGCGCGCGCTGGCTGAGGCCAGAACCCGAGCGGCAGGGGCACCGGGCAGGGCGCCTGCAGGCCTTGGGGGCGCGCATAATGCGCGGCTACGAGCGCAGCCTGGACTGGGCGTTGCGTCATTCCCTGCTGATGCTGATCAGCCTGTTCGCGACCATAGCGCTGAATGTCTTCCTGTTCGTCATCGTTCCCAAGACCTTCATGCCCCAACAGGATACCGGCCAGTTGATGGGCTTCATTCGGGGCGACAACGGCCTGTCGTTCCAGGTCATGCAGCCGAAGATGGAAGCCTATCGTCGCTCGATCCTGGCGGACCCGGCCGTTGAGAGCGTGGCTGGTTTCATCGGCGGCAGCAGTGGTATCAACAACGCGATCATGATCGTGCGCCTCAAACCCATGAACGAACGCGACCTGTCCGCCCAGCAGGTGATCGATCGTTTGCGCAAGAATGCGCCGAAGATTCCGGGTGGGCGCATGTTCCTCATGCCCGACCAGGATTTGCAGGTCGGCGGGCGCCAGGGGCGTAGTTCCGAGAACGAGTACATGCTGATGTCCGGCGATCTCGATGCGCTGCGCGAGTGGTTGCCGAAGGTGCGCGAGGCACTGCGAGCCCTGCCGGAACTGACCGACATCGATGCCAGCGAAGACGGGGGGGCGCCGCAGATCCGTCTGGTGGTCGACCGTGACGAGGCCAAACGCCTGGGCATCGACATGAGTCTGGTGACCGGCGTGCTCAACAACGCGTTCAGCCAGCGGCAGATCTCCACCATCTACGACAGCCTCAACCAGTACAGCGTGGTCATGGAGATCAACCCACGCTATGCCCAGAGCCCCGAGGCCCTGGCGCAGATCCAGCTGATCACCGCGGACGGCGCGCGGGTGCCACTGTCGGCCATCGCGCACTGGGAACGCAGCCTCGAAGACGACCGCGTCAGCCATCAGGGCCAGTTCGCGGTGGAAAACATCGGCTTCTCCCTGGCGGAGGGGGTCAGCCTCGACCAGGCAACCACCGCCATCGATCGTGCCGTGGCGCTCATCAGCCTGCCCAGCGAGGTGCAGGGTGTGCTGGGCGGCACCGGTGGCGCTTTCCAGCAGACGCAGAAGAATCAGCCCTGGATGATCCTGATGTCACTGGTCGTGGTGTACATCGTGCTCGGTATCCTCTACGAGAGTTACGTGCACCCGCTGACCATCCTCTCGACGTTGCCGTCGGCGGGCGTGGGTGCCTTGCTCGCTCTGCAGCTGCTCAATACCGAGTTCAGCCTGATCTCGCTGCTGGGGCTGTTCCTGCTGATCGGGGTGGTGAAGAAGAACGCCATTCTGATGGTCGACCTGGCGCTGCAGCTGGAGCGTAACGAGCACCTCAGCCCGGCCGACTCGATCCGTCGTGCCTGCCTGCTGCGCTTCCGACCGATCATGATGACCACCTTGGCGGCCTTGCTCGGCGCCTTGCCACTGATGTTCGGCAGCGCCGAGGGTTCGGAAATGCGCCAGCCGCTGGGCATCACCATCGTCGGTGGCCTGATCCTCAGCCAGATCCTCACGCTTTACACCACTCCGGTGGTCTATCTCTATCTCGATCGCCTGCGCCACCGGGTCAACCGTTGGCGTGGCGTGCGTACCGATGCCGCTTTGGAAACGCCTCTATGACTCATGCAACCCGCCGTACCCTTGGCCTGCTGGCGCTCAGCGTCGCCCTGGCCGGCTGCGCCATCGGGCCGGATTATCAGCGTCCGGAAATCAGCACCCCGGCGCAGTTCAAGCAGGCCGAAGGCTGGAAGGCCGCGGTGCCTGCCGACGCGCTCGAGCGCGGTACCTGGTGGGAGTTGTATGGCGATGGCGAGCTGAATGCGCTGGTCGGCCGGCTGAACGTTTCCAACCAGAATCTGGCCGCCTCCGAGGCCCAGTACCGCCAGGCCCGGGCGTTGCTGCGCAGCGGTCGTGCAGCCTTCTTTCCGACCCTGTCCACCAGTGCCGGCATGACCCGTGCCGGGCAGGGCGGTGGTGACAGCACGCTGCGCACCTCCGATGGCATTGCCATCGGCGGCTCCAACTCGGCGAGCATTTCGAAGAACTACGACCTGAGCCTCAACGCCAGCTGGGAGCTGGATGTGTGGGGCAAACTGCGTCGTGGCCTGGAATCCAATCGTGCGGCGTTCGAAGCCAGCGCCGCGGACCTCGCTGCGATGCGCCTGAGCCTGCAATCCGAGCTGGTGCAGAGCTACCTGCAATTGCGTGTACTGGATGAGCAGCAACGCTTGCTGGACGCCACGGTGGCGGCCTACCAGCGTTCGCTGCGTCTCACCGAAAACCAGTACCGCGCCGGCATCGTGCCGCGCTCCGACGTCGCCCAGGCGCTGACCCAACTGCGCAGCACCGAGGCCCAGGCCATCGACCTGCAATGGCAGCGCGCGCAGCTCGAGCATGCCATTGCCGTGCTGATCGGCGTGCCGCCCAGTGAGGTGAGCATCGCCCGCCGTGAAAGCCTGCCGACCTTGCCGCAGGTGCCGGCGAGCGTGCCGTCGCAGATGCTCGAACGTCGGCCTGACGTGGCCGCCGCCGAACGACGGGTGATCGCCGCGAATGCCGAGATTGGCGTAGCCAAGGCCGCCTGGTTCCCGGACCTCACGCTGTCCGCAAGCGGTGGTTACCGTGGCAGCAGCTTTGCCGACTGGGTCAACCTGCCCAATCGCTTCTGGTCGGTGGGGCCGCAGCTGGCCCTGACGCTGTTCGACGGCGGCCGGCGCAGCGCCGAGAGTGAGCGGGTCGAGGCCGCTTACGACCAGACCGTCGCGCAATATCGCCAAGCCGTGCTCGACAGCTTCCGCGAGGTCGAGGATTACCTGGTGCAGCAGCGTGTACTGGGCCGCGAGGCCGAGGTGCAGTCGCAAGCGCTGGATGCCGCACGCGAATCCCTGCGCCTGATCGAAAACCAGTATCGCGCCGGCACCGTGGACTACAACAGCGTGGTCAACGTGCAGGCCACGGCGCTGAGCAACGAGCGCAACAGCCTGACGCTGCTCGGCAGCCGCCTGACCGCCAGCGTGCAGCTGATCGCTGCGCTGGGCGGTGGCTGGGATCAGCAGTTGCGCGAAGAAGACGGCGAGTAAGCGTGATCCGTAGCCCGGGTTGGCCGCAGGCGTAACCCGGGACCCCAGGTGAGTCGATCCCGGGTGTCGCTGCGCTCGACCCGGGCTACTGGACCATTACCCGTGGCGATATACGCCCTTGCCCGGCAGGCGCGCTCGGTCGTGCGGCGCGTCGAAGTCCAGCGCCGGCCCCTTGGGTACGACACCGGTGGGGTTGATGGTCTGGTGGCTCGCGTAGTAATGGTGCTGGATGTGCCACATGTCCACGGTCGCCGCCACGCCTGGCCACTGGTACAGCTCGCGCAGCCAGTTGCTGAGGTTCGGGTAGTCGACGATACGCCGCAGGTTGCACTTGAAGTGGCCGTGGTACACGGCATCGAAACGCACCAGGGTGGTGAACAGCCGCCAGTCGGCCTCGGTCAGGTGCTCGCCCGTCAGGTAGCGGGACTGCCCAAGACGGGTCTCCAGCACCGACAACTCGCGGAACAGCTCGTCGAAGGCTTCTTCGTATGCCGCCTGGGTGGTGGCGAAACCGGCAAGGTAAACGCCGTTGTTGACGCTCGGGTAGATGCGCGCATTGAGCGCGTCGATATCGGCGCGCAAGGCTTGCGGGTAGAAGTCCAGATGGTTGCCGGTCAGCCCATCGAATGCCGAGTTGAACATGCGGATGATCTCCGCCGACTCGTTGCTGACGATGCGTTGCTGCTGTTTGTCCCACAACAGCGGCACGGTGACCCGCCCGGTGTACTCGGGGTCGTCCCGGGTATAGCGTTGATGCAAAAAGGCGAAATCATCCAGAGCGTCACCGCTGGAGCCGTGCTCGGGGTCGAAGGTCCAGCCATTCTCGCGCATCAGCCAGCTCACCACCGACACCTCGATCAGCGCGTCGAGGCCCTTGAGGGTACGCAGAATCAGGGTGCGATGGGCCCATGGGCAGGCCAGCGACACATACAGGTGGTAGCGGCCGGCTTCTGCCGCGAAGCCACCTTCGCCCGTGGGGCCGGGCGCGCCGTCGGCGGTGATCCAGTTGCGCCGCTGAGCGTTCTCGCGCTTGAAGCGGCCACCGGCACCGGTGTCGTACCATTGGTCGTGCCATTGGCCTTCGATCAGCAAGCCCATGTCGTTTACTCCCGTGTCGTTCGATGCCTGGAGTCTACCCAGTCAGCTATGGACACAGGCCGTAAAAACCGGGTTCAACGAATCGGCTGGCTCGATAGGTGGCGCGCTTGCCAGCGTTCTTCCGCCTCCGCGAAGGCCGCCTCGCGCTGCAGGCCCAGCCCACGTAGGGCCAGGGCCATGGTGGCGATGATCGCCAGTTGACCGTAGGCATCGTCCGCTTCTCCCTGCCATACGGCTTGCAGGTGGGCCGGGTCCAGGCGCTCGGGTTTGACATGCCGGCGCTCGGAAAGCATCGGCCAGTCCTCGTCCCAGTTGACCCCGCCCTCGGTGCCGTACAGGTGGCAGATGGCGTCCGGGTTGAGCTCGATTTCGCCGCCATCGCCCTTGACCACGATGGCGCGATCACCCAGCAATTGGCTGGCCTCACGGTGCACCGCCTGATAGCCCGGATGGAAGATGCTCTGCAGACCGCAGCGTGCCGCCAGTGGATTGAGAATGCGAGCCAGGGAGTGGATAGGCGAGCGCAGGCCGAGCACGTTGCGCAGGTCGATCATGCGCTGCAGTGCCGGCATCCAATTGCCCAGAGGCATGAACGCCAGGTTCTGCTCGTCCAGACTTCGCGCGACCTGGTTCCAGTCCTTGCACAGCGGTATGGCCAGCTCGCCGAGCAGTTGCTCGCTGTACAGGCGCCCGGCGGTGTGCGCGCCGCCGCCGTGCATGAAGATGCGCAGGCCGCTGTTGGCCAGAGCCTTGGCAGCCAGCAGGAACCAGGGCAGGTGGCGTTTCTTGCCCGCGTAGGTGGGCCAGTCGAAGTCGACGGCGATAGCCGGTGCAGGCAGGCGCGCACGTACCGCTTCGGTGAAACCGGCCATCTCCTCGGCACTTTCCTCCTTGTGGCGCAGAAGCATGAGAAAGGCGCCAAGCTGGGTGTCTTCGACCTGGTCGTCGAGAATCATGCCCATGGCCTCGCGGGCTTCTTCGCGGGTCAGGTTGCGCGCGCCGCGCTTGCCCTTGCCGAGAATGCGCACGAAGAGGGCGAAAGGGTGTTCGGCTGGGGTAATCAGGTTCATAGGCAATTCGTGGGCTTGGGCAGGCCCGCCAGCTTGGCGGCGAGTTTGGCAGGAGTGCCATTGAACAGGCGATTGAGGTGCAGGCTGTTGCCTTTGTCCGGGCCCAGTTTGAGGGCAACGTACTTGATCAGCGGGCGATTGGCCGGCGACAGCTGGAATTCAGCGTGGAAGGCGCGCAGCAGCACGAGAATTTCCCAGTGCTCGTCGCTTAGTGGCAGGGCTTCACGCTCGGCCAGGGCGGCGGCCACGTCGTTGGACCAGTCCTGAAGATCGAGCAGATAGCCATCCTTGTCCAGTTCGATGGCGCGGTCATTGACGATCAGGGCGCTCATAGCCAGCTATTGACCTTGTCGAAGCGCGCGGCGAGGGCAACGAAGCCTGGATAGTCGATTTGCTGCAGGTCATCGGCAGGCTGCAGGCCGCGGGCCTGTATGTCTTCTTGCAGTGCGAACAGGGCAATCCCCGCGCCCAGGGCGCTCAGCGACTGCGCGTGCAGCGTGCCGGGCTGGCTGGCATAGGTGGCATCGCCACAGAGCAGCAGGCCGTCGCCGTTGCCCAGCAGGCGCAGGCAACTGCCCAGGCGGTCATCGCTGTAGGGAGAACTGGATAGTACGTGCAGGGTCGTCATCAGAGGGTGATCACTTGGTCGTATCGGTCGATGAGGTCACGCAGTCCGGCGCTGTCCAGGCGTTCGACCTCCAGCGAGGTTTCACGCAGGCCACGTTGTTGCAGGCTGTGACTGCAAGCGTACAGCGCTTCGACACCGAACATCGGCAGGGCCTGCAGGTTGGCGGTTAGGTCCTTCTGCTGCAGGGCCTGGGACTGCTGCCGGTGAGCCAGCTGCAGCACGCCATCATCGAGAAACAGCAGGCCGATGGGCAGATCGAAGGCACCACCAGCCAGGGCGATATCCAGCGCTTCACGGGCGCCGGGGCCCTGCCAGGGCGCCTTGCGGCTGATGATCAGCAATGAGCGGTTCATGTCAGTCGCCTCCGAAGCAGATCAGTCGGTCGGCCTGTTGCGCTGCCTCATGCAGCTGGCCAAGGCCGGAGAGCACCCAAGGCGCTGGCAGATTGGCGGCCTGGCGTTCGTAGCGGCGCGCCTCCTGCTCGTCGAGCACGCCACGGCGCAGGGCGGCGGCGATGCACACCACGCCGTCGAGTTGCCGCTCGGCGATGAACGCACGCCACTGGCGAGCGACATCGATTTCATCCTGAGGACTGACGACGTTACCCGAGGCGCTGTGCACGCCCTCGGCGTAGAAGAACAGGCGCACGATCTCGTGGCCGCCTTGCAGTGCCGCTTCGGCGAAACGCAGGGCGCGGCGGGAGGAGGGAGCCGTAGGTGGCGAAAACAGGGCAATGGCGAATTTCATGAGCGGCCCGGTTGCGGAAACAGGGCGCCATGATAAGGCCTGAGTGCTTGGGAACAGAAATGAAAAAGCCCATATCCGCAGATATGGGCTTTCTTGTCACAGCCTGCTCGGCTCGAGCGGATTACTTGATATCGCGCTTGGTCGGGCCGGTGTACAGCTGGCGTGGACGGCCAATCTTGTACGGGCTGGAGAGCATTTCTTTCCAGTGCGAGATCCAGCCGACGGTGCGCGCCAGAGCGAAGATCACGGTGAACATGCTGGTCGGAATGCCGATGGCCTTGAGGATGATGCCCGAGTAGAAGTCGACGTTCGGGTACAGGTTACGTTCCTTGAAGTAAGGATCGTTACGGGCGATTTCGTCGAGCTTCATCGCCAGTTCCAGCTGCGGGTCATTGATGCCCAGCTCGGCCAGTACTTCATCGCAGGTCTGCTTCATGACCTGGGCGCGTGGGTCGAAGTTCTTGTAGACGCGGTGCCCGAAGCCCATGAGCTTGAACGGATCGTCCTTGTCCTTGGCCTTGGCGATGAACTTGTCGATGTTCGATACGTCACCGATTTCGTCCAGCATCGCCAGAACCGCTTCGTTGGCGCCACCGTGGGCCGGGCCCCAGAGCGCAGCGATACCGGCCGCGATACAGGCGAACGGGTTGGCACCCGAGGAGCCGGCAAGGCGAACGGTGGAGGTGGAGGCGTTCTGCTCGTGGTCGGCGTGGAGGATGAAGATCCGGTCCATCGCCTTGGCCAGCACCGGGCTGATCGGCTTGGTCTCGCACGGCGTGTTGAACATCATGTGCAGGAAGTTTTCCGCGTAGCTCAGGTCGTTGCGCGGGTACATCATCGGTTCGCCCTTGGAGTACTTGTACACCATGGCGGCGATGGTCGGCATCTTGGCGACCAGGCGCATCGCGGAAATATCGCGGTGCTGCGGGTTCTTGATGTCCAGGGAGTCGTGATAGAAGGCGGAGAGGGCGCCAACCACGCCACACATGACGGCCATCGGGTGGGCGTCACGGCGGAAACCGTTGAAGAAGGTCTTCAGCTGTTCGTGAACCATGGTGTGGTTCTTGATGGTGCTGACGAAGGCGGCTTTCTGCTCTTCGTCTGGCAGTTCACCATTGAGCAGCAGGTAGCAGGTATCCAGGTAGTCGGCTTTCTCGGCAAGTTGCTCGATCGGGTAGCCGCGGTGCAGCAGGATGCCCTTGTCACCATCAATGTAGGTGATCTTCGACTCGCAGGAAGCGGTCGACATGAAACCGGGGTCGAAAGTGAAATTGCCCGTGGCGGTCAGGCTTCGCACGTCGATCACATCAGGGCCAACGGTGCCGGATAAAACGGGCAGCTCGACGGGGGCTGCGCCCTCGATGATCAACTGCGCTTTTTTGTCAGCCATGTTTGGCCTCCTAGTTATGCTTGGAATCATCAGTCGGCCCCCCACGCAGGGCCCGCATCACTATAGTGTTATGAATCTGAAAGTCAATTTGCGAAAACCCAGGCAATAGAAGGGTTTGAGTGCGCTACCTGCGACAAAAGGGCGCGGCCTTTTACGCCATTTTCGGGCTTGACGCAATCGGTAGAAGGTCGAGGTGTCCGCGTTGTCATTAGCGACCTAACTGTCTATACTCTGCGCCCGACTGCCAAGGGCCTTACAGCCCGGATTCTGGTAGTTGTCACTTCTTGGGTGATGGGTACCTGACCAGTGCGCTTCCCGACAACTCAGCCCTGATAGCTGGGGCTCTCAGTGTGATAATAAAGCCGTGAATAGCCAACGACCTGTAAACTTAGACCTTCGGACGATAAAACTCCCAGTCACTGCTTACACGTCCATTCTTCACCGTATATCCGGCGTGATCCTTTTCCTCGGCATTGCCGTGCTGCTGTTCGGGCTCGACAAATCGCTGTCATCGGAAGAGGGCTTCGCCCAGGTGAAAGAATGCTTGACCAGCCCGCTGGCCAAGTTCGTGATCTGGGGACTTCTGTCCGCTCTGCTGTACCACCTGGTGGCCGGTGTGCGCCACTTGATCATGGATGCTGGAGTCGGTGAGACGCTGGAAGGCGGCAAGCTGGGTTCCAAAATCGTACTCGTCGTATCGGCGATCCTGATCGTGCTGCTGGGGGTGTGGATATGGTAACTAATGTCACGAATTTCTCGCGTTCGGGCCTCTATGACTGGATGGCACAACGCGTTTCTGCGGTCGTTCTCGCGGCTTACGTCCTGTTTCTGCTGGGCTACATCGTCCTGAATCCAGGCATGGGCTACGCCGAATGGCATGGTCTGTTCTCCAATAACGCAATGCGCATCTTCAGCTTGCTGACCCTCGTCGCGCTGGGCATCCACGCCTGGGTCGGCATGTGGACGATCTCCACCGACTACCTGACGCAGACCGCGCTGGGCAAGTGGGCCACCGTTGTGCGTTTTCTGTTCCAGGCCACGTGTGGCATCGCCATGTTCGTGTTCTTCGTCTGGGGCGTGCAGATTCTTTGGGGTTTCTGATTCATGACTAGCATCCGTACTCTTTCCTATGACGCCATCATCGTTGGTGGTGGCGGTGCCGGTATGCGCGCTGCGCTGCAGCTGGCGCAGGGCGGCCACAAGACCGCAGTGGTAACCAAGGTTTTCCCGACCCGTTCCCACACCGTATCCGCTCAGGGTGGCATCACCTGTGCCATCGCGTCGAACGATCCGAACGACGACTGGCGCTGGCATATGTACGACACCGTCAAGGGCTCCGACTACATCGGTGACCAGGACGCGATCGAATACATGTGTTCCGTTGGTCCGGAAGCCGTGTTCGAGCTCGAGCACATGGGCCTGCCGTTCTCCCGTACCGAGCAGGGCCGCATCTATCAGCGTCCGTTCGGCGGCCAGTCCAAAGGCCCGGACAACCCGACTCAGGCGGCCCGTACCTGCGCCGCTGCCGACCGTACCGGTCACGCGTTGCTGCACACCCTGTACCAGGCCAACCTGAAAGCCGGTACCTCGTTCCTCAACGAGTGGTACGCAGTGGATCTGGTCAAGAACCAGGACGGCGCCGTCGTTGGCGTCATCGCCATCTGCATCGAAACCGGTGAAACCGTCTACATCCGTTCCAAGGCCGTGGTTCTGGCCACTGGCGGCGCTGGCCGTATCTACGCGTCCACCACCAACGCGCTGATCAACACCGGTGACGGTGTGGGCATGGCGCTGCGTGCTGGCGTGCCGGTGCAGGACATCGAAATGTGGCAGTTCCACCCGACCGGCATCGCCGGCGCCGGTGTACTGGTCACCGAAGGCTGCCGCGGTGAAGGTGGTTACCTGATCAACGCCCACGGCGAGCGTTTCATGGAGCGCTATGCGCCCAACGCCAAGGACCTTGCAGGTCGTGACGTAGTGGCCCGCTCCATGGTCAAGGAAGTCATCGCCGGCAACGGCTGTGGCCCTGACAAGGATCACGTACTGCTGAAGCTCGATCACCTCGGTGAGGAAGTGCTGCACAGCCGTCTGCCCGGCATCTGCGAGCTGTCCAAGACCTTCGCTCACGTCGACCCGGTCGTCGCGCCTGTTCCGGTCATTCCGACCTGCCACTACATGATGGGCGGCGTTGCCACCAACATCCATGGTCAGGCCATCACCCAGGACGCCAATGGCGTCGATCGCATCATCGACGGTCTGTTCGCCGTGGGCGAAGTGGCTTGCGTCTCGGTGCACGGTGCCAACCGTCTGGGTGGCAACTCGCTGCTCGACCTGGTGGTATTCGGCCGCGCCGCTGGCCTGCACCTGGAAAAAGCGTTGAAAGAAGGCGTGGAAGTCCGTGGCGCCAGCGAGACCGACATCGAGCAGTCGCTCAAGCGTCTGTCCGGCGTCAACGAGCGTAGCACCGGCGAAGACGTCGCACCGCTGCGCAAAGAGCTGCAACAGTGCATGCAGAACTACTTCGGCGTATTCCGTACCGGCGAATACATGAAGAAGGGCATCACTCAGCTGGCCGATCTGCGCGAGCGCATCGCCAACGTCAAGATCTCCGACAAGAGCCAGGCTTTCAACACGGCGCGCATCGAAGCGCTGGAGCTGCAGAACCTGCTGGAAGTCGCCGAAGCCACTGCTATCGCAGCCGATACCCGTACCGAGTCCCGCGGCGCCCACGCCCGTGAAGACTACGAGGATCGTGACGATACCAACTGGTTGTGCCACAGCCTGTACTTCCCGGGTGAGAAGCGCGTGACCAAGCGTGACGTCAACTTCTCGCCGAAGACGGTCCCGGCGTTTGAACCCAAAGTTCGTACTTATTAAGGGTGGCTACCATGTCTCTTGGCAAAAGCTTGAAAGTCAGCGTTTATCGCTACAACCCGGAAGCGGACAAAGCGCCCTTCATGCAGGAATTCGACGTCGAGATCGACGGCAAGGACCTGATGGTGCTGGACGTGCTGGCCCTGATCAAGGAGCAGGACGAAGGCTTCTCCTACCGTCGCTCCTGCCGTGAAGGCGTCTGCGGTTCCGACGGCATGAACATCAGCGGCAAGAACGGCCTGGCCTGCGTCACGCCGATCTCCACCGTGGTCAAGGGCAACAAGCTGGTGATCCGCCCGCTGCCCGGGCTGCCGGTCATTCGTGACCTGGTCGTCGATATGAGCATCTTCTACAAGCAGTACGAGAAGGTGCAGCCGTTCCTGCAGAACGATACCCCGGCGCCCGCTATCGAGCGCCTGCAGACGCCGGAAGAGCGCGAGAAGCTGGACGGCCTGTACGAGTGCATTCTGTGCGCTTGCTGTTCGACCAGCTGCCCGTCGTTCTGGTGGAACCCGGACAAATTCCTGGGCCCGGCCGCGCTGTTGCAAGCCTATCGCTTCCTGGCTGACAGCCGTGATACCAAGACCGCGGAACGATTGGCGTCTTTGGATGATCCATTCAGTGTGTTCCGCTGCCGCGGCATCATGAACTGCGTGAACGTATGCCCCAAAGGGTTGAACCCAACCAAGGCAATCGGTCACGTTCGCAACATGCTGCTGCAGAGCGGTACCTGATTCACAGTTCTTTAGCTTGACCCGCAACGCCTGCCGCACCGACTTCATGTCGGTGTAGCAGTATAGCCAGGGCATCGGCCTAGCCGCCGATGTCCTTACACGAAAAATATGACGACCAGCAGGGGCATCCGGGCTGGTGCCCGGACTATCTGCGGGATTCTTGGTGGCTTTGTCGAAGTCGCTGTTACATGACTTCGAAAGCCAGTCGGTGTCCTCGCCGGTGGTGTCCCCTTACCGAGGGTGACCAAGCATGCAAGAAAGCGTGATGCAGCGCATGTGGGACAGTGCCCACCTATCCGGTGGTAACGCTGCCTACGTGGAAGAGCTCTATGAGCTCTACCTGCACGATCCCAACGCCGTGCCGGAAGAATGGCGCACTTATTTCGATAAGTTGCCGTCCGAAGGCAGTACCGCCAATGACGTATCGCACTCGACGATTCGTGATCATTTCGTGTTGCTGGCCAAAAACCAGCGTCGCGCTCAGCCGGCATCAGCCGGGACCGTGAGCAGTGAACACGAGAAGAAGCAGGTCGAAGTGTTGCGGTTGATTCAGGCATTCCGCATGCGTGGCCACCAGGCGGCTCAGCTCGATCCGCTTGGGCTGTGGCAGCGTTCTGTTCCTGCTGATCTGTCGATCAGCCATTACAGCCTTACCGACGCGGATCTGGACACCACCTTCCGCACGGGTGGTCTGGCAATCGGCAAAGAAGAAGCTACTTTGCGGGAAATCCGCGATGCTTTGCAGCAGACATATTGTCGCACCATCGGCTCCGAGTTCACCCACATCACCGATTCCGAGCAACGCAGCTGGTTCCAACAGCGTCTGGAAAGCGTGCGTGGCCGCCCTCAGATATCCGCAGAGGCACAAAGCCACCTGCTCGAGCGCCTGACTGCCGCTGAAGGTCTGGAAAAATACCTGGGTACCAAATACCCGGGCACCAAGCGCTTCGGTCTGGAAGGCGGCGAGAGCCTGATCCCGTTGCTCGATGAAATCATCCAGCGCAGCGGTTCCTATGGCACCAAGGAAATCGTCATCGGCATGGCCCACCGTGGCCGTCTGAACGTTCTGGTCAACACCTTCGGCAAGAACCCGCGCGACCTGTTCGACGAGTTCGAAGGCAAGAAGGTCGAGGGCCTGAGCTCCGGTGACGTCAAATATCACCAGGGTTTCTCCTCGAACGTGATGACGCAGGGTGGCGAAGTGCACTTGGCGCTCGCGTTCAACCCGTCTCACCTGGAAATCGTTTCCCCGGTGGTCGAAGGTTCGGTACGTGCTCGTCAGGATCGTCGCAATGATGTGGCGGGCGACAAGGTTCTGCCGATTTCCCTCCACGGTGACGCGGCATTCGCCGGTCAGGGCGTGGTCATGGAAACCTTCCAGATGTCGCAGACCCGTGCTTACAAGACGGGCGGCACCATCCACATCGTGATCAACAACCAGGTTGGCTTCACCACCAACCGTGCTGACGATGCGCGCTCCACCGAGTACTCCACCGACGTTGCCAAGATGATCCAGGCGCCGATCTTCCATGTGAATGGCGATGATCCGGAAGCCGTGTTGTTCGTCACCCAATTGGCTGTCGACTACCGCATGCAGTACAAGCGTGACGTGGTCATCGACCTGGTCTGCTACCGCCGTCGTGGTCACAACGAGGCCGACGAGCCAAGTGGTACCCAGCCGCTGATGTATCAGCAGATCGCCAAGCAGCGCACCACCCGCGAGCTGTATGCCGAAGCGCTGACCAATGCAGGTCGCCTGTCGGCAGAGGCCGTGCAAGCGCCGGTCGACGAGTACCGCACGGCACTGGACAACGGTCAGCACGTGGTCAAGAGCCTGGTCAAGGAGCCGAACAAGGAACTGTTCGTCGATTGGCGTCCATACCTGGGTCATGCCTGGACCGCGCGTCACGACACCCGTTTCGATCTGAAAACCCTGCAGGACCTGTCCGGCAAACTGCTGGAAACCCCGGACGGCTTCGTCGTTCAGCGTCAGGTCGGCAAGATCTATGAAGATCGCCAGAAGATGGGCGCAGGCGGCTTGCCGCTGAACTGGGGCTATGCGGAAACCATGGCCTACGCGACCCTGCTGGTCGAGGGTCATCCGATCCGCATCACCGGTCAGGACGTGGGCCGTGGCACGTTCTCGCACCGCCACGCGCAACTGCACAACCAGAAGGACGGCAGTGCCTACCTTCCGCTGCAGAACCTGTATGAAGGTCAGCCGCGTTTCGATCTGTACGACTCCTTCCTGTCGGAAGAAGCGGTACTGGCATTCGAATACGGCTACGCCACCACCACGCCGAATGCGCTGGTGATCTGGGAAGCTCAGTTCGGCGATTTCGCCAACGGTGCTCAGGTGGTGTTCGACCAGTTCATTTCCAGTGGCGAAACCAAGTGGGGCCGTCTGTGCGGTCTGACCATGCTGCTGCCACACGGTTATGAAGGGCAGGGGCCGGAGCACTCCTCGGCACGTCTGGAGCGTTACCTGCAACTGTGCGCCGAGCACAACATCCAGGTTGCCGTTCCGACCACGCCGGCGCAGATCTACCATCTGCTGCGTCGTCAGGTCATCCGTCCGCTGCGCAAGCCGCTGGTGGTGCTGACGCCGAAGTCGCTGCTGCGCCACAAGCTGGCCGTGTCGACGCTGGAAGATCTGGCCGAAGGCTCGTTCCAGACCGTCATCCCGGAAATCGACGCAATCGATCCGAAAAAGGTCGAGCGTCTGGTGCTGTGCAGCGGCAAGGTCTACTACGACCTGCTGGAGAAGCGCCGTGCCGAAGGCCGCGAAGATATCGCCATCGTGCGTCTCGAGCAGCTCTATCCGTTCCCGGAAGACGACCTGGCCGAAGTTCTCGCTCCGTACAAGAACCTCAAGCACATCGTCTGGTGTCAGGAAGAACCGATGAATCAGGGCGCCTGGTATTGCAGCCAGCACCATATGCGTCGTGCTGCTTCGGCGCACAAGAAGGCGCTGGTGCTCGAGTATGCTGGTCGTGATGCCTCGGCTGCGCCTGCTTGTGGTTACGCTTCGATGCACGCCGAGCAGCAGGAAAAACTGCTGCAGGATGCCTTCACCGTTTAATGCCATCGCGAAGGAGGTAGCTCAATTGGGGGCTACCTCCTCGAACAAACCGAATTTAAGGAACAGAACACAATGGCTATCGAGATCAAAGCCCCTACATTTCCCGAATCGGTCGCCGACGGCACCGTAGCGACCTGGCACAAGAAGCCGGGCGAAGCGGTCAAGCGCGATGAGCTGATCGTCGACATCGAAACCGACAAGGTAGTGATCGAAGTACTGGCCGAGGCCGATGGTGTCATCGCTGAAATCGTCAAGAACGAAGGCGACACCGTACTGAGCAACGAAGTACTGGGCAAACTGACCGAAGGTGGCGCAGCCGCGCCGGCCGCCGCTCCGGCGCAAGCCGCTGCAGCCCCGGCTCAGGCCGCAGCCCCTGCCGCCGCAGCCGCTGGCGACGACCAGATCCTGTCGCCTGCCGCGCGCAAGCTGGCTGAAGAAAACGGCATCGACCCGAACAGCATCAGCGGTTCTGGCAAGGGTGGCCGTGTGACCAAGGAAGACGTGGTTGCCGCTGTCGAAGCCAAGAAAAACGCTCCGGCTGCTGCTCCTGCTGCCAAGCCCGCCGCTGCTGCAGCTCCGGTCGTCGCTGCTGCTGGCGATCGCACCGAGAAGCGCGTGCCGATGACCCGCGTACGTGCCACCGTCGCTCGTCGTCTGGTCGAAGCTCAGTCGAACATGGCCATGCTGACCACGTTCAACGAAGTCGACATGTCCGAGATCATGGCGCTGCGCTCGCGCTACAAGGACCAGTTCGAGAAAGCTCACAACGGCACGCGCCTGGGCTTCATGTCCTTCTTCGTCAAGGCTGCCACCGAAGCGCTGAAGCGTCTGCCGGCGGTCAACGCTTCGATCGATGGCAACGACATCGTTTACCATGGTTATCAGGATATCGGCGTAGCCGTTTCCAGCGACCGTGGTCTGGTCGTACCGGTGCTGCGCAACGCCGAGTCGATGGGCCTGGCCGATATCGAAGCGGGCATCGCCGCCTACGGCAAGAAAGCCCGTGACGGCAAGCTGTCCATCGAAGAGATGACTGGCGGCACCTTCACCATCACCAACGGTGGTACTTTCGGTTCGATGATGTCGACGCCGATCGTCAACCCGCCGCAGGCCGCGATTCTGGGCATGCACAACATCATCCAGCGCCCGGTTGCGGTGAACGGCCAAGTGGTCATTCGCCCGATGATGTACCTGGCACTGTCTTACGATCACCGCCTGATCGACGGTAAAGAAGCCGTGACTTTCCTGGTGACCATCAAGAACCTGCTGGAAGACCCAGCTCGTCTGCTGCTGGACATCTAATACACCAGCCTCGAGCTGCAAGCGCCACGCTTCGAGTAGGAGCGCTCCGTTTTGTAGCTTGAGGCTTGAAGCTTGACGCTGAAAAGGAATCTTTTATGAGCCAGAAATTCGACGTGGTAGTCATCGGTGCCGGCCCTGGCGGCTATGTTGCCGCCATCAAGGCTGCACAACTCGGCCTGAAAACCGCGTGCATCGAGAAGTACCAGGACAAGGACGGCAAGATCGCCCTCGGTGGTACCTGCCTGAACGTCGGTTGCATTCCGTCCAAGGCGCTGCTGGACAGCTCCTGGAAGTACCATGAAGCCCATGACGGCTTCGCCGCTCACGGCATCAGCACCAAGGGCCTGAGCATTGACGTGCCGGCCATGGTCGGTCGCAAGAACACCATCATCAAGAACCTGACTGGCGGCGTTGCCGGCCTGTTCAAGGCTAACGGCGTAACCCTGCTGGAAGGCCACGGCAAACTGCTGGCTGGCAAGAAAGTGGAAGTCACCGACAAGGACGGCAAGACCTCCGTCGTCGAAGCCGAGAACGTGATCCTGGCATCCGGCTCGCGCCCGATCGACATTCCGCCGGCTCCGGTCGACCAGGACGTCATCGTCGACTCCACCGGCGCACTGGAATTCCAGTCCGTACCGAAGAAACTGGGCGTCATCGGCGCTGGTGTCATCGGTCTGGAGCTGGGTTCGGTCTGGGCCCGTCTGGGCGCCGAAGTGACCGTACTCGAAGCGCTGGACAAGTTCCTGCCTGCTGCTGACGAAGCGGTCGCCAAGGAAGCGCTGAAGACCCTCACCAAGCAGGGCCTGCAGATCAAACTGGGCGCTCGCGTGACCGGTTCCGAAGTCAAGAAGAAGCAAGTCACCGTCAACTACACCGATTCCGAAGGCGAGCAGAAGATCGTTTTCGACAAGCTGATCGTTGCCGTTGGCCGTCGTCCGGTCACCACCGATCTGCTGGCTTCGGACAGCGGCGTGGACCTTGACGAGCGTGGCTACATCTTCGTCGATGACCAGTGCGCCACCAGCGTTCCGGGCGTTTACGCCATCGGCGACGTGGTGCGCGGCATGATGCTGGCTCACAAGGCCTCGGAAGAGGGCGTGATGGTTGCCGAGCGTATCGCCGGCCACAAGGCGCAGATGAACTATGACCTGATCCCATCGGTCATCTACACCCACCCGGAAATTGCGTGGGTTGGTAAAACCGAGCAGCAACTGAAGAGTGAAGGCGTTGCCGTCAACGTCGGCACCTTCCCGTTCGCCGCCAGCGGCCGTGCCATGGCAGCCAACGACACCGGCGGTTTCGTCAAGGTGATCGCCGACGCCAATACCGACCGCGTACTGGGTGTACACGTGATCGGCCCAAGCGCAGCAGAGCTGGTGCAGCAAGGCGCTATCGGCATGGAGTTCGGTACCAGCGCTGAAGACCTGGGCATGATGGTCTTCTCGCACCCGACCCTGTCCGAAGCTCTGCACGAAGCAGCGCTCGCAGTAAACGGTGGCGCGATTCACATCGCCAACCGCAAGAAACGCTAAGAAATCGTCTGTCCGGTAGCGGCTCAAGGGTCGCCACCGTACGGACGGTTTTTCGCGAAGCAGAACCAAGGTGCATTGCCCGCGCAGGGCTCAGGCCCATGCGCGGAATGTGCACCTGACTGCCTAGAGGCGGTCACAGGTGGTGCGGCACGCAAGTGCAGCACCGATGCGCAATACCTAAACGAAAACGGTAGACAAGCATGAATCTTCACGAGTATCAGGGTAAGCAGCTGTTCGCTGAATACGGCCTGCCCGTATCCAAGGGCTTCGCCGTAGACACCCCGGAAGCAGCAGCAGAAGCCTGCGAAAAAATCGGTGGTACCGAGTGGGTCGTCAAGGCTCAGGTACACGCTGGTGGCCGCGGTAAAGCGGGTGGTGTGAAACTGGTCAAGAGCAAGGAAGACGCCAAGGCTTTCGCCGCCAACTGGCTGGGCAAGCGTCTGGTGACCTATCAGACTGACGCCAATGGTCAGCCTGTCACCAAGATCCTGGTCGAGTCCTGCACCGACATCGCCAAGGAGCTGTACCTGGGCGCTGTAGTCGACCGCTCCAGCCGTCGCATCGTGTTCATGGCTTCCACCGAAGGTGGCGTGGACATCGAGAAGATCGCTCACGAAACGCCTGAGAAGATCCTCAAGGCCACTATCGATCCGCTGGTCGGCGCTCAGCCGTTCCAGGGTCGCGAGCTGGCATTCCAGCTGGGCCTGGAAGGCAAGCAAGTCGCTCAGTTCGCCAAGATCTTCGTAGGTCTGGCCAAGCTGTTCAAGGATCACGATCTGGCTCTGCTGGAAGTGAACCCGCTGGTCATCAAGGCCGACGGCGACCTGCACTGCCTGGACGCGAAGATCAACATCGACGCTAACGCCATGTACCGTCAGCCGAAGCTGAAGACCTTCCACGACCCGTCGCAAGACGACGCCCGTGAAGCTCATGCCGCCAAGTTCGAACTGAACTACGTTGCGCTCGAAGGCAACATCGGCTGCATGGTCAATGGTGCCGGTCTGGCCATGGGTACCATGGACATCGTCAACCTGCACGGCGGCAAGCCAGCCAACTTCCTCGACGTAGGTGGCGGCGCAACCAAAGAGCGCGTGACCGAAGCCTTCAAGATCATCCTGTCCGACAGCAACGTAGCTGCCGTTCTGGTGAACATCTTCGGCGGTATCGTTCGTTGCGACATGATTGCCGAAGGCATCATCGGTGCAGTGAAGGAAGTCGGCGTCAAGGTTCCGGTTGTCGTCCGTCTGGAAGGCAACAACGCTGAACTGGGTGCCAAAGTCCTGGCCGAAAGCGGCCTGAACATCATCGCGGCAACCAGCCTGACCGACGCTGCTCAGCAAGTCGTCAAAGCTGCGGAGGGCAAGTAATGAGCGTCCTGATCAATAAAGACACCAAGGTTATCTGCCAGGGTTTCACTGGTTCGCAAGGTACCTTCCACTCCGAACAAGCCATCGCCTACGGCACCAAGATGGTTGGCGGCGTGACCCCAGGCAAAGGCGGTACTACCCACCTGAACCTGCCAGTGTTCAACACTGTGAAAGAAGCTGTAGAAGCTACCGGCGCTGACGCTTCGGTCATCTACGTTCCAGCTCCTTTCTGCAAGGACTCGATCCTGGAAGCTGCTTTCGGCGGCATCAAGCTGATCGTCTGCATCACCGAAGGCATTCCTACCCTGGACATGCTGGATGCCAAGGTCACCTGCGACGAGCTGGGCGTTACCCTGATCGGTCCTAACTGCCCAGGCGTGATCACTCCGGGCGAGTGCAAGATCGGCATCATGCCGGGTCACATCCACCTGCCAGGCAAAGTAGGCATCGTGTCGCGTTCCGGCACCCTGACCTATGAAGCCGTCAAGCAGACCACCGACGCCGGCTTCGGCCAGTCCACTTGCGTGGGCATCGGTGGTGACCCGATCCCGGGCTCCAACTTCATCGACATCCTGAAGCTGTTCCAGGAAGACCCGAAGACCGAAGCGATCGTCATGATCGGCGAGATCGGCGGTTCGGCTGAAGAAGAAGCGGCTGCCTACATCAAGGCCAACGTCACCAAGCCTGTAGTTTCCTACATCGCTGGTGTGACCGCTCCTCCCGGCAAGCGTATGGGCCATGCTGGCGCCATCATTTCCGGCGGCAAAGGCACTGCAGACGAGAAGTTCGCTGCACTGCAGGACGCTGGCGTGAAAACCGTGCGTTCCCTGGCTGACATCGGCAAGGCCCTGGCCGAGCTGACCGGTTGGGAAGTGAAGAAGGCGTAAGCCATCTGATCTGATCGAAAGAAGGCCACCCTCGGGTGGCCTTCTTTTTTGTCCCGAAAAAGTTGTTCAGGCGACAGCCGCTTACAGCCAATGGTCAGGTGGGGTGGCACGGGTAGGGCGGTTGCGGCAAAATCGTTAGCCTTGCAACTAATAGGTTTGGTCTCTACCCGAGGCGAGCCTGCAACCAAGGTTCGCGCCACGAGAGCGAACGACGTTTCCCACTATCCATCGGGATTCCCTCTCTCAACTCCGATTTAGCGATGTGGTATTTCTTCAAATGACTTCCCTGAAAAGCCAGGACGTTCTCGCCCTGGGGTTCATGACTTTTGCCCTGTTCGTCGGGGCCGGCAACATCATTTTTCCACCCATCGTCGGCATGCAGGCAGGCCCCCATGTATGGCTGGCCGCGCTTGGCTTTCTGATCACAGCGGTCGGTCTGCCGGTGATCACCCTGGTCGCTCTGGCCAAGGTCGGTGGCGCCATGGACGCGCTGAGCAGCCCGATCGGCAAAGCCGCCGGTGTGCTGCTGGGTACGGTCTGCTACCTGGCGGTCGGCCCCCTGTTCGCCACCCCGCGTACCGCCACGGTGTCCTTCGAAGTGGGCCTGGCGCCGTTGACCGGCGATAGCCCGCTGGCGCTGTTCATCTACAGCCTGGTGTATTTCGTGATCGTACTGGGCGTCTCCCTGTATCCGGGGCGACTGCTGGACACCGTCGGGCGCGTGCTCGGCCCGATGAAGATCCTCGCGCTGCTGATTCTTGGCGGTACGGCCTTCGTACTGACACCCGGTGAAGTGGGGCCGGCAACCGCCGTCTATGAGGCGGCGCCATTCTCCCAGGGCTTCATCAATGGTTACCTGACCATGGATACCCTGGGGGCGCTGGTCTTCGGCATCGTCATCGTCAATGCCATCCGCTCCCGTGGGGTCGAGTCGCCACAATTGATCACCCGTTACGCCATCATCGCCGGGCTGATCGCCGGGGTCGGCCTGGCCGTGGTTTACATCAGCCTGTTCCGCCTCGGTGCGGGCAGCCATTCCATCGCGGCCGGCGCCACCAATGGCGCTGCGGTGTTGCATGCCTACGTTCAGCACACTTTCGGGGCACTGGGCAGCGGCTTCCTGGCCGTGCTGATCTCGCTGGCCTGCCTGGTCACGGCGGTTGGCCTGACCTGCGCCTGTGCGGAGTACTTCAGCCGTCTGGTACCGCTGTCCTATCGCAGTCTGGTGGTGATCCTAGCCGCGTTCTCGCTGCTGGTATCCAACCTGGGTCTGACCAAACTGATCCAGATATCCGTGCCGGTCCTCACCGCCATCTACCCGCCATGCATCGTCCTGATCGCTCTGAGCTTCTGCTGGGGGCTATGGAATTCGGCTGGTCGCGTGGTCGGACCGGTGATGCTGGTGGCAACGCTGTTCGGCATCGTCGATGGCCTGAAGACCGCTGGCCTGGATGGCGGTTTGCCGCAATGGCTGGTCAGCCTGCCACTGGCCGAGCAGGGTCTTGCCTGGCTGTTGCCGGCGGCCATCATGCTGGCCATCGCCAGTGGTTACGACTGGTTGCGTGGCAAGCCGCAGGAAGTGCTGGCCTGAGCATATCCGGTTGATCGAAAGCCGCTCGTATCAAACTGTGTGAAAACTACTGCGCTCGCTCATGCGGCGTTAAAAACCGGCTAAAAATGCTCATTTACAACTCGTAAACTGCGCTTTTTCGCCGGTTTTTGCCTTGCCTGACCTTCGCTCGCTACGTTTTCACACAGCCTGCAATGAGCGGCTTTTTCTTATCTCGCCTGGCTATAATCGCTCCAGCCTTACAAGGAGCTTGCATGCCCATCAGCGAAGAATATCTGCCGCACGTCCTGGCCGTTCTCTGGTTCGTCATCTGTTGGGGCGGCTACACCCGTTACGCCCAGGCGAAAGGTCGCACCACACCCTGTCTGGCCAGCGTTCTGCACCTGTATCGCGAGGACTGGATGCGGCGCATGCTGTTGCGCGACAACCGCATCGCCGACGCCAACGTGATCGGCAACCTCGAGCGCAATGCCTCGTTCTTCGCCTCCAGTACGCTGATCATTCTTGCCGGTATCCTCACCGTGCTCGGCGCCTCGGATCGTGCGGTATCGCTGTTGGCCGACCTGCCATTCGTGCAGGTCGCCAGCCGTGGCATGTCGGAAGCCAAGCTGTTGTGCCTGGGCGTGGTCTTCGTCTATGCCTTCTTCACCTTCAGTTGGTGCATGCGCCAATACAACTTCGCCGCGGTACTGGTGGGCTCTGCGCCGATGATTGGTGAGCGGCACGTCACCGAGCAGGAGCGCAAGGCGTTCGGTGAGCGCACCGCGCGGGTCATCTCGATGGCGGCCAACCAGTTCAACTATGGGCTGCGCGCCTACTATTTCGGCATGGCGACGCTGGCCTGGTTCATCAACCCCTGGTTCTTCATGATGGTCACCGCCGGTGTGGTGGTGGTGCTGTACCGACGCGAATTCCATTCCGATGTGCTGGAAGTGATGGTGTATACACAAACGCCGACGTTCGAGCCGGCCAAGGAGAAAACCGAATGAGTATTCCGTTCTGGTGCATTTTCATCAGCGCCCTGCTGATTTTCGTGGCGAAGGCGCCGCTGGCCAAGGCGATGAAGGAGGAGGGTGGGCGCTACGACAACCATCATCCCCGTGCACAACAGGCGCGTCTTAGCGGATTCGGTGCGCGTGCACTGGCCGCTCATCAGAATAGCTTCGAAGCGTTTCCGTTGTTCGCCGTCGGGGTCTTGATGGCGCACGTCACCCAGAGTAGCGGCTGGCTGGTGGACTGGCTGGCGGTGATCTTCGTGGTCGCGCGGGTGCTTTATCTGCTTTTCTACTGGGCAGACCTGCACTGGCAACGCAGTCTTGTATGGGCGATCGGGATGGGTTGCACGCTGCTGTTGATGCTCACGCCAGCGTTGCGGTGAACCGGGGGGAGGGGCGCGTTACCCGCAGCAGGCTGCGGGTAACGTGAAGATGACCGCTTATTGCTGTTTCTGAGTCGGCGCAGCCGGTGCAGCTGGGTCCGCAGGGGCTGCCGGCTCGGCAGGTGCGGTAGTGGCTGGCGGAGTCTGAGCCTCTTCCTGTTGCTCTTCGGCGCGCTCCTGAGCGGCCTCAGTTTCTTTCTGAGCAGCTTCGTTGCTCTCCTCAGCGGCGTCGTTCATCGACTCCTGAGCTTCGGTACGCGCTTCTTGAGCGTCTTCCGCTTTGTTTTCGGACGGCTTGTCACAGGCCGCAAGGCCCAGCGTGGCAGCGAGCATGAAGGCGTAAGCGACTGACTTTTGCATGGGGGTGTTTCTCCTTATGGGTAAATACCATTACGGTTTTTCGAGGCGTCAAAGTGGATATAAGTTCATTCCCTTTCTACTCGATGCCCGATAACGCACGGTGTGCACCCTTGAAAGCACCAATTCAGGGCCTGTCACAAAATCGGAAAATTCTCGACTTCTCGATGGAATGAGCGCGCTTCGATGATTATCGTGACGCTCACTCCTGCGGTGCGCGCTGGAAAGTGATCGCATCCCATGCCGATCCTGGCAACTGATCTAAGGAAACTGAATGGACGCGTTGTTGATCCTGGGCGGCCTGCTGCTGATACTCGTCGGCCTGGTGTTGCTGGTAATGCGTGGTTTCGCCACCAGCCTGCTATGGGGGTGGGCATGCTTGTTGCCCCCGCTGACGCTGCTGTTCATCGTGCGCCACTGGCGCCGTGCCAGGCATGCGCTGGCCTGCTGCGCGCTGGGCATGATCCCGCTGGTGGTCGGTCTGGCGGTGATGGCAGGTCAGGATCCGCAACGCCTGGAGGCCATCATCGGGCTCGAGTGGCTAAAGCCCGAGAAGCCAGCGCCAGGCGAATTGCATATCCAGCTGCACGGCCAGCTCAACGGTGAGCCGTTCGTGCCTCAGGAGGGAGAACTGATCGACGGCGTGCTCAGCCTGCGTGAAGGCCAGGACTTCTTCGCCCGTCGCGAGCTGATCATTCGTGGTCTGCCGCTGTCTGCCGATGGCCTGCGCCTCGATGTGTTGCCGGAGGACCAGGGACAGTTGCCGGAAATCGAGTTCAACTGGCTGCTGCCGGATCAGGATCTGCCCGAGGCACGTCAGCTCAAGGGGGGCTATACCCTGCATCTGGATCTGCAGCCCGAGGCACCCAACCGCCTGGTGGGTGAATTCCATCTGGTTCTGCCACCGCAGTTCGAGACCACCCTGAGCGGCAAGGTCGAGGTGTTTCGCAACGGCCTGCGTTATCACGAGGGCAGGGTGGATCGCACCGTCGACTCTCGCGACACCCTGGCCTACGTCCTCACCGACCACCTGCAGCGGCGCTTTTCCACCCGCGACGTTCAGCTTTCGCCACTACCGGCTACCGGCGTGACCGGCAGCAACCTGATGCTCGACGTGAGCGCTCGTATCGATGGCCGCGAACAGCGTTTGCCGGTCAGCCTGAGCAAGCACGCCGAGCGGGGCTGGCGTGTCGACGATGACCGCTTCGCCGAATTGCCGGCCGCAGCCCCGCCGGCGCCGGCTGCCGTTCCGCCTCAGCCCGCTGCGCCGCAGCAGCCACAACCTGTGCAGGACCCCCGCAGGGACTTTTCCCTGGTGCGCCTGCTCAGCGAGCCGCAACGCTACGTCAACCAGCCGTTGCGGGTGTTCAGCGAAAAGGGCAGCTCGATTCAGGGGCAGTTCGCCGGGCTCGAGCAGGGGCAGGTCATTCTCAGGCAGCGCCTCAACGGCTCGGGCGAAGCACGCTTTGCCATGCCCGAAGCCGACATCGTTCATGTCGAACTGCTCGACGAGTGAGTCCAGGGTGACTTGAAGTTTTCCCGAGCCGCCCCCACTTGATGGTCATCCGCCGTACCGCGGCTTAGCCATCAATGTGGAGTTAGATGACCATGAGTGTGGAAACTCAAAAAGAAACCCTGGGCTTCCAGACAGAGGTGAAGCAACTGCTGCACCTCATGATCCACTCGCTGTATTCCAACAAGGAAATCTTCCTGCGCGAGTTGATCTCCAACGCCTCCGACGCCGTCGACAAGCTGCGTTTCGAGGCGCTGGCCAAGCCCGAGCTGCTCGAGGGCGGTGCCGAGCTGAAGATCCGCGTGACCTTCGACAAGGACGCCAAGACCGTCACCCTCGAAGACAACGGTATTGGCATGAGCCGTGAAGAGGCCATCGCGCACCTTGGCACCATCGCCAAATCCGGCACCGCCGATTTCCTGAAGAACCTCTCCGGCGACCAGAAGAAGGACTCGAGCCTGATCGGTCAGTTCGGCGTCGGCTTCTACTCGGCGTTCATCGTTGCCGACAAGGTCGAAGTATTCACCCGCCGTGCCGGTCTGTCGGCTGGCGAAGGCGTGCATTGGGCCTCCAAGGGCGAGGGTGACTTCGAGGTCGCCAACGTCGAGAAGGCCGAGCGCGGTACCCGCATCGTCCTGCACCTCAAGAGCGGCGAAGAAGAGTTCGCTGATGGTTGGCGCCTGCGCAACGTCATCAAGAAGTACTCCGACCATATCGGCCTGCCGATCGAGCTGCCGAAAGAAAGCCATGGCGAAGAGCAGGACAAGCCGGCCGAGGAGTGGGAAGTGGTCAACCGCGCCAGCGCGCTGTGGACGCGTCCGCGTACCGAGGTTACCGACGAGCAGTACCAGGAATTCTACAAACACGTTTCCCACGACTACGACAACCCGCTGAGCTGGAGCCACAACAAGGTCGAAGGCAAGCTGGAATACACGTCGCTGCTGTACGTGCCCGGTCGTGCGCCGTTCGACCTGTACCAGCGTGAAGCACCGCGTGGTTTGAAACTCTATGTACAGCGTGTGTTCATCATGGACCAGGCGGACGAGTTCCTGCCCCTGTACCTGCGCTTCATCAAGGGTGTGGTCGACTCCAACGACCTGTCGCTGAACGTCTCCCGTGAAATTCTCCAGAAGGACCCGGTGATCGACTCCATGAAGTCGGCGCTGACCAAGCGTGTGCTGGACATGCTGGAGAAGCTGGCCAAGAACGAACCCGAGCAGTACAAGGCGTTCTGGAAGAACTTCGGCCAGGTCCTCAAGGAAGGTCCCGCGGAAGACTTCGCCAACAAGGAGAAGATCGCCGGCCTGCTGCGCTTCGCGTCGACTGCCGAAGGCGAGGGCGAGCAGGTGGTTTCCCTGGGCGACTACATCGGCCGCCTCAAGGAAGGCCAGGACAAGGTCTACTTCCTTACCGGCGAGTCCTACGCGCAGGTCAAGAACAGCCCGCACCTGGAAGTCTTCCGCAAGAAAGGCATCGAAGTGCTGCTGCTCACCGACCGTATCGACGAGTGGCTGATGAGCTACCTCACCGAGTTCGATGGCAAGTCGTTCATCGACGTTGCCCGCGGTGACCTGGACCTGGGCTCGCTGGACTCGGAAGAGGACAAGAAGGCTCAGGAAGAAGTCGCCAAGAGCAAGGAAGGTCTGGTCGAGCGTCTGAAGGGCGCGCTGGGCGAGCAGGTCGCGGAGGTTCGCGTCTCCCATCGCCTGACCGATTCGCCAGCCATCCTGGCCATCGGCGAACAGGACCTGGGCTTGCAGATGCGCCAGATTCTTGAGGCCAGCGGCCAGAAGGTGCCGGATTCCAAGCCGATCTTCGAATTCAACCCGAACCACCCGCTGATCGAGAAGCTGGATGCCGAGCCGGACGAAGACCGTTTCGGCGATCTGTCGCACATCCTCTTCGATCAGGCCGCTCTGGCTGCAGGCGACAGCCTGAAAGACCCAGCCGCCTACGTGCAGCGCCTGAACAAGCTGCTGGTCGAGCTCTCTGCCTGACCCGCTAGCCGCTATGCAAAACGCCGCTCGATCGAGCGGCGTTGTTGTATCTGCAATCTGGTTTTTTCGATTTGGTAGCCAGGGTCGAGCGCAGCGACACTCGGGAAAATCCCTGGGTATCGCTATGCTCAAGCTAGGCTACGTCCTTGCGGCGAGCGCAAATGGGGAAGCCGATATCCGCTCTCGACACGCTCGACCCACAGGATGGACGTCGCTTTATCCGTCCACCGCTCGTTGCCTGAATGGTGGATGAAAAGCGTCAGCGACGCGCCCCGATCCACCCTACGAATCCATCAATGAGACCGCGCGGCGATCCTGATGAAAGATTACGAATGTGGGAGCGCGCCATGCGCGCGAAAAAACGCGGCCACGGCCCGCTCCCACAGGAGGAAACCTGATCTCGGCTACCCCCAGTGGGGCCGCAGCCTGCAACCGATATGGCCTGGCCTGCGAAGCCAATAATCAGCCCATACAAAAAAGCCCCATCATCCAGCGGATGACGGGGCTTCTGGTCGTGCCGGTTCAGACGATCAGACGATGATGCCCTGGCTGCGCAGGTAGTCGTCGTAGGTGCCGCTGAAGTCGGTGACGCCGTTGTCCGACAGCTCGATGATGCGCGTGGCCAGGGAGCCGACGAACTCGCGGTCATGGCTGACGAAGATCAGCGTGCCCGGGTAGTTCTCCAGCGCCAGGTTGAGCGCTTCGATGGATTCCATGTCCAGGTGGTTGGTCGGTTCGTCCATCACCAGCACGTTGGGCTTCTGCAGGATCAGCTTGCCGAACAGCATGCGGCCTTGCTCACCACCGGAGATCACCTTGACCGATTTGAGGATCTCGTCGTTGGAGAACAGCATGCGGCCCAGTGTGCCGCGGATGACCTGTTCGCCCTGGGTCCACTGACCCATCCAGTCGAACAGGGTCACGTCGTCCTCGAAGTCGTGGGCGTGATCCTGGGCGTAGTAACCCACCTCGGCGCTTTCCGTCCACTTCACGGCACCGGCGTCCGGGCTCAGTTCACCGACCAGGGTGCGCAGCAGGGTGGTTTTGCCGATACCGTTGGGGCCGATGATCGCGACGCGCTCGCCGGCTTCGACGGTGAAGCTGAAGTTCTTGAACAGCGGCTTGCCATCGAAGCCCTTGGACATCTGTTCGATGGTCACGGCCTGGCGATGCAGCTTCTTGGTCTGCTCGAAGCGGATGAACGGACTGACCCGGCTCGACGGCTTGACCTCGGCCAGCTGGATCTTGTCGATCTGCTTGGCACGGCTGGTGGCCTGCTTGGCTTTCGAGGCGTTGGCGGAGAAGCGGCTGACGAAGTTCTGCAGCTCGGAGATCTGCGCTTTCTTCTTGGCGTTGTCCGACAGCAACTGCTCGCGCGACTGGGTCGCAGCGGTCATGTACTCGTCGTAGTTGCCCGGGAACAGGCGCAGCTCGCCGTAATCCAGATCCGCCATGTGGGTGCAGACCGAGTTCAGGAAGTGACGGTCGTGGGAAATGATGATCATGGTGCTGTTACGCGCCGTCAGAATCGTTTCCAGCCAGCGGATGGTGTTGATGTCCAGGTGGTTGGTCGGTTCGTCGAGCAGCAGCACGTCCGGATCGGAGAACAGTGCCTGAGCCAACAGCACGCGCAGTTTCCAGCCAGGGGCGACTTCACTCATCGGGCCGAAATGCTGTTCCAACGGAATGCCCAGGCCGAGCAGCAGCTCGCCGGCACGGGATTCGGCGGTATAACCGTCCATTTCCGCGAACTCGCCTTCGAGTTCACCGACCTTCATGCCGTCTTCTTCGCTCATTTCCGGCAGCGAGTAGATGCGGTCGCGCTCGGCCTTGACCTTCCACAGCTCCTCGTGGCCCATGATCACGGTGTCGATCACGTTGAATTGCTCGTAGGCGAACTGGTCCTGGCGCAGCTTGCCGAGACGCACGTTCGGCTCGAGCATAACCTGGCCGCCGGAAGGGTCGAGGTCGCCACCGAGGATTTTCATGAACGTCGACTTGCCGCAGCCATTGGCGCCGATCAGGCCGTAGCGGTTACCGTTGTTGAACTTAACGGACACGTTCTCGAACAGCGGCTTGGCACCGAACTGCATCGTGATATTAGCTGTGGAAATCAAAGTGCTCTAACTCGCATGTTTCAGAGGTGTGGATTCAGTCTTGGGGCAGTTTTGGGGCAATTCGTAGCGTGTTCACCGCTGCCCAGTCGCCCTCGCCATCGATCCATCGGGCATAGCGGGTCAGCAGAATCTGTATCGAATGGCCCAATTGCTTGGCGATGAAAGCCGGGGCCATGCCTGCCATCAGACACATAGTTGCGTAAGTGAGGCGCGCATTGTACGGAGGACGGTAGCGAATACCCAGCGCTTTCAAGGGCGGGGCCGCTGATGATGCAGGTCACTCGTCTGTTGATCGTCCAGGCGTTCTGCTTGCGAGGGCAGCAGCAGGGCGTTCGCTGTGTGCCGATGTCGACGATGGGGCGCTCAGCGTATGCCCTGGCTTCTCCAGCGCCTCGACTGGGCGGTCGGCCCGCACCGCCGACACGGGAAGTGCTGCGCGTTGCGCAGCGGGAGCTACAGGCCGGGCGGCGCCAGCGCTACCTCTTGTCCTCGCAGTCGATTACCGTGACATTGTTGATGATGTCCTTGCTGTCCGTGAACAGGGTGATATTGCAGAAATAGTCGACGATGGTGACGTTGTCGTAGTAGCCCACATCGCGGTAAACCGGCTGGCTGTAAGCCGGCATGATGCCTGTTGCACCTTGGCCACCAATGGTGACCCACGTTTGTTGCTCACCGACATACTCCACGCCCGTTTTGATGAACTCTTTCTCGGGGCTCAGGTGCGTTTGCAAGCGATTCCAGGCATAGAAACCGCCCGATCCGTATGGCGAAGGTCCCATTCCGTGGTCGGGCTCGCCGAAGACCGCAAAGGCGTTGCTGGCGGGCTGGCCTATCAGCAGCTTGGCAGCTTCCTCCACGTCGTTGCCTTTCTTGGTGTTTACCGTCGAGCAGGCGCTGACTGCAATCAAAGCCATTGCCAGGCAGGTTTCTCTGATTGGTTTCACGCTCTTCACTCCTTGGTACGGGTATCTGCGCCGGGCCAGCACAGGAAATACCCTGAGGCAATCAAGGTAAAAACAAGCCATCGGTTCGTCAAGGCAGGCCCCTCGCTCGGTAGAAATTGCACTCGGGTTGGTGATTCCCACGCGCCGGGCGTGGTGTCAGCGGCGTTGGCCAGCGCTTGGTAGAGCGCCTGGGGAATAACCTTCAAAGGCCCGGCATGAGCGGCATGGCGCTTGAGTTTTTATGCATTAAAGTTTCCTTGAGCTGCTTAGTCTATTCCTGCAGCCTCTATGTTTAGCGGAATTAATTCGTTCGAAATTCGCCTGTTCTGGTCTAGCTTAACGGCCATTCGTAGGCATCGCAGAACCTCTCTGTGAGCTGCTCACCGTTATTGCCAAGGCTGCCGAATGTCTCTTTCCATCGCCCCCGCCGATCGTATGCTGGATGCCGCCAACCAAGGCGATGCCGCCTATGGGCGGATCCGCCGCGACATCCTGTCCTGCCGGCTGACGCCAGGCGCGCTGATTACCGAGCCTGGGCTGATGGAGCTGTACGAGATTGGCAAGAGCAGCTGCCGGATCGCGCTGACGCGTCTGTCCCACGAGGGCTTCGTCAGGTCTCTGCCGCGCAAGGGCTATCAGGTCGCGCCGATCACCGTGAAGGACGTCGAGGAGGTCTTCACCCTGCGCGTGCAGCTCGAGCCGTTGGCGGCTCGGCTGGCGGTCGGCCGCGTCGACATCGAGCGCCTGCGGGAGCTGGAGGCCGCCTGCCGGGTTCGCCACCCCGTTTCTCTGCCTGATCAGATCGATGTATTCATGGACGCCAACAAGGCGTTCCACCTGGAGATCGCCCGGGCCACCGGCAACGAACGGTTGTTGCGTACGTTGTCCGGGCTGATGGACGAGATGACGCGACTGGTGGCGCTGGGGTTCAACGTTCAGGGCACCAAGCCCGAAATCAAGCACGACCACAACGCCATGATCGCCGCGTTCGAGGAAGGCGACGGCAAGCGCGCCGAGCTGATCGCTCGCCGGCATATCGAAACCTTCCAGGCCATGACCCTGGAGAAAGTCTATGCCAGCCTCAGCGAAGCCGGCGCATCGCTGCCGCTGCTGGCGGCGAGGTTCGCCCGATGAATGCCGCACTGCAGCAGGATCTCGCGGTGTCGGCGATCACCTTGCAGGGTATCGGCAAGCGCTTCGACGCCCTCGAGGTGCTGCGCGATATCTCCTTCGAGGTGGGGCAGGGCGAAGTGGTCGCGCTGCTGGGCACTTCGGGGTGTGGCAAGAGCACCTTGCTCAATATCGTTTCCGGGTTGCTCGCCCAGGATCAGGGCCAACTGCGTTTGTTCGGCCAGGCTTCGGCAGCTTTCAGCGACTGGCGGCGCATCGCCTACCTGTTTCAGGAGGACCGCCTGCTGCCCTGGCGCAGCGTGCAGGCCAACGTCGCCTTCGGGCTGGAGGGCAGTGGCGTCGGCAAGGCCGAGCGTGCCCGGCGGGTTGCCGAGGCGCTGCGCCTGGTTGGCCTCGAGGCCTTTGCGAAATCCTGGCCGCATCAGTTGTCCGGCGGCATGCGCAGCCGGGTCGCTCTGGCGCGCAGCCTGGTGGTGAAACCCCAGGTGCTGCTGATGGACGAGCCGTTTTCCAAGCTCGACCCGCACACCCGCAGTCAGATGCACGACGAGCTGCTGCGTCTGCAGGCGCTCACCGGCATGACGGTGCTGTTCGTCACCCATGACGTGGAAGAGGCGGTGGTGCTCGCTGATCGGGTGGTAGTGCTGGAGCCGCGCCCAGGCCGCATTCGCGCCATCCATCCAATGGCCTTGCCGCGCCCACGGGTGCCCACCGAGCCTGCCGTCAACGAACAGGTTCGTCGCCTGCGTCTGGAGGTCTGACATGGATACCGCCAAGCGCTTTTCCAGTCTCGCCCTGCAACGCTTCGCGCTGATCGCCGTGGTCGGCCTGCTCTGGTGGTACGCCGCAGGTCGCCTGCCATCGTTCGTGCTGCCCGGGCCGGAAAAGGTTCTCACCGCACTGGGCAACCTGCTGCAGAGCGACACCTTCCTGCATGACCTGAGCGCCACCCTCGGTCGGGTGCTCAGCGGCTTCGCACTGGCCACGCTGGTCGGCACGCCGCTGGGCCTGGCGCTCGGCAGCAGCCCCGCACTGGCGCGCTTCTTCGAGCCGGTGCTGTCGGTGTTCAACACCGTGTCGTCGGCGATCTGGGCGATCTTCGCCATCATCTGGTTCGGCATCTCCGACGCCACCACGGTGTTCGTGGTGTTCATGACCGCCATGCCGCTGATCCTCACCAACGTCTGGCAGGGCGCGAAGACCGTGGAGCGGCAATACGTGGAGCTGGCGCGCTCGTTTCGCCTGTCGCGGCTGCAGATCCTGCTGAAGATCTCGCTGCCGAGCATCCTGCCGTACTTCTTTTCCGGTGCCCGCCTGGCGTTCGGCTTCGGCTGGCGGGTATCGCTGGTGGCCGAGACGCTCGGCGCTTCCGATGGCATCGGCTATCGCCTGCGCCAGGCGGCGGACCTGGTGCAGAGCGACCAGGTGTTCGCCTGGACCGTGTTGCTGGTCGCCCTGATGTTGGCGCTCGAAGCGGGGGTGCTCAAGCCCCTCGAACGCCGGCTGTTTCGTTGGAAAACCCCCTAGCTCCTCCCTCTATCAAGGATCAATCCATGCGTAAGTTGATTGCCGTCGCCGCCCTGGCCGCGACCGCGGTGCTGCCTTTTGCTGCCCATTCGGCGGACAAGGTCCGTATCGGTTACTGGACCAGCGGTGTGAGCCTGGGCTACGGCTCGGTGCTCGAATCCAAGGATTTCCTCGCCGAACGCGGCATCGAAGCCGAATTCGTGCACTTCCCCGACGTCAATGCGCCGATCCGCGCACTGGCCGCCGGCTCCATCGACCTGGCGTTCGGCGCACCGCTTGCCGGGGTGTTCTCGACGGCGGCCGAAGGCGTGCCGATCCGGATCTTCGCGGCGACCCAGCCAGCCGACGTGCAGTTCGTGGTGCCGGCCGATTCGCCGATCACCTCGCTGGCCGAGCTCAAGGGCAAGAAAATCGGCATGTCGCCGGCCGGCTCTTCGGTGGCGGTGATCGCTGGCGCCGTGCTGGCCGGCAACCATGGCATCCAGACCAACGACTTCTCCCTGGTCGGCGGCAACGAGTCGCGCCTGGCGCAGTTCCTGGCGCAGAAACAGGTGGATGGCGCGGCCCTGCGTTCGGTCACCATCGCCCAGCTCGAAGACGAGCTGAAGGTAAAGCGCCTGGGCAGCTTCGCCGAGGAATGGAAGACCCTCACGCACGCCGAGGCGGTGCCGTACATCGGCGTCGGCACGGTGGCCGCCAAGCTGGTCGACGACAAGCCGGAGGTTGTCGCCCGGGTCATCGCTGGCCTGCGCGACACGCTCGCCTGGGGCAAGGCGAACCCGGATGAAGTCGTCCGCATCCTGCAGAAGAGCGCCAACCTGCCCGAGCAGGATGCCCGCGTGTACGTCGGCCAGTGGGATGCCATGAACCGCATCGCCTTCGAGCCGGCGGACATCGAAACTCTGCGCCGTCAGCACCAGGTGTTCGTCGACGGCGGCCTGATCAAGGGCGAACTCAAGGACGACCTGTTCGCCACCGAACCCTACACCCAAGCCAAACACATCAAGTAATCACGGAGACAACGACTGTGAGCAAGACCATGAAAGCTCTGGTACTCGACGAACACGGCGACCTCGACCAGTTGCGCGTCGTCACCGACAAGCCGATACCGGCAGTGGGCAGCGGACACGTGGTAATTCGCGTTGGCGCATCGTCCTTCAATTACCACGATGTATTCACGGTGAAGGGCATGCCCGGCATCAAGGTGCCGCTGCCGGTGGTCATCGGCCTGGATCTGGCCGGCACCATCAGCGAGCTGGGTGAAGGAGTCGAGGGCTGGAAGGTCGGTGACCGCGTGCTGATCAACCCGCTGAAACCCGACGTCGGTCTGATGGGCGAGATGGTCGACGGCGGCATGGCCGAGTACGCCCTGGTCGATGCGCGGCAGCTGATCCGTCTGCCCGATGCCGTGAGTTTCGAACAGGCGGCGGCCTTGCCGGTGGCGTATGGCACCGCCCACCGCATGCTGATCACCCACAACACCGTGAAGGCAGGGGACCGCGTGCTGATCCTCGGTGCCAGCGGTGGCGTGGGCACCGCCTGCGTGATTCTCGCCAAACTGCTGGGCGCCGAGGTGATCGCCTGTGCGGGCAGCGACGAGAAGGGCGAGCGCCTCAAGACCCTGGGTGCCGACCACGTCATCAACTACCGCGATACCGACTTCTCCAAGTGGGCCATCGGCCAGTACGGCAAGCCGCAGCGCCGCAACTACGAAGGCGGCGTGGACGTGGTGATCAACTTCACCGGTGGCGACACCTGGCTGCCATCGCTCAAGTGCATCAAGCGCGGCGGCACGCTGCTGGTGTGCGGCGCTACCGCCGGCCACGACCCCAAGGAAGACCTGCGCTACGTCTGGAGCTTCGAACTCAACATCAAAGGCTCGAACAGCTTCTACGAAGACAACCTGGTCGGGCTCCTCGACCTGATCGCCGAAGGTCGGATCGACCCGATCATCGACCGCGTACTGCCCCTCGAACAGGCCGCCGAAGGCCTGGCGCTGATCCGTGATCGCGAAGTGCTGGGCAAGGTGGTCGTCACGCCCTGACCGGCTTGCATCGATCAGCACCGTGCAATCGTCCGTTTGCGGGCGATTGCAGCACCTTCGAAACAATTCAACAGGATTGATCTCATGACCGAAACGACACTTCCGAGCGCTGCCGATATCCAGGCCAAACTGCTCAAGGGCCCTTATCACCAATGGCTGGGCCTGCAGGTTCTGGCCGTGGGCGAGGGCAGCATCGAGCTCAGCGCGAAATGGCGCGAAGAATGGGTGGTGAATGTCGAGGGTGGCTACACCCACGGCGGCATACTCGCGGCGCTGGTCGATCTGACCGCGGACTGGGCGCTGGTGTCCAGAACCGGCAAAGGCGTGCCGACCATCGACCTGCGTGTCGACTACCACCGGCCAGCCAAGGGCGATCTGCGCGCCACGGGCACGGTGATCAAGTTCGGCAAGCAGTTCTCGGTGGCCGAGGCGCAGGTCTTCGATGGCGAAGGCCATCTGGTTGCCAGCGGCCGCGGCGTCTATTCCACGCCCGCCCCTAAGGTGTGATCCCATGAGTGCGGCACTGGACCACCTGGTCATCAACGCGCGCTTCGATCTCGATGCGGCCGCAGCCATCTTCGCGGGCCTGGGCTTCACGCTCACGCCCCGCGGGCATCACTCTCTCGGCTCGATCAACAACCTGATCATGTTCGACGAGGGCTACCTGGAGCTGATCGGGCTGCCCGCCGGCGGCGAGCGTCTGCGCCAGGAAATCCTCGACAGCCCACCTGGAATCGACGGCCTGGTACTGGCCAGTGACGACCCCCGTGCCACCCATGCAGCGCTGGTGCAGGCCGGCTTTCTGGTCCAGCCGGTGCAGCATTTCTCCAGGCCGGTGGAGGTCGATGGGGCCTCTCTTGACGCTCGCTTCGGTACCGTCCGGCTGGTGCCTGGGCAGTTCGCCGCTGGCCGGGTGTACTTCTGCCATCATCAAACACCGGAACTGGTCTGGCGGCCCGAGTGGCTGGGCCACGCCAATGGCATTCACCGCATCGAGCGGCTGACGGTGGTCAGCGAGCAACCGGAGCAGACACGTCAGGCGTTCGAGCGCCTGGGGCGTTTCGACGGACGATTCAGCGTCGAGGTCATCGATAGGGCGGCGTGGCGCCCCAGGGATGTGCAAGCTGTAGGGCAAGAGCACGAGCGTGCCGAGCGCTTCGTTTCCATCGGCCTGCGTGGTGGCGATCCGGCAGACCTGGCGCGCCGCGCCACGAGTCTCGGCTTGCCCCATCGGCAGGAGGCCGATCGGGTCACCATCGTCATCCCGGGCTTCGCCACCGTGCTGGAGTGCCTGGCATGAATGCGCAGATCGCCAATTTGGGCAGTGTGATCGGCCGCGACAGTCCGGGTGAGCGACTGGCGTTCATCGGCCTCGACAGCCAGTTGAACGAGTCGCGCTGCACCTACCGTGAACTGGACGAGCTGGCCAATGGCATTGCCTGTGCGCTGCTGGCCCGGGGCTTCGTCCAGGGGGAGCGCATTGCCTTGCTGACCTTCAACTCGGTGGCTTGCATCGCGGCCGTGCTCGGCATCATGCGCGCCGGGCTGGTCGCCGTGCCGGTCAATCACCGATTCCCCAGGACGCTGATCGATTATGTGATCGCCGACAGTGGCGCGCGCCTGCTGTTCTGCGACGCGCCGCATCGAGATGCAGCCCCCGACATGCCGCGCGTATCGCTGGAGGCGGATGAGCTGGCGGCTTTCGCTCAACGGGGGCCTCTGCAAGCCTTCCAGCCGCTCGGTGACGAGCCGGCGATGATGCTTTACACCTCCGGTTCCACTGGCAAGCCCAAGGGCGTGGTGCTCAGCCACCGCGCTCACCTGTGGATCGTGCGCACCCGTTTGCAGGCCACCCCGCTGGCCGACGAGCGTGCGTTGATCGCGGCGCCGCTGTACCACATGAATGCGCTGGCGCTGGCGCTTCTCGTCCTGGCCAGCGGTGCCACCGCGATACTGCTGCCGCAGTTCAGTGCCGTCACCTATATCGAGGCGATCCAGCGTTACCGCTGTACCTGGCTGACCGCCGTGCCGCCGATGATCGCCATGATGCTGCGCGAGCAGGCGCTGCTGGAGCGCGCCGACCTGTCATCCGTGCGGGTGGTGCGCATGGGCTCGGCGCCGGTGAGTGCGAGCCTGCTCGAGCAGATCCACCGCCTGCTGCCGAATGCACGGATCATCAATGCCTATGGCACCACCGAAGGTGGTCCGGTGGTCTTCGGCGCCCATCCGCAGGGGCTGGCCAGCCCGGTGCTATCGGTGGGGCATGCCCACCCGGACGTGCAACTGCGCCTGCGCGATGAGGCAGGGCTGCTGGCGGATGAGGGCGTGCTCGAGTTGAAGAGCCCCGGGCTGATGTCCGGCTACCACAACCGGCCTGACCTGGCCGCGCCGTTCACGGCCGATGGCTTCTACGTGACGGGCGACGTGTTCCGCCGCGATGCCGATGGTTTCCATACCTTCGTGGGCCGTCGTGACGACATGTTCGTCAGCGGTGGCGAGAACATCTATCCCGGCGAGGTGGAAAAGCTGCTCGAACGTCACCCCGCGGTGCAGCAGGCCTGCGTGGTGCCAGTCGAGGACGAGATCAAAGGGTTCAAACCCATGGCTTTCGTCGTGCGGCGCCAAGGCAGCCAGGTCAGCGAGGCCGAGATCAAGGCCTTCACCCTGGAGCATGCGCCGGCCTATCAGCACCCGCGCCGGGTATGGTTCGTCGACACCTTGCCGCTTGCTTCCACCCACAAGATCGACCGCAAGGCCTTGCTCGACAAGGCTCGGCAAAACCTCCAGAACAGTGGCCGGACCACCGGAGCGTTGGAGCGCCAACCCATCTGACTTTCAACACAACCCAGGATCTGCCTCCATGCGCTTCGCCATTCGCTCATTGCTGCCCCTCACGCTGGCAGTTGCCAGCCACGCCCATGCCCTCGACGAGGTCACCGTCGCCCTTGCCATTCCCGCCGCCGTTCACGACGGCGCGCCATATGCCGCAGCCCAGGAACTGGGGCTGTTCACGGAACAGGGGCTGAGCGTCGAGACCGTGGTCTTCCAGGGGGCTGGCGCCTTGTTGCCACAGGTTGCCAGCAAACGGGTGACATTCGGCTTCCCGGTCGCCGAGCCGGTGCTTTCCAGCCACTTCAACAAGAACCCGTTGCCGCTGCGCTACTTTTACAACGGCGTTCCCAGCCAGACTCTGGAATACCAGGTACTCGCCGATTCGCCGATCAAGACCCTGGCCGATCTCGAGGGCAAGAAGATCGGGGTCGGTGCCTTGACCTGGGGCACCTTGCCGAACAGCCGCGCAGCCCTGCGCGTCGCCGGCCTGGAGCCTGGCAAGAACGTCGAATTCGTCGCCGTCGGCGCGCTCGGCGCGGGTTTTCAGGCGCTGCGCAGCGGTCAGGTGGATGCGCTCAACTTCAACAACAGTTGGGGGGACATGCTGGAACTGTCCGGCACGCAAACCCGGCGCATCCAGTATCCCGAGGTGTTTCAGAACAACCCCGGCAACGGCTTCATCGCTCACCAGGACACCTTCAAGGACAACCCCGATCTGATCCGCCGTTTCGGCCGCGCCTATACCGAGGCACAGTTCGTGTGCGAGGTGAACCCGGCGTTCTGCGTCCAGGCATTCTGGCGTCAGCACCCTGAAAGCAAGCCTGCCGATGCCCAGGGCAAGGGCCTCGAAGACGCCAAGACGCTGCTCGCTCGCCGTTTGCAGCGCACCCTGTATTTCCCGGATGGCAGCCCGCGCGTACCGGGGCAATATGACCTGCAGGCGATTCGCGCTGCGGTACAGGCCATGGCCGAGGCGGGCGAGTTCCCCAGTGCCGAGGTGCCGGTGGAGCAGGTGTTCTCCAACGAGTTCGTACCCGCCTTCAACGATTTCGACCGTGACGCGCTGCGCAAGCGTGCGGAGGCGGCGAAATGACCCCGGCGTTCGAAATCGACATTGCCGATGGGCTGATCGACCAGCCCCGGCGCGTTCGGGTGCTGGGGCTGAGCGCGGGTGTGGCGCATCTGACGGCGACCCTGGAACATCCCGATGGCAGCCTGTGGCAGAGCGAGGCCAGCTTCGAAGTCGCTGCCGACGGCGTGCTGGATATCGATGCACAAGTGCCCCTTGCTGGCGACTGGAGCGAGCTGGAGGCGCTGGCGCCGGTGTGGGCGTTGCGCCAGCTGAGCCCGCCCCGCAGGCCGCAAGCCAGCGAGGGGCTGGAACCCCTGTCGATTCGCTTGCAGATAGGCGATGCCGCTGGCGGTAGCGCCTCGGCCACGCTCACCCAGCGCTTTCTCGCCCCCGGGGTGAGCCGCCGTGAAATCCGCGATGAGGGGCTTTCCGCAACCGTGTTCAGCCCTGCCAGCGATGGCCCACACCCGCTGGTGATCGTGCTCAATGGTTCGGGCGGCGGTACGCCGGAGCAACGTGCGGCGCTGTATGCCGCCCATGGCTATGCAGCACTGGCTTTGGCCTTTTTCAAGGCGCCGGGGCGGCCCGAGCATATTTCCGACACGCCGCTGGAGTACTTCGAGCAAGCACTGCTCTGGGCGCGGCGCGAGCTGCAGCCGCGGCATGGCTTCATCGCTGTCGCCGGCTTGTCTCGCGGCGGTGAGCTGGCATTGCTGCTGGGGGCGACCTTTCCCGAGTTGGTATCCGCGGTGATCGGCTACGTGCCGAGCGCGGTGATCCACGGCACCTTGCGGGCAGGGCGTCCGGAGCAGCCACGTGACGCCGACGCATGGACATGGCGTGGCCAGCCGCTGCGCAATGTCTGGAGGGACAACCCCGCGGCGGACTGGCGGGCCTTCGACCAGCCCCCCGAACCCGGGGCGGCGATTCGCCAGGCACCGGCCTTCGTGGCAGTGGAAGCCCATGCAGCCAGCGTCGCGGCGGCACGCATTGCCGTTGAGCGCATCGATGGGCCGATCCTGCTCATCTCGGGGACCGACGATGGTTTCTGGCCGTCCAGCGCTTACAGCGAGCGTATTCAGGCCGAACTGCAGGCGGCAGGGCATGCCTGGCCGGTCAGCCATGCGCGTAACGAAGGGGCAGGTCACGCCATCGGCTTTCCCTGCATGCCCACCACGCAGATCGCCAAGGTTCATCCGGTCGCCGGTGTGCTGATCAGTGGTGGCGGCACCCCGGCAGCCAATGCCCGTGCCAACCGAGAGAGCTGGCAGGCCGTGCTGAAGTTCCTGGCCGATGCGCTGCGTGCACGGGAGACGCAGCCATGAGCGCGGCCCTGACCCTCCAGGCGGTGGGGCTGACCTACCAGACCCGTCGCGGAGAGATTCAGGCCCTGGCCGACGTGAGCATGAGCATCGCCGACGGGGAGTTCGTCGCGGTGCTCGGGCCCTCTGGCTGTGGCAAGTCCACCGTCCTCAAACTGGCGGCAGGCTTGCTCGACGCCAGCCAAGGGCGAGTGGTGGTCGCCGGGCAGGCGATAGAAGGCCCTGGCCGGCATACCGGCGTGGTGTTCCAGAAACCCAATCTGCTGCCCTGGAAAACCGTGCTGAACAACGTGCTGCTACCGGCACGCACGCTTGGCCTGCCCATCGACGAGGCTCGCCAGCGGGCGACGGCGCTGCTCGAGCTGGTCGGCCTCGGCCCGTTCGCCAACGACTACCCGTTCGAACTCTCCGGGGGCATGCAGCAGCGTGTCGGGATCGCCCGCATGCTGTTGCACGATCCGCAACTGCTGCTGATGGACGAGCCGTTCGCCGCCCTCGATGCCTTGTCACGGGAGGCACTGACCCTGGAGCTGCAACACATCTGGAGTCAGCAGCGCAAATCGGTGCTGTTCATCACCCACAGCATTCAGGAGGCGGTGTTTCTCGCGGACCGGGTGCTGGTCATGTCGCCGCGCCCCGGGCGCATCATCGACGAGGTGGCGATCACGCTACCGCGCCCGCGCACCCTGGAAACCCTGGCCGACCCGGCGTTCATCGCGCTCTGCCAACAACTGCGAAGGCACTTCACCCATGCGTAGATTGCTTCCCGTGCTCTATCCACTGACCAGCCTGGCGGTGCTGATCCTGATCTGGGATCTGTCCGTGCGCCTGCTCGAAATTCCCGACTATCTGCTGCCTGCGCCGCTGACGGTCTATCAGGCGCTGGCGGGCGGTTTTGCCGATGGCAGCCTGTGGCCGCACATCGGCGTCACCCTGGGTGAAACCCTCAGCGGTTACGTGATCGGCTGCCTGCTGGCGATCGTCCTGGGCGCCTTGCTGGCCGAGTCGGAAACCTTCGAGCGCTTCGTGTATCCCTTGCTGATCGGCCTGCAGGCGACACCCAAGGTCGCACTGGGGCCGATCATTCTGGTCTGGTTCGGCTTCGGCATGGCCTCGAAGATCGTGCTGGTGGCGCTGGTCTGCTTCTTCCCGCTGTTCGTCAATACGGTGAACGGCATTCGGCGAACCGACCCCGAATTGCTCGACGCCTGCCGTTCGTTTTCCGCGTCGCGGCTCTACCTGCTGATCCACGTGAAGTTTCCTGCGGCGGCGGGCGAGGTGTTCGCCGGTTTGCAGATCGGCGTGTCGCTGGCGCTGATCGGTGCGGTGGTCGGCGAGTTCCTTTCCGCCCAGCGTGGCCTGGGTTATCTGATCGCGTCCAGCTCGGTGAGCATGAGCCTGTCGACCATGTTCGCCGGTGTCATCCTGCTGGCGCTGATCGGTCTGTGCGGTGCGCAGACCGTGCGCTGGCTGCAACGCCGTGTGATCTTCTGGGAGCCGGGCGCTGTCCGATCCCGTAAACATTGATGGAGAACCCGATGTCCTTTGACTGGCACAACCCTTATCCGTCGATCCGCATTCCGTTGTTCGCTCGCAACGTGGTGTCGACTTCGCACCCTCTCGCGGCCCAGGCAGGCCTGCGCCTGCTGCTGGCCGGCGGCAACGCCGTGGACGCGGCAATCGCCGCGGCGGCGATGCTCACCGTGGTCGAGCCGGTGTCCTGTGGCCTGGGTAGCGACGCCTTCGCCCTGGTCTGGGACGGCCAGTCGCTGCAGGGTCTGAACGCCTCGGGCACGGCACCTGCCGCCTGGACACCGGAGTATTTTCGCCAGCGCCACGGTGAGGATGGCAAGGGCCACGCGAAGCGCCCGGTACGCGGCTGGGATTCGATAACGGTACCTGGCGCGGTGGCCGGTTGGGCCGCGCTGCACGAGCGCTTCGGCAAGCGGCCGTTCGCCGACGTGCTGGCTCCGGCTGCCGAGGTGGCCGAGCGGGGCATTACCATCGCCCCGATCGTTGCCCACAAATGGGCGGCCGCGGTGCCCGATCTGCGTGATCAGCCCGGCTTCGCCGAGGCCTTCATGCCTGGCGGCCGGGCACCGCGAACCGGCGAGAAATTCGTCTTCGCCGACGCTGCGCGCACCTTGCGGCTACTGGGCGAGCACGGCGCACGGGCGTTCTACGAGGGTGAGATCGGCGAGGCCATCATCGCCCACGCACGCGCCACCGGTGGCAACCTGAGCGCAGCGGACCTGCGCGACTATCGACCGGAATGGGTGACGCCCATTTCCCAGCGTTATCGCGGTTACGACGTGCACGAGATACCGCCCAACGGGCAGGGCATCGCCGCCCTCATCGCTCTGGGCATTCTCGAGCATTTCGACCTGGCGGCTCTGGCGGTCGACTCGGCTGCTTCGCAGCACCTGCAGATCGAAGCCATGAAGCTGGCCTTCGCCGACGTCTATCGCTACGTGGCCGACCCGCGCAGCATGGAGGTCACGCCAGAGCAGATGCTCGATCCCGCGTACCTCGCGCAACGCGCCAAGGCCATCGATCCGGGCAAGGCGAGCAATCCCGGTTTCGGTCTGCCCAGGTCGGGCGGTACCGTCTACCTCAGCGTCGCCGACGAGAACGGCATGATGGTGTCCTTCATCCAGTCCAACTACATGGGCTTCGGCTCGGGCGTGGTGGTGCCGGGCTATGGCGTCAGCCTGCAGAACCGCGGTGCCGGTTTCTCCAGCGACCCGGCCTCGGCCAACGTGGTGGCACCTGGCAAACGACCGTTCCACACCATCATTCCGGCGTTCCTGACCTGCGACGGCGTGGCGCAGATGAGCTTCGGGGTGATGGGCGGCGACATGCAGCCCCAGGGCCACGTACAGACCCTGGTGCGCATGCTCGACTATGGCCAGCAACCCCAGGCTGCCTGCGATGCGCCGCGCTGGAAGGTCAACCGGGACTTCTCGGTGGACCTGGAAGCGAGCATGAACGCCGACGCCGTGCGCGGTCTCGCGGCCCTGGGCAACCCGTTGAAGTCGGTCGAGGACCCCTACATGGACTTCGGTTCCGGGCAGTTCATCTGGCGGCTCTCGGATGACCCGAACCACGGCTACGTGGCTGCCAGCGACGGTCGCCGGGATGGCCAGGCAGTGGGGTTCTGACGGGCCGTACGGGGTGCTGCCCGGGCACTCTGTGGGTTGTCGCAGGACGATGACTGGCGCTCAGCGTGGCTATCCAGCCGTTCATGATCAGGCGCTATCACCAGTTCGGGCAGCGTGTGCGAGGGCATGCCGAGACAGCGATGCCCGTGCTGGCGGCCCTAGGAGCGATTCACGAGGTCAACGAGATGGTTCAGCAGAAAGTCATTGCTGAACTGTGACAGAAAGGTCTCGGCCGACGAAAAGACGATCCATTGCCCGTGTTCCTTGCGAATGATCAGCGATGGATGCTCGGGAGACAGGTTGCTGACGGTCACCTGCAGAGACGAGTCGACGATGCCGGGTTTGATATCAACGGTGTTGCCGGCCAGGACGATCTTCAGCGACTCGAGCTCGACGATCGCGCCATCGAAGGCGTGCGGTTCTTCGCTGCGGATCAGATCGAGGCCGCCAACTCCCGAAATATCGACATTGATCATCCTGATCAGCTCGCTCAACTGTTCCTTGACCAGGCTGATCTGCCTGTATCGTTCGGCGATGGCGTCATCGGTTCTTTCTCGGTAGATCTTCAGCGCTCTTATCAGGTCGTTCTTGTTGGCCATTGCGTTACTTCCTCCGTGATGTCTCCTGACTCTAGTCCAGCATTTCGACTGGTGCCGAGTGCCACCACCGCTTCGCCTGAAGCGTCGGCCCTGAGTGGCGGGGCCGTTTCCGGCCGCAACTGTTCGCTGAACAACAGCGAATTAACACATTGCCCGTGGCGTGGCAGAAGGGCGCGCTGAAAGCCCCGGAAACCGGGCCCTGGGCGCTGGCACGAGTGCTGCAATGTCCTGCTCAATCGCGGAAAGGATCCGAGCGGCGCCTTCACGGCGGCGTCGGCTGTCGTTCCGCTTCTGTCCCTGTCAGGAGCATTCCATGCGCCAATCCCGTGTCGCCAATTCGTTCGTACGGCTGCTGGCCTTAGCCGCTACCGCTTTCACGCTGTCTGCGCCGTTGCAGGCGGCAGAGCTGCCCAAGGAACTGAAGCTCGACTACGCCTACTACTCACCGACCAGCCTGGTGCTCAAGCGCTTTGGCTGGCTGGAGGAGAGCGTAGGCCCCGATACCAAGGTGAGTTGGGTGTTCAGCCAGGGCAGCAACCGCTCTCTCGAGTACCTGAACAGCGGCGGTGTGGATTTCGGCTCCACCGCAGGATTGGCCGCAGTGCTGAGCCGTGCCAATGGCAGCCCGATCAAGACCGTTTACGTCGCCAGCCGCCCGGAGTGGACCGCACTGGTGGTCGGCAAGGACTCGCCGATCAAGACCCTGGAGGATTTGAAAGGCAAGAAGATCGCGGCCACCAAAGGCACCGATCCGTTCCTGTTCACCTTGCGCAGCCTAGCCACCGTCGGCCTCGACAAGAACGACGTGGAGCTGGTGCATCTGCAGCACCCGGACGGCCGCACTGCCCTGGAAAAGGGTGACGTCGATGCCTGGGCCGGTCTCGACCCGCTGCTCGCTGCCAGCCAGCTGCAGGCTGGCTCGCGCATTCTCTATCGCAACCTCGACTTCAACAGCTACGGCGTGGTGAGCGTCACCGAGACCTTCGCCAAGGAGCATCCGCAGGCCATCGACAAAGTGCTGGCCGCCTATGAAAAGGCCCGTGAATGGGCCCGCGCCAACCCCGAGGAACTCGCCAAGATTCTTTCCGAAGAAGCCAAGCTGCCGCTGGAAGTGGCCAAGCTGCAACTGCAGCGCACCGACTTCAGCAACGCCCAGCCCGGCCCTGAGCATATCGCAGCGCTCAAGGCTGCCGCACCCATCCTGCTCGAAGAGCAACTGGTACGCCGCGGTACCGACGTGAACGCCGTGGTGGACGCACTCATCGAGCCATCGTTCGGCAAGCAGGCCATCGCCGCCAAATAGGCGTGGTTGCAGCGCGGGCCTCTGTTAGCTGTGGCCCGCGCTGCGTTCACCTCGCTTCGACACCGGAGTCTTTCATGACAATCAAGAGCAAGTCGCTGCCGGCTTTGCGCAGTTCCCCATGGAAACCGGGGTTCGATGCCAGTGCCTGGCGTCGGCGCGCCAAGGGATTGGTCATCCCGCTGCTGCTGATCGTGTTTCTGGAAATCGTGGTGCGCATCGGCTGGATTCCGTCCTATCAGATGCCGGCCCCCAGCGAGATCGTGCTGACTCTGCACGAGCTGGCCGAAGGGCCGCTGTGGGGGCATATCGGCGCCAGCCTGGCGCGGGTATTCGCCGGTTTCGCCATCGGCGCCGGGCTGGCCCTGCTGGTGGCCGCCTGGGTGGGCCTTAGCCGTGAGGCTGAAGCCTATCTGGAGCCCACCTTCGCGGGGCTGCGGGCGATTCCCAGCCTGGCCTGGGTACCGCTGCTGTTGCTCTGGCTGGGCATCGACGAGACCTCCAAGGTCGTTCTGATCGCCATCGGCGCGTTCTTTCCGGTTTACGTCAACGGCGTCGCGGCCATCCGCAACATTGATCGCAAGCTGGTCGAGGTGGGCCAGATGTATGGCTTCAGCTCGCGTCGCCTGGTCTCGCGCATTCTTCTGCCGGCTGCGTTGCCCGGGCTGATGACCGGCTTGCGCAGCGGGCTCAGCCTGGCCTGGATGTTTCTGGTCGCCGCCGAACTGATCGCCGCCACCAAGGGGCTCGGTTACCTGCTCACCGATGGCCGGGAAACCTCGCGGCCGGACATCGTCCTGGCCTCGATCATCGTCCTGGCCTTGCTCGGCAAGCTCAGCGACGGCCTGCTGGCCAAGCTGGAGCAGCGTTTGCTGGGTTGGCGTGACGCATTCACGGGCAAGGAGGTTTGAGATGGCTGCGTCATTGCTGGATATCCGTGTGGAGCGCAAGAGCTTCGCTGGCGTGACCGTGCTGCAAAACGTCGCTTTATCCCTGCGCGAGCGGGAGATCGTCAGCCTGCTGGGCCCCAGTGGCTGCGGCAAGAGCACCTTGCTGCGCATCGTCGCAGGCCTGGAGCGTGAGTACACGGGCCGCGTGCTGCTCGGTGAGCAGGGTGGCGCCGTCTCTTTCGTGTTTCAGGAGCCGCGGTTGATGCCCTGGCTCACGGTGGAGCAGAACATCGGCTTTGCTGACGACCGCGACTACGACCGTGAGCGAGTGACACAACTGATCGCCGAAGTGGGCCTGGAGGGTTTCGCCAGCGCGCTGCCCAAAGCGCTCTCCGGCGGCATGGCGCAGCGCGTCGCCCTGGCTCGCGGGCTTTATTCGCGGCCACGGGTATTGCTGCTCGACGAACCCTTCAGTGCAGTGGATGCCTTCACCCGCATGAAACTGCAGGATCTGCTGCTCGAGCTTGCCGAACACCATGCCATCGCCCTCCTGGTGGTGACCCACGACGTGGATGAGGCGCTGTATCTCAGTGACCGGGTACTGGTGATGGGCAATCGCCCCAGCGGTATTCGGCAAGAACTGATCGTCAACCTGCCACGTCCTCGTGACCGCCGTGATGGAGAGCTGTCGCGGCTGAAAGCCGAGGCGCTGACCGAGCTGCACCTGGCTCATGCGATCTGAATGGTGGCAGACCACGCGACAGCGATGTTCGTCGTAATGGCTAAATGCTTCATCTTTACACCCCGCTGCCGATAGAGATGGAAAGGCATACGCGATGCTTTATTTCTAGCTCTATGGGGTGCATGCGATGTTGAGACGGTTGAAAATTGCCAAGCGAACGCTCCTGTGCTTCGCGCTCATGGTCGTGCTGGTATTGGGGCTCGGCGGTTTCAGCTTGCTGCAGTTGGCGAGCATCAGGGGCGAAGGGCTGGAGATCGAAAACGATGCCCTTCCGGGGATAGCCATTGGCGATGACATAGCCCTTGCGTTTGCCAATACGCGTTTCGATGTCATGAAGATGCTCTCCACGCGCGATGCCGCCCAACTCACCGAGGCCTACGAAGAACTGAAGCAGCGCAAGGCGGAGTTCGCTGAGGCCATGGCAGCTTATCGGCCCTTGATAACCTCTGCGGATGAGCGCGCGCTGCTCGACAACATAGACCGTATCTTCCAGGGCTATGGCGGCCAGGCAGAACAGGTGCATCAGCTGGTCAGATCCGGGCAGGGCGAGGCAGGACGAGAGCTGGCGTGGACGCAGATGGCCAGTGTTGCGAAAACCATGGTCGATGAGCTGGGCAAGCTCGAACAGATCAACGATGCGTCCGAGGAGGCATCGAGTGCCAATGCCACTGCCGAGTACGACAAGGCCAAGCTGATCACCCTCATCACGATGCTTATCGCAGTGGTGGTAACGGTGGTGCTGGCGTGGCGTCTGACCAAGAGCCTTTCCGGACCCATCGGGCAAGCGCTGGCGGTATCCGAGACCGTGGCGGCAGGCGACCTGCGGCCGACATGCGCTGACATCTCGGGCATCGACGAAGCGGCCCTGCTGTTGCAATCCATGGAGCGCATGCGTGGCAATCTGCGCTCGACACTGACGCATGTCGGCGATGCGGCGAGCCAGTTGTCCTCGGCCACCGAGGAAATGAGCGCGTTGATGCTGAGCAACAACACTGACCTGGTGACCCAGAATAGCGAGATCGAGATGGCCGCGACCGCCGTGACCGAAATGAGTCAGGCGGTCGACGAGGTCACGCGCAATGCGGTATCGACTTCAGAGGAATCCAGGGCCTCGTCCCGTACGGCGAAGCTCGGTGAGGAGGAGCTCGAGCGGACGGTTCGGTCCATCATCGAGCTGACCGAAAACGTCTCCAGCGCCTCCGAGCAGGCTCAGCTTCTGGCTTCTCGAACACTGGAAATTACCAAGGTGCTGGAGGTCATTCGCTCGGTTTCCGAGCAAACCAACCTGCTGGCGCTGAACGCCGCGATCGAGGCCGCCCGTGCCGGTGATGCTGGCCGCGGCTTTGCGGTGGTTGCCGATGAGGTGCGCGCGCTGGCCCACCGTACCAGTGAGTCGACCCGTGAAATCGAAACCATGATCGGCCACATTCAGCAGGGCACTCGGAGTACCGTATCGGCCCTGGAAGTGAGCAGCGAACAGGCTCAGCGAACCAAGGGCCAGGCTCAGTCAGCCAAGGATGCATTGAGCCTGATCGCCAGCTCCGTAACGGTGATCGATGATCGCAATACGGTGATCGCCAGCGCATGCGAGGAGCAGTCTCAAGTCGCCCGGGAGGTCGACAGCAACCTGGTACGTATCCGTGACCTCTCTGCTCAGTCCGCGGTTCGCGCCGATCAAACGGGCAGTGCCAGCCGTGCGCTTGCCGAACTGGCTACGGGCCTGAGCGTCAAACTGAGGCATTTTCAGCTGTGAGCAGTGGGGCGGCCTGATGCTCGCCCCGGCAAGCGGAGTGCGGGTTTGGGCCGTGTGGGCGCGACGGCCGCGGCTGCCCACGGCTATTCGAATGTGGGGCGGATCAGGCTGCGTTGTCGTTCTTTTGGCCAGCACGAATGTCGAAGGCGCCGCCGGTGAAAGCACCCTCGACGGTGACCTTGCCCTTGCCTGGCAGCAGTGGGAACACCAGTTCGGCGAAGCGGTAGGCCTCTTCCAGATGCGGGTAGCCGGAGAGCACGAAGCTGTCGACGCCGAGGTCTGCATATTCCTGAAGACGCGCCGCTACCGTTTGCGGGTCGCCGACCAGCGCAGTGCCGGCACCGCCGCGTACCAGTCCAACGCCAGCCCACAGGTTGGGCGCCACCTCCAGCTTGTCGCGCTGGCCGCCGTGCAGGGCCGCCATGCGCCGCTGACCTTCGGAATCCATCTTGGCGTAGTTGGTCTGCGCGGCGGCGATGGTTTCATCGTCCAGATGGCTGATCAGCTCGTCGGCGGCCGCCCAGGCCGCGGCGTCGGTCTCGCGCACGATCACGTGCAGGCGTACGCCGAAGCGCACGGTGCGGCCGTAGGCCGCTGCACGGGCACGCACGTCGGCAATCTTCTCGGCCACTGCCGCTGGCGGCTCGCCCCAGGTCAGGTAGGCGTCGACATGCTTGGCTGCCAGGTCGTGGGCTGCCGGTGACGAGCCGCCGAAGTACAGGGGCGGGTAGGGCGTCTGTACCGGCGCGAAGAAGTTCTGCGCACCGCGTACCTTGAGATGCTTGCCGTCGAAGTCGACGGTCTCGCCTTGCAGCAGTTGGCGCCAGATGCCGAGAAACTCGTCTGAAGCCTCGTAGCGCTGGTCATGATCGAGAAACACACCGTCCGCTTCCAGCTCGGTGGCGTCGCCGCCTGGCACCACGTTGAGCAGCAGCCGGCCGCCGCTGGCCTGATCGAGGCTGGCCGCCTGGCGGGCCGAGGCGGTGGGGTTGCCCAGGGAGGTACGCAGCGCCACCAGCAGTTTGATGCGCTGGGTCACCGGCACCAGACTTGCCGCCGTGACCCAGGGATCGAGACAGCTGGCGCCGGTTGGGATCAGCAGGCCATCGTAGCCAAGCTGATCGGCGGCCACGGCGATCTGCCTCATGTAGGCGTTGGTGGCGGGACGGCCGCTCCCGGAGTGGCCCAGATAGCGGGTGTCACCGGAGGTGGGAAGAAACCAGAATATGTCCAGGCTCATGAAATGCATCCTTATACGCGATCGTGGGGGAAGGCTATTCAGCCTTCTTCTATCGCATGCTCGGCATGGTCATCGTTCGTCAGATCGACAGGTTGATGACCCGGTTGCCCTGCGAACTTTGTGCAGGTTTTCGTTTGTTGACCACCAGCTCGCCAATCGCGATCAGCCTGGCCCGGGTGACGTTGCGCGTCAGCCCAAGCAGGCTGGCGGTGTGTACCTGGTTGTAATGGCTGAAACGGTAGGCGGCCCTTAGCAGGCTGTCTTCGACCTTCTCGTGCAGGGCGCCGCTCTGCTCCTCGAACAGCCGCTGGAACGCGCGCTGCAGCAGGGCATCGGCGGACTCGTCGACCGGTGGTGCGCCGTCCTGGCGCTCGATACGCATGTTCGACAGGCGCAGGTCGTCGTGCTCGATCACCCCGGCGCGGCAGATCAGCAGCGTATGGTGGATGACGTTCTCCAGCTCACGGATGTTGCCGGGCCAGCTGTAATTGACCAGCTTGGTTTGAGCCTCGTGGGTCAGGCGCACCTCGCCATAGCCGAGGCGATTGCTGTAGGCCGTGATGAAGTGCCGGGTCAGCGGCAGGATGTCACCAGGGCGCTCGCGCAGCGGGTGCAGTTGCAGGCTGACGACATTCAGGCGGTAGTACAGATCCTCGCGAAAATGCCCGGCGTTGATGGCCTTTTCCAACTGCACGTTGGTGGCTGCCAGCACCCTGACGTTGATTGGAATGCTTTTGCGTGAGCCCAGGCGTACCACCTCGCGCTCCTGCAGAACGCGCAGCAGCTTCACCTGGATGGGCATCGGCAAGTCACCGATCTCGTCGAGGAACAGGGTGCCGCCGTTGGCCTCCTCGAACCAGCCGGCCTTGGCGGCCAGGGCGCCGGTGAAGGCCCCCTTTTCGTGGCCGAACAATTCGGCCTCGACCAGCGACTCGGAGAAGGCGCCGCAGTTGACCGCCATGAACGGCCCGTTGCGCCGGCCGCTGAGGTTGTGGATGTGCCGCGCGACCAGTTCCTTCCCGGTACCGGTTTCGCCGATTATCAGGACGCTTGCCTCGCTGGGTGCGACCTGTTGCAAGTGGGCGAGCAGCGCCTGCGATTTTGGGTCTTCGAAAACCTGAGCGGTTGCCCGAATCGAGGTAGCCAGTGCGGGGGAGGGAGGAAGCGTCAGCAGCTGCATGGTTATCCCTATGAGTAGAAGGTTGGCGTGGGGCGTGTCTGGTTGAGAGCCCAGTCGCCCAGTTCCTGGATCTTGTAGTCCACGGGGTCGTGCAGGGTTTGCGTGCGCAGGTTGCGCCAGTGTCTATCGAGGCGCAGCGAGGCATGGGTGGCGCGAGCGCCGGTGACTTCGAACAGGCGGTTGCAGATATCCAGGCCGGTACGGCTGGCCGCCACCTTGGCGGTGGATATGGAAATGGCCAGTCGGGCGCGTTCTTCGGCGCTCAGCGCATGCTCCTTGCTCCAGGCCTCGTCGAGCTGCGCGGCGGCACGTTCGACCAGCAGGCGTACGCCTTCCAGGCCAACCCAGAATTCACCGTAGTGGCGCAGGATGTACGGGTCCTCGCTGGTGTGCTGAGCCTTGGATCTGAACCACGGGCGACCCTCCTTGAGGGTGTAATGGCGTGCGTCCTCCAGAGCACCTTCGGCGATGCCGAGAAAGATGTGCGAGAAGTGCAATTGCGCGATCAGTGGCCGGAGACAGGCGAACGGTGTACTCAGCGGGCCCGGATCGAGCAGCAGCTCCTCTTCTTCGACGCGCACCCGCTCGAAGGTCGCGCTGCCGCTGTCGGTCTGCCGCTGGCCCATGTTGTTCCAGTCGTCATGCAGGGTGATGCCGGTACGGCCACTGGGGATAGCTGCGATCAGCAGTTTGCCCCCGGCACTCTCGTCGACGGCCGAAGCGATCAGCATTTCCGAGTCGGTGGCTCCCGAGCAGAAGCTCTTCTTGCCGGAGAACTCGCGCCAGCCGTCGAACTTCTTGACGATGGTTCGGGTGTCCAGCGGGTTCAGGGCGTTGCCCCAGAACCAGTTCTTGCGCGCGGTCTGCTCGTACCAGGGTTGCCATTGTTCCGGGCGGGAGAACAGGCGCACGGTCGCCAGCATCAGGTGCTGGAAGCCGAAGACATGGGCGATGGAGCTGTCGACCTTGGCGAATTCACGCACCACCCCCAGGGTCTCGGTCCAGCTGGCACCCAGGCCGCCGAACTGAGTGGGGATGCTGAGCGCGAGCAGGCCGCTCTGGCGGATGGCGTCGCGTTCGGCTTTTGGCGTACCACCGGCTTCGTCGCGCTCGACAGCGGTTTCGGCAAAGTCGGCCGCCAGCTTTCGCGCGGTTTGCAGTGGGCTGATAACTGCAGTTTTATGATGGGCGCTCACGCGTTGGTCCTCGCGGTCTGGGTACTGGGCAGCACGTCGTTGGCGATCATTTCGCCGAATGGGCCCGTGAGATTGGTGATGCCACGGCCGGCGAGGCTGGCATAGGGCTCTGGTAGAAGGGGAAAGACCAGCTCGGCGAAGCGGTAGGCTTCCTCGAGGTGGGGGTAGCCCGAGAAAATGAAGCTGTCGATGCCGAGATCGGCGTACTCCTTGATGCGAGCCGCCACCTGCTGCGGATCACCGACCAGCGCAGTGCCGGCGCCGCCACGCACCAAGCCGACGCCCGCCCAGAGATTGGGGGCGATTTCCAGGCTGTCGCGGCGCCCGCCATGCAAGGCGGCCATGCGCCGCTGGCCTTCGGAATCGAAACGCGCGAAAGACTTCTGCGCGGCCTCGATGGTTTCGTCCGAGATGTGTTCGATCAGGCGATCTGCAGCCGCCCAGGCTTCTTCCGCCGTTTCCCGCACGATCACGTGCAGGCGAATACCGAATTTCAGGGTGCGGCCATGCTCGGCGGCGCGGGCCCGCACGTCGGCGATTTTTTCGGCCACCGCGGCCGGCGGTTCGCCCCATGTCAGGTAGACGTCGAGCTGTTCGGCGGCCAGTTCGTGGGCGGCCTCCGACGAGCCACCGAAGTACAGCGGTGGATAAGGGCGTTGCAGCGGTGGATAGAGGGCTTTGGCGTTATCGACCTTGAGGTGCTTGCCGTCGAAATCCACGGCTTCCCCTTGCAGCACGCGACGCCAGATACGCAGGAATTCGTCGGTGACTTCGTAGCGCTCGGCATGGCTCAGGTGAATGCCGTCGCCGCGATTCTCATCCGGGTCTCCGCCAGTGACGACGTTGATCAGCAGGCGCCCGCCCGATAGACGATCGAGGGTCGCGGTCATGCGCGCCGAGACAGTGGGCGAAATGATCCCGGGGCGGATCGCGACCAGATAGCGCAGGCGCTCCGTCATGGGGGCCAGGGCCGAGGCGACCACCCATGAGTCTTCGCAGGAGCGACCGGTTGGAATCAGCACGCCGTAATAGCCCAGGCCGTCGGCTGCCTGGGCGATCTGCTTGAGGTAGTTGAGGCTTACCGGGCGTGCGCCCTGACTGGTACCGAGAAAGTGACCATCGCCATGGGTCGGCAGAAACCAGAAGACATTCATCGGGCAGCCTCCTGCTCATGGCGGGTCGGGCATCGGTGCTGGTGCCGGGAGGCGTGGGGCGAGACCGCTGACGGCCTGCGTTGTGTCCTGGGGGTGGTGCGGCGAGCAATCATGTACGCGTCCTGTGACAGGGCCCCGTGAAGAGGGCGGCACATGCAGACAGCAAGAGCTGTACCAGCAGCATTGACCACGGATTGCGGAGCCTTGAGGCAGCTGGTGAGAGTGGCAGGTGTTTCTCCGCACAACCTAGTGTTGTGCAACTGTTGCTGAGCCAACAGTTGTTGGGCGTACAGCTCAGATGCAGGAAGAGATCGGATGGTGCAGGGCATGGCGTGCTCGTTTCGCGTCCTGTTCACCAGGGTTATACGAGCAAAGGCTTATTCTTCAAAAGAATTTGAATGGATATCGTTATAGCTGTTTTGATTTATTTCCGCTGATCTTGCTTTTTTGTTTGCGATTTTAAATCTATATAAATCATATATTTGAGTGTTTTATATGAAGTATTTTCTAGTTTTATCATGCTTCTTTTCGGGTGACTGAGCGGCCGAACGTCCTGTTGGGAAAGCGGCTCGTGATCAGTGTCTAAAGAATGGTTTTCAATCGATTTTTCCAACATATCGCATCTTTTAGATGCTTTTCGTGCCGGCAGTGTCTGTCCTGCAACAGTGTCGCCCGCCCAATGCATCCCAACCAAGGGATGTTCTTCAGTTCTCAGGTGATTTACAGGCTCTCGAATCACCGAAAAATCGTAGATAAATGCATTGTTATCAATGATATACAAGGTTTTTTTAAATTAATTATCACGCGATTTGACACTAGTTCATTTGCGTCGGGCTCGTCCCTTGGAGAAGATTTCCCCAGGCACGCAATGCGATGCGTCTGGTGGTTTAGCCGGGACTGAGTCACCGGCGTGTCAGTGCCTGGACTGTTCGAGGGAATGTTCGATGGGGGTTATCTGCACATGGATGTGCGCAGTCCACCCTTTTCAACGTACTGCCCTGATGTTCTTGGGCGTGACGTTCCTCAACCCTGCCGTGCCGATCAATCGGGCGCGTGATGGCCGATGTCTTTCATTGGCTAAGCACATTCAAATGGGAAATGGCGAGACGATCAGATCGGCACGGGTTCAGGTCAGCGCTGGCGCGCATCTTCCTCGGGGATGCACGCGCGCCAGGCTTCTTCAGACCACGCCAGTCGCTTTGGGCGTGTCCTGGCGGCTGCCCCATTCTGTCCAGGAGCCGTCATACAGTGCGGCTTCCGGCAGGCCGGCAATTTCCAGACCTAGCAGCAATACCGCGGCCGTTACGCCGCTACCGCAACTGGTGATCACCGGTTTTTTGCCATCGACGCCGGCCTCGGCGAACAGTGCACGCAGCGCGTCGGCTGGCAGCAGGGTGTGGTCACTGCGCAACAGCCGGCTGTAGGGCAGGTTGTGGCTGCCCGGGATATGGCCAGAGGCAACCCCCGGGCGGGCTTCTGCGGTACTGCCATCGAAACGGTTGGCGGCGCGAGCGTCGAGAATCAGGGTGTCCTGATGATCGATGGCTTCGAGTACGTCGCCCAGGCCCTTTAGCCTGCGAGTATGCACGTTGGTCTCGAAGGCTCGCTGAGTGGCGGTGGCCGGTTCGCCTGTTTCACTGGGGCGGCCTTCGGCCAGCCATTTGGGCAGCCCGCCATCGAGCACGGCGACCCGCTCGTGACCGAAGTAGCGAAACAGCCACCAGGCACGGGCGGCGGAGAACAGCCCCTTCTGATCGTAAACCACCACGCGACTGCTGTTGTCTACGCCCTGCGCGCCGATCAGGCGGGCGAAGCGGCCCTGGGATGGCACGGTATGGGGCAGTGGTGTGTCGGGGTCGGAAAAGGCGTCGATATCGAAGAAGCGCGCGCCGGGTATATGCGCCTTGAGGTACTCCTCGTGGCCGTTCTTCGGTTCATTGGGCAGGTAGGTGCTGGCATCGAAAAGCACAACGTCTTCAGCATCGCCCTCGCGGGCGAGCCATTCGCTGCTGACCAGGGGACCAAAACTCATCCTTCCATCTCCTTTTCTTGGGTGGTTGCCCCTGCATCCTGCCAGCTTGGCCGGCAGGTGGCACCCAGTCGCGATGGATTTCCTCTAGACCGTTTTCACCTATACATAGATAGGCACGTCAGTCGCGGTAGAACACCTGTACCAGGTGATAGCCGAACTGGCTCTTGATCGGGCCGTGAACTTCGCGCAGCGGTTTCTTGAAGATCACCTGATCGATGGCTCGCACCATCTGACCGGGTCGTACTTCGCCCAGATCGCCGCCTTTTTTTCCCGATGGGCAGGTGGAATGCTTGCGCGCCAGCACATCGAATGCCTCGCCTGCTGCGATGCGTTTTTTCAGGCCGGCAGCTTCCGCTTCGGTCTTGACCAGAATGTGGCGGGCCATTGCCTTTGCCATGACAGGTTCCTCATTTTACCGGGCGCGTATTGTGCCAGTATTTGCCGCGTCATCAGCGTGACGTCGATTTTCCGGCTTCTCCTGAGCGGTACATCGACCCATCTTGGCCTAAGGTCAAAAGACTCCAGTTAGCCGACAGGAATACTGCCCCATGGACCTCCAAGCAATGCTGAAAATCCTCTCCAGCCAGGACGGGTCCGATCTGTATCTGTCGACCGGGGCGCCGCCCTGCGCCAAGTTCAATGGCGTGCTCAAGGCATTGAGCGGCGAGCCGCTGAAGGCCGGGGCAGTGGCCGACATCGCCGATGCCATCATGGATGGTGCGCAGAAGGAAGAGTTCGAGCGCGAGCTGGAAATGAACCTGGCGATCTCCCTCAACGGCGTCGGGCGCTTCCGCATCAACATCTTCAAACAGCGCAATGAAGTGTCCATCGTCGCCCGCAACATCAAGCTCGACATCCCTCGCTTCGAGGACCTGAAACTGCCCGAGGTGCTGCTCAAGACCGTAATGGAAAAGCGCGGCCTGGTGCTGTTCGTCGGTGGCACCGGCTCGGGCAAGTCGACTTCGCTGGCGGCCCTGATCGATTACCGCAATCGCAACAGCGGCGGGCATATCATCACCATCGAGGATCCGGTTGAATACGTGCACCGGCACAAGAAGTCGATCATCAACCAGCGCGAGGTCGGTGTGGATACCCGCAGCTTCCATGCGGCGCTGAAGAACACCCTGCGCCAGGCGCCGGACGTGATTCTGATCGGCGAAATCCGTGACCGCGAAACCATGGAGCACGCGCTCGCATTCGCCGACACCGGGCACCTGGCGATTTCCACCCTGCATGCCAACAACGCCAACCAGGCGCTGGACCGGATCATCAATTTCTTCCCCGAGGATCGTCGGCCGCAGTTGCTCAACGATCTGGGCAACAACCTCAAGGCCTTCGTCTCCCAGCGTCTGGTCAAGACCACCGACGGCAAGCGCCGGGCGGCCGTCGAAGTGCTGCTCGGCACGCCGACCATTCGCGATCTGATCAAGCGCAACGAGTTTGCCGAGATCAAGGAAATCATGGAGAAATCCAGGAATCTCGGCATGCAGACTTTCGATCAGGCGTTGATCGAACTGGTGAACGAAGGGGCAATCGACGAAGAAGAGGCGGTCAAGAACGCCGACTCGGCGAACAACGTTCGCCTCAAGCTCAAGCTCTATCGTGAGACCCCGGCCGCTCCAGTGCCGGTGGCGCAGGCCGCGCCACCGGCTGAGGCAAGCCCGCCGAAAACTGCCGAACCTGCCGACTGGGGGCTGGAACTGAAGCTGGAAGACATCGAGGTGGATACGCCGCCCGAGGATCCCGGCCGCCACGGCATCTGAGCCTGGTGCTTGCGTTGGCCGGTGCTGAATGAGTCGCCTGCCGACCGCTCAGCGGCGGCTGCGCTTCTCGTGGCTTTCGATGATCGTCAGCAGGTCATCCAGCGTGCTTTCCAGGTGCCGCCCGGCGCGGTAGTCAGGGGTGCTCGCTTCCCCGCCGGATATGACCGCCTGCGGCTGTTCGACGAAGCGGCCGATGGGCTCGAAGCCTTCGTCCAGGATCACCACCAGCGGAATCGGCATGCGCTCCAGATTCAGGCGCTCCTTCAACGCGTGCTCGGCACGGCCCTTGGAGACGATCGCCAGTGCCACGCGGGGCTGCAAACGCTGCAGGTGGTCCATGGCCGTGAGGTTGAGCTGGCAGTCCGGGCACCACATCTCGCCAGCGGCCAGCAGGTGATAGCGACCTGCCACGGCCTCCAGCCGCTGGCGGGTGTCAGCGCTCAGGGCACCTTCGCCATTGAGCTGCTCTTGTGCGCGTTGCACGGCAGCGATCTCGGCGGGCAATCCGTGGCTGACGAAAGCATCGAAACGTTCGCCGATGGCGAACAGCGCCTGGTAGGAAGTCATGCTGAGTTCTCGTGCAGGGTGGCAGGGCAGTCCAGCAGAAAATTCGCCAGGCGGCAATCGATGATCACCCTAGCGCTTCGGCACGTAGCGCTCGGTGATGCGCTGCAGGATGCCGTCGCTGCGCATGCTCTCCAAGGCATCATGGACGGATCTGACCAGTTGCGGGTCGCATTGCAGCGAGCAGGCGATGTACATGTCCAGCGGTGCCAGCGGCGCGCTCATCGCCAGCTCGGGGCCGCTGTCCCACTGGTGGCGGCCTTCCAGTACGGTGGTGAACCAGGCGTCGACACGTCCTCGTCTGACCAGCTGGATCGGCCTGTCACCGAGCTTGAGGACATAGAGCTGGTCGTCGGTGAAGCCGTTGCTTCTGAGCAGTTCCTCTTGCGCGGAGCCGAGGCCGACGGCAATCATTCGGTAACGCTGGCGGGCTTCCTCCAGGCTGGCGACCGGGTTGTCGAGGGTGAAGAAGGCGCGATACAGGGGCTGGATATTGGCCACCCAGGTGAAGTGTTCTTCCCGCTCGGGAGTGCGCGAAAGGGGGACGATCATCACGTCGCGCGATTCCTGCGTGCGCTTTTGAGCGCGCAGCCATGGGGCATTCTCGACCAGCGGGTTATAGCCAGCGCGCTGCAGCGCCATGATGGCGATGTCACCGGTGATGCCATTACCGTTGTCGCCCTGCAGAGCCAATGGTGGCGCGTCCGGCATGTAGAGCTGGATATCGCGCAGCTCGGCAGCTAGCGAGCAAGGCAGCAGCAAGGACAGCAGGCAGGCGATCAGGCGCAACACGGACATTCCTGGGCGGTATGTCGCGAGTATAGAAGCTGTTCGAGTGGATATCCGTGAAACATTTCAGGTGTTCACGCGGCGTTCGACCCATTGTTCGGCACTGCACGGGTCGACTCGGTCGCTGCGCGCCCACGACGGTCGTCGGGAAGTCTCCCGACCCTGAGGGTCGGGAGTCGGGCTCATTCAGCCTTGCAGTTGCGGCAGGTTGCGGTAGAGCTCCAGCGCCTGCGGGTTGGCGAGGGCGTCGGTATTCTTCACGGGCTGGCCGTGCACCACGTTGCGTACCGCCAGTTCGACGATCTTGCCGCTGATGGTGCGCGGAATGTCCGCCACCGCGACGATGCGTGCGGGTACATGGCGAGGCGTGGTGTTGGCGCGGATCACCTGGCAGATCCGTTTCTGCAGCGCATCGTCGAGCGTCACGCCGTCGCGCAGGCGCACGAACAGCACCACGCGCACGTCGCCGTCCCATTGCTGGCCGATGGCGATGGACTCCAGTACCTGCTCGATCTTCTCCACCTGGCGATAGATCTCGGCGGTACCGATGCGTACGCCGCCAGGGTTGAGCACCGCGTCCGAGCGGCCATGGATTATCAGGCCGCCATGGGGCGTTTCCTCTGCGTAATCGCCATGGGCCCAAACGCCCGGGAAGGTCTCGAAATAGGCGCTGCGAAACTTCTCGCCGTCGGCGTCGTTCCAGAAGCCTACCGGCATGGAGGTGAAGTGCTTGGCGCAGACCAGCTCGCCTTTCTCGCCGATCACCGCCTTGCCGGCGTCATCCCACACCTGCACGTCCATGCCCAGCCCCTTGCACTGGATCTCGCCGCGGTACACCGGCGAAACCGGATTGCCCAAGGCGAAGCAGGAGACGATATCCGTGCCGCCGGAGATGGATGACAGGCAGACATCGGCCTTGATGTCGCGATACACGTAATCGAAGCTCTCGTGGGCCAGCGGTGAGCCTGTGGAGAGTATTGCCTTCAGGCGCTGCAGGCGGTGGCTTTCGCGCGGTTTGGCGCCGGCTTTTTCCAGCGCTGCGATGAACTTGGCGCTGGTACCGAAAATACTGATGTCCTCGGCGTCGATCAGGTCGATCAGGCGGTTGGCATCCGGGTGAAACGGCGAGCCGTCATACAGCACCAGCGTGGCGCCCAGCGCCAGCCCGGAGACCAGCCAGTTCCACATCATCCAGCCGCAGGTGGTGTAGTAGAACAGCGTGTCGTCCGCCGTCAGGTCGCTGTGCAGACCCAGCTCCTTGACGTGCTGCAGCAGGGTGCCTCCGGCACCATGGACGATGCATTTGGGTACCCCGGTGGTGCCGCTGGAGTAGAGGATGTACAGCGGGTGCTCGAAAGGCACGGGGGTGAACTGCGGTTCGCCCTCTGCGCGATAGAAGTCCTCCCAGCGCTCGACATTGGCCTGGGTCTGGAAGTCGCCCGGCTGGGTGGCCGGGTTGGCGTAGGGCACTATCACCAACTGCTGCAGGCTGGGGAGCTGCGAAAGGATTTCGTTGAGCTTGTCGGTCAGGTCGAGGTTCTTGCCGGCGTAGCGATAACCCGCGCAGGCGATCAGTACCTTGGGCTCGATCTGGCCGAAGCGGTCGATCACCCCCTGGGTGCCGAAGTCCGGCGAGCAGCTCGACCAGGTGGCGCCCAGGCTGGCGGTGGCGAGCATGCCGACCAGGGTTTGCCAGGTGTTGGGCATAAAGGCCGCGACCCGATCACCAATGCCCACGCCGGCTTCTTGCAAGCTGCGCTGCAAGCCAGCGACATGGGCGGCGAGTTGCGCGTAGGTGAGTTGCTCTCGGCTGCCGTCTTCGCCGATGGCGACGATGGCCGGGTGCTCGTCGCGGCGGCGCAGCAGATGCTCGGCGAAGTTCAGCGTGGCGCCCGGGAACCAGTGAGCGCTGGGCATGGCCGGACCTTCTTCGACTACTGCCTGCGGTTGCTGGCTGAAGCGAATGTCGAAGACATCGACGATGGCCTGCCAGAACGCTTCGCGCTCGCTCACGCTCCAGGCGTGCAGCGCCGTGTAGTCGGCCAGGGCGAGGCCGTGGCGGCTGTTGACGAAGCGGCGGAAGGCGTCCATGCGTGTGGCGCTGATGCGTTCGGCCGTGGGCGTCCAGAGCGGTTGCTGCATTGGGTTACCTCACTACTTTTTTATTCGTGGGCAGGGGCGTTCGGCCCTGCCGGTTTCCATCTATTGTGCCAGCCAGCCGCCATCCATGTTCCAGGCCGCACCGCGCACCTGGGCGGCTGCATCGCTGCATAGAAACAGTGCCAGCTCGCCGAGCTGCTTGGGCGTCACGAACTCCAGTGACGGCTGCTTTTCGGCCAGCAGATTGCGCCGCTCGCCTTCGCTGTCGCCGCTCTCTGCCGCGCGGGCATCGATCTGTGCTTGCACCAGGGGCGTCAGTACCCAGCCAGGGCAGATGGCGTTGCAGGTGATGCCGGTGGTGGCGGTTTCCAGGGCCACGGATTTGCTCAGGCCGATCAGCCCGTGCTTGGCCGCGACGTAAGCGCTCTTGCCGGGCGAGGCCGCCAGGCCGTGGGCCGATGCGATATTGATGATGCGACCCCAGTTGCGTTTGCGCATACCGGGCAGGGTCAAGCGGGTGGTGTGGAAGGCCGAGGAGAGATTGATCGCGATGATCGCGTCCCAGCGTTCCGGGGCGAAGGTCTCCACGGGCGAGACGTGCTGGATGCCAGCGTTGTTGACCAGGATGTCGACGGCGCCGAACTCCTGCTCGGTGTAGGCGATCAGCGCCTCGATCTGCTGTGGATCCGAGACATCCGCCGGGTGGTGGCCGACCTTGCCGCCGAACGCCGCCACGGCATCGATGGCCGCCTGGGCGTCGCCGAAACCGTTGAGTACCAGATCGGCACCGGCTTCGGCCAGCACCAGCGCGATGCCCAGACCGATGCCGCTGGTGGAGCCGGTGACCAGTGCGGTCTTGCCTTGCAGATTCATACGAACTCCTCATGCGCGCGGTTCCTTGTCAGCACCGCGCGCCTCATGAAAATTAGACGATGCCGGTGCTGTAGAAGACGCCAATGACGAAAAACACTGCCAGGGTCTTGATGATCGTTATGCCGAAAATGTCCTTGTAGGCTTCGCGGTGGGTCAGCCCGGTGACCGCCAGCAGGGTGATCACCGCGCCGTTGTGGGGCAGCGTATCCATGCCGCCGCTGGCCATGGAGGCGACGCGGTGCATGACTTCCAGCGGGATGTTGGCGGCGTTGGCGGCGGCGATGAAGCTGTCGGACATGGCCGCCAGGGCGATACTCATGCCCCCTGACGCCGAGCCGGTGATGCCCGCCAGCAGGGTCACCGTGACCGCTTCGTTGACCAGTGGATCAGGGATGCCCTTGAGCGCGTCGGCGAGGATCAGGAAACCCGGCAGCGATGCGATCACCGCGCCGAAGCCATACTCCGAGGCAGTGTTCATCGCCGCCAGCAGCGAGCCACCCACCGCGCTCTTGGTGCCTTCGGCGAGCTTCTCGCGAATCACCCCGAAGGCGCTGACCAGCACCAGCACGATGCCCAGTAGCAGCGCCGCCTGCACCGCCCAGATGGCGGTCAGCTTGCTGACATCGGTCTGCAGCGGAGCCGCCATGCCGGCCAGTTGCAGGCTGTGGGTCTTGCCGTAGAACTCGGGAATCCAGTGGGTGAACAGCAGGTTGGCCACGCCCACCAGAATCAGCGGCGCGATGGCCAACCATGGGCTGGGCAGCTTGATGTCGTCCGGGGTTTCCGGCTCGTTGCGCAACTCTGTGCCGTAGCCCTCGCCAGCCCGCAAGGCCTTGCCCAACTGGCGGCGCAGATAGAGCATGCCGACACCGAGTACGAACAGGCTGCCGATCAGCCCCAGCCAGGGTGCGGCCCAGGCGGTGGTATTGAAGAAGGTGGTGGGAATGATGTTCTGGATCTGCGGGGTGCCGGGCAGGGCGTCCATGGTGAAGCTGAATGCGCCTAGGGCGATGGTGGCGGGAATCAGCCGCTTGGGAATGTTGCTCTGGCGGAACATCTCCGCCGCGAAGGGGTAAACCGCGAACACCACCACGAACAACGACACGCCACCGTAGGTCAGCAGGGCACAGACCAGTACGATCACCAGCATCGCCTGGCCGGTGCCGAACAGGCGGATGGCGGCCGCCACGATGGAGCGCGAGAACCCGGACAGCTCGATCAGCTTGCCGAATACGGCGCCGAGCAGGAATACCGGAAAATAGAGTTTGATGAAGCCAACCATCTTCTCCATGAACACCCCGGTGAAGGCGGGCGCCACGGCGCTGGGGTCGGTGAGCAGCACGGCACCGAGCGCGGCGATGGGGGCGAAGAGGATGACGCTGTAGCCACGGTAGGCAGCCAGCATCAGTAGAGCCAGTGCAGCGAGGGCGATGATGACACTCATCGTCTATCTCCTGACCCTGCAGCACGGCGAATCGAGAGGCTGCCGTAGCCTTCGAGTAACTCGCACAGGCGCTGTGGGCGCTTTTGTTTTTGTTGTCGGCGGCGGGTGGGCCCGCGGCTGACTCATAGCGAGTTCTATGCCAGGTTTATAAGCTGTTGAATTTAAAATACTTTATTTTTTGCTAAGGTGCGCTGCCTGCTGTCAGTCCCATTTTCGGGATGAAAATCAGACGTTGCGCCTTTCTGGCCTGCTTCCTGCGGTTGTCCCAAAACCGGGATTGGTCCCGAAATCAGGACGAAAGGCCCAGTTCGAGCATTTTCCGGTACAGGGTGGAGCGGCCCAGGCCCAGGCGCTGCGCAGCCTGCGGTACATCACCCGCGGTAGCGACCAGCGCCTTGCGAATCAGCTCGCGCTCGAAGTTCGCCCGGGCCTGATGGAAGTCTTCGATCTGACCGTTATCCGCAGGCGCATCGGCCGTTTCGGGCAACGCCTGCAGCGTACCGATCGCCGTTGCCACCGCCGCACGATCGAGCAGCGTCTCATCGCTGAGCAGGCAGGCGCGTTCCAGCACGTTGTGCAGTTCCCGGACGTTGCCGGGCCACGCATGACGAGCGAGCAGGGCCATGGCCTCCGGGTGCAGCTCGTGGCGTCCCTGCAGCGCATCGAAGATCGCCTCGCAGAGCGCCGGCAGGTCTTCCAGGCGTTGGCGCAATGGCGGCACGGCGATGGTCAGCACGTTGAGTCGGTAGTACAGGTCGGCGCGGAAGGTGCCTTTGCGCACCGCCGCCTCCAGGTCGATGGAGGTGGCGGCGATCAGCCTTACATCGCTGCGCAGCACCTCGTTGGAGCCCACAGGCTCGAACTCCTTCTCCTGCAACACCCGCAGCAGCTTGCTCTGCAGCGGCAGCGGCATGTCGCCGATTTCGTCGAGAAACAGCGTGCCCCCGTGGGCGATCTGCAGCTTGCCAGCCCGGCCCTTGCGGTCGGCCCCGGTGAAGGCGCCGGGTGCCGTGCCGAAGAATTCCGCTTCGAGCAGGGTTTCCGGAATCGCCGCCGTATTCAGGCTGACGAAGGGTTTGCTGGCCCGCGGCGAAGCATTGTGAATCGCGTGAGCCAGCAGTTCCTTGCCGGTACCGGTCTCGCCCAGCAGCAACACCGCGGAATCGCTGGTCGCGCTGCGCCTGGCCAGGCGTTTGACTTCCAGGCTGCGGGCGCTGGTACCGATGAAATGGGCGAAGCTGTACTTGGCCTGGCGGGACTTGAGTTGCGAGCGCGTGGAAGCCAGTTCCTGCTGCATCGCCTGGTAGCGGGCCAGCAACGGTGACAGCGATTGCAGCTCGTCGAACAGCGCGAAGCCGATGGCGCCGATCACCTCGCCGGCATCGTCACGGATGGGCAGGCGCATCACCACCAGAGGTTCCCGTGGCGTGTCCATCATGTCCAGCAGGATCGGCCGGCCGCTCTTCACCACATCGCGCAGTAGGCTGCCGGGAATCACGCTTTCGCAGGGCCGGCCGATCGCTTCGCTGGCGCCATGCAGGCCGAAGCGCTGTGCGTAGCGCTCGTTCATCCAGACGATACGGGCGTCGCGGTCGACGATGATGGTGCCTTCGCTGGATTGCTCGAAGATCTCGAACAGCGAACGGATGGCCGACTGGCGAATGTGGGGGTAGTTGCCGAGGTCCTGCATGGCGCGCTCGTCTGCGGGGTGAGCGCCGATCATAACGCGGCGCGGCACCCTTGCGGTGCCGCGCCATGGCTGTCAGCTGGCTTCGCTGGCCTTGCGCGGCGTTTTCGCGGCAGGCGCCTCGATCAGCCCATCGGCCCGGAACATCGACTTGATGCCACGTACGGCCTGACGGATACGATCCTGATTCTCGATCAGTGCGAAGCGCACGTGGTCGTCGCCGTAATCACCGAAACCGATGCCCGGTGACACGCAGACCTTGGCTTCGGCCAGCAGCTTCTTGGCGAACTCCAGGGAGCCAAGCTGGGCGTAGGCCTCGGGAATCTTTGCCCACACGTACATCGAGGCCTTGGGGTTCTCGACCATCCAGCCCAGCTCGTGCAGGCCCTTGACCAGCACGTTGCGGCGCTGGCGATACTGCTCGGCGATATCACGCACGCACTGCTGGTCCCCTTCGAGCGCGGCGATGGCCGCCACCTGCAGCGGTGTGAAGGTGCCGTAGTCGTGGTAGCTCTTGATCCGCCCCAGGGCGTTGACCAGCTCGGGGTTGCCGACCATGAAGCCGATTCGCCAGCCAGCCATGTTGTAGCTCTTGGAGAGCGTGAAGAACTCCACGGCGATGTCCTTGGCGCCTGGTACCTGCATGATCGACGGGGCTTTCCAGCCGTCATAGACGATGTCGGCATACGCCAGGTCGTGGATCACCAGTACGTTGTACTGCTTGGCCAGGGCCACCACACGCTCGAAGAAGTCCAGCTCCACGCATTGCGCGGTGGGGTTGGAGGGGAAGCCCAGAATCATCATCTTCGGCTTGGGGATGCTCTCGCGGATCGCGCGCTCCAGCTCGATGAAGAAGTCCACCCCTGGCACCAGCGGCACCGAGCGCACCTGGGCCCCGGCGATCACTGCACCGTAGATATGAATCGGGTAGCTGGGGTTGGGCACCAGCACGGTATCGCCATGATCCAGGGTGGCCAGCATCAGATGCGCCAGGCCTTCCTTGGAACCGATGGTGACGATGGCTTCGCTTTCCGGATCGATGTCGACCTGATAGCGGTCCTGATACCAGCGCGAGATCGCCCGGCGCAGGCGCGGAATGCCACGGGAGGTGGAGTAACCATGGGTGTCTTCACGCTGAGCGACCTGCACCAGCTTTTCCACGATATGCGGCGGTGTCGCGCCATCGGGGTTGCCCATGCTCAGGTCGATGATGTCCTCGCCACGGCGGCGAGCGGCCATCTTCAGTTCAGCGGTGATGTTGAATACGTAAGGGGGGAGACGATCGATGCGCGCAAAGCGGCGCGGAGCTTGGTCAGCCATGCTTTCCTCGAAGAACGTAAGCGCCCGGAACCGTCCGAGCGACGTAGACCACTGCGGTGGCCTGGGCGGACAATAATCTCAGTCGCAGGCTTTGTCGAGAGGCTCTGCAGAAACGCTCGCGAGGTTGTCGACACTGGCCCATGGCCCTGCATGAAGCGTTATCCTTGGCGTCGATTCGAATACCGGTGACCCCTGCGACTCGGGTGACTGGTGTCACATCCAGGAAAAAATGGAGAGCAGTTGCAAAAATGAAGCATGGATATATCGCCATAGGTCTGTTCACCGTCAGCCTCGGTACGTCGCTTTCGGCTGCCGCCATGTCCGAGCAGGCGTTTCAGGCCCGCGCCGCTGAAGTGTTCAAGCCGCTGATGGCAACGTACGACGTTCCTGGCCTGGCCGTTGGCGTGACCTGGAAGGGCAAGCGCTACGTTTACACCCAGGGCATGGCGGACCGGGCTGCGGCCATTGCGGTCACGCCCGACACGCTGTTCGAGCTGGGCTCGCTGAGCAAGACCCTGAACGTCACCCTGGCGGCACTGGCGCAGCAACGTTCGCTGTTGTCCCTCGATGACCGGGTGGCCAAGCATATCCCCGAGCTGGACAAGCGCCCCTTCGGCGCTCTGAGCCTCATGAACCTGGCCACCCACCAGAGCAGCGGCCTGCCATTGCAGCCGCCGGACGAGGCCAAAGACGACGCCAGTCTGCTGGCCTGGCTGAAACAGTGGCAGCCTGAGGCCGGTAGCGGTCACGAGCGCTCGTATTCCAATGTCGGTATCGGCATGCTGGGGCGGATTTCGGCCAAGGCATTCGGGCAGTCCTATGCCCAGGCCCTTCATGACCAGGTGCTGCAGCCCTTGGCGCTCGAAGATACCTACGTCAACGTGCCTGCCGCGCAGATGAGCCGCTACGCTTATGGGTACGCCCGTGAGAGCAACGCGGCGATCCGGGTCACCCCGGGCATGCTCGATGCCGAAGCCTATGGCTTGAAGTCGGATATCGACGACATGCTGCGCTTCGTCGATATCAACCTGGGCGCGGTGTCGGTACCCGAACAGCTTTCCGCCGCCATACAGACGACGCACCAGGGCGTCACCCGAACGGCCGAGTTCACCCAGGCGATGATCTGGGAGCGCTACCCCTGGCCGGTTTCCCGCGAGGCGCTGCTGGCCGGCAACGCACCGGCCATGGCCCTGGAGCGTCGCCCGGCCAGTCGCCTGAGCAGCCGGGACACCTCCGAGCAGGGCGTGCTGTTCAGCAAGACCGGCTCGACCAATGGTTTTGGCGGCTATATCGCCTTCATCCCCGATGAAGAGATCGGTCTGGTCCTGCTGGCCAACCGCAACGTGCCCCTCGAGGCCCGTGTGGATGCGTCCTTCACGCTGCTTCAGCAGGTGCTGAAAGACGAGCGCTAAGTCCGTGCCTGGGCTGGCTGGGCGCTGGCTCAGGCATTTTTCAGGCGAAGCAGCAGGCGGATGAGGGTTTCGATATCGGCATCCGTGGTGCGCCACGAACTCACGCTCAGGCGGAAGGCCGGCCGGCCCTGCCAGACGGTGGCGCCGAACCAGACTTCGCCTGAATCCTGTGCGGCCTTGAGGATCGCAGTGGTCTGCTCGTCCGAGTCGGCGCGTACCAGCACCTGATTGAGTCGCACCCGGTTGAGTACCTGATAGCCGCCCTGGCGTAGCGCCTCGGCCAGGTATCCGGCCTGACGGATATGCCGGTCGATCAGCTCGCGCAGGCCATCGCGACCGAGACTGGCCAGCGCCGCCCAGATCGCCACGCCGCGCGCGCGCCTGGAAAACTCCAGAGTCAGGTTCTTTTGCGAGTCTTTCGAGGCCATCGCGTAGGCCGCATCGCTGTTCATCGCTGCAGCCAGAGCGTCGCCGTCACGGCAGATGGCCATGGCGCTGTCGTACGGGGTGTTCAGCCATTTGTGGCCGTCGGTGGTCCAGCTGTCCGCCTGTTCGATGCCATCGGCCAGCCCGGCTGACGAAGAGGCTCGCGCCCACAGGCCGAATGCACCGTCGACATGCACCCAGGTACCGGCAGCTTTGGCGCGGGGAATCAGTTCGGCGAAGCGGTCGAACTCGCCGGTATTGACTTCGCCCGCCTGAAGAATCAGCAGGGTGCGCTCGTCCAGTTCCGGGAGCCTGGCCGGGTCGATGCGGCCATGTTCGTCAACTGGCGCAAGGTGCAGGCGCCCCATGCCGAAGCCGAGCACGCGCAAGGCCTTTTTCACCGTGATGTGGGCCGTTTCGGAAATCACCACGCGAATCTCTGGCGCGCCGACAAGGCCATCCTGATCGAAATCCCAACCTAGCTTCGCCAGCAACTGGCGGCGCGCTGCAGACAGGCAGGCGAGTGTGCAGGCCGTGGCGCTGGTACCGAAGCCGACTGCGCTGTCGGTCGGCAGGCCGAGCGCCTCGCAGACCCAGCGTGCAGCGACCTTCTCCAGTTTGTCGGCAACCGGCGAGCCGTCGAACGATGACGCGCACTGGTCCCACGCCAGCACCATGCGCTCGGCGGCTGCCGCGGCAGGCAGGGTAGCGCCGATCACGAAGCCGAAGTAACGCGGGCCGTTGCTGGTGACGGTGGCAGGCGTGCCCAGTTCGTCGAGCTGCTGCAGTACCTGCTCGGCGTGACTTCCAGCCTTTGGCAGAGGCTCGTCGAAGCCGGCCAGCGCCGCGATGGCGCTTTGCAGGGGGTAGACGCGGCGTTGCTCGATGCTGTCGTAATAGGCGAGGGCGCGACGATCGGCGTCGGCCAGTAATGCGCGTTCATCGGTGTGCATGGGGGCTTCTCGGCAGGAAAGTGCGATGGCTAACCCTAACCGAGAGCGTCGTTGCGCCGGCAGATACAGACTTTCGGCGCTTTTCCCCTACAGTCGGCCGGCCAGTACAGCTGTATCCGGTACAGTTGCCGCCGAGTGTTCGACGTTTCTGCGGTAGTACTGCGTTTTCCTGCGCGCATAAAAAAGCCCCGCACCAGGCGGGGCTCTCTGACGCAGGTGAAGCCTTAAGCCTGAACGACCGGGATGTTCGCGTTGGCCGCAGCCTCGCGGAACTCGGCGATCTGGTCGAAGCTCAGGTAGCGGTAAACGTCGGCAGCCATGCTGTCGATGTTCTTCGCGTACTCCATGTACTCCTCGACGGTCGGCAGTTTGCCCAGAATGGACGCGACAGCGGCCAGCTCGGCAGAAGCCAGGTACACGTTGGCACCATCGCCCAGGCGGTTCGGGAAGTTACGGGTCGACGTCGACACCACGGTCGAATTCGGCTCGACACGCGCCTGGTTACCCATGCACAGCGAGCAGCCCGGCATTTCCATGCGCGCGCCAGCCTTGCCGTAGATGCCGTAGTAGCCTTCTTCGGTCAGTTGGTGAGCGTCCATCTTGGTCGGCGGCGACAGCCACAGACGGGTAGGCAGCTGACCCTTGACCTGATCCAGCAGCTTACCGGCAGCGCGGAAGTGACCGATGTTGGTCATGCACGAACCGATGAACACTTCGTCGATCTTCTCGCCCTGAACGGTCGACAGCAGGCGCGCGTCGTCCGGGTCGTTAGGCGCGCAGAGAACCGGCTCCTTGATGTCGGCCAGGTCGATTTCGATGATTTCGGCGTATTCGGCATCGCTGTCGGCAGACAGCAGGTCCGGCTTGGCCAGCCAGGCTTCCATCGCTTGAGCGCGACGTTCCATGGTGCGTGCATCGCCGTAGCCTTCGCTGATCATCCAGCGCAGCAGGGTGATGTTCGACTTCAGGTACTCGGCAATGGCTTTTTCCGGCAGCTTGATGGTGCAACCGGCTGCGGAACGCTCGGCGGAGGCGTCGGACAGTTCGAATGCTTGCTCGACGGTCAGGTCGTCCAGGCCTTCGATTTCCAGGATGCGACCGGAGAAGGCGTTGATCTTGCCTTTCTTCTCGACGGTCAGCAGGCCTTTCTGAATGCCGTAGTAAGGGATGGCATGCACCAGGTCACGCAGGGTGATGCCCGGTTGCAGCTTGCCCTTGAAGCGCACCAGAACCGACTCCGGCATGTCCAGCGGCATCACACCGGTAGCAGCGGCGAAGGCGACCAGGCCGGAACCGGCCGGGAAGGAGATGCCGATCGGGAAGCGGGTGTGCGAGTCACCACCGGTACCGACGGTATCCGGCAGCAGCATGCGGTTCAGCCAGCTGTGGATGATGCCGTCGCCAGGACGCAGCGACACGCCGCCACGGGTGCGGATGAAATCCGGCAGGGTGTGGTGGGTGGTGACGTCGATGGGCTTCGGGTAGGCCGCGGTGTGGCAGAAGGACTGCATCACCAGATCAGCGGAGAAGCCCAGGCACGCCAGGTCTTTCAGCTCGTCGCGGGTCATCGGGCCCGTGGTGTCCTGGGAACCGACGGTGGTCATCTTCGGTTCGCAGTAGGTGCCAGGGCGTACGCCTTTGCCTTCCGGCAGGCCGCAGGCCTTGCCGACCATCTTCTGTGCCAGGGTGTAGCCCTTGCCCGTGTCGACTGGTGCTTCCGGCAGTTTGAACAGGTCGGTTGGGCCCAGGCCCAGTTCGGCGCGAGCCTTGTCGGTCAAGCCACGACCCACGATCAGCGGGATACGGCCGCCAGCGCGAACTTCGTCCAGCAGAACCGGAGTCTTCAGCTCGAACGTGGTGATCACTTCGTCGCTGTCGTGCTTGCAGACCTTGCCCTGGTGCGGGTACAGGTCGATCACGTCGCCCATGTTGATGTTCGACACGTCGAACTCGATCGGCAGAGCGCCAGCATCTTCCATGGTGTTGTAGAAGATCGGGGCGATCTTGGTACCGAAGCAGAAGCCGCCAGCGCGCTTGTTCGGCACGTACGGGATGTCGTCGCCGAAGAACCACAGTACCGAGTTGGTGGCGGATTTACGCGAGGAACCGGTACCTACCACGTCACCGACGTAGGCAACCGGGAAGCCGTCGCCGTACATCTGGGCGATCTGCTTCATCGGGCCGATGGAGCCTTGTACGTCAGGCACGATGCCTTCACGGGCCATTTTCAGCATGGCCAGAGCGTGCAGCGGGATGTCCGGGCGCGACCAGGCATCCGGAGCGGGCGACAGGTCGTCGGTGTTGGTTTCGCCAGTTACCTTGAAAACCCGCAGGCTGATCTTGTCGGCCAGGGTCGGACGCTTCTTGAACCACTCGCCATCGGCCCAGGATTGCAGCACGCCTTGAGCGTGGGCATTGCCCGCTTTGGCTTTTTCGGCAACGTCGTGGAAGGCGTCGAACATCAGCAGGGTGTGCTTGAGTTGTTCGGCAGCGATGGCGCCCAGATCGGCGTCATCGAGCAGCTCGACCAGGGTCGCGATGTTGTAGCCGCCCTGCATGGTGCCGAGCAGTTCGGTGGCGCGCTTCTTGTCGAGCAGGGGGGAGGTGGCTTCGCCTTTGGCGATAGCGGAGAGGAAACCGGCTTTTACATAGGCCGCTTCGTCGACGCCTGGCGGCACGCGATTGGTGATCAGGTCGAGGAGGAATTCTTCTTCGCCGGCCGGCGGGTTCTTCAGCAGGTCAACGAGACCAGCGGTTTGTTCGGCGTTTAGCGGCTGGGGCACGATACCCTGGGCGGCACGCTCTGCTACGTGTTTGCGGTAGGCTTCAAGCACAGTTATTACCCTCATCAGTGGTCCCAAATAGGGTGTCCGGGACGCATGCAGGAACGCATTAAACACATCAGCAGCTCAGCCTCATGGGCTGTGCGCGATGGTTTCAATGCTTCCATCCGGAAGCTGCTTTCAAAGTTTTACGCCGGCAGGACGGGTCTGATGAGGGGTTGGCATGGCCGGGGGATGACCATGCCAACATCGACCTGCAGGATCGACTGTGCTCGTGACGCTTTGAAAACAGCTTCCAACGGACATTGGCGCCTTTCGCAAGGCGCGCTGATTCTAGCTGAAAACTGGAACAAAGTTAAGCGAAAGACCCATCACCCTCTGGGGTGATCCGTATTAGACAAAGGGCTAAGATGCACCCTCTATAGTCCTGTGTATCGATGTAACGCATGTCCAATCAACGTATCAAGACGCCTTGCGTAGGCCTTTGCTCCACGGTATTCGGGGATTCCGTGTGCCGTGGCTGCAAGCGCTTCCACCACGAGGTGATCAACTGGAACGGCTACAGCGACGAGGAAAAACAGGCGGTGTGGCTGCGCCTGGAGATGCTCCTGGTGCAGGTAATGGCCGCCAAACTGGAAGTTTTCGACGAGACGCTGCTGCTCAAACAGCTGGAACAGCGAAAGATTCGCTTCGTTCCCCACCAGTCCGCCTATTGCTGGGCATACCAGCTGCTGGCCCGTGGTGCACGGGTGATCACCCAGCTGGATGCCTACGGTATTTCCCTGCTGCCGGAGTTCCGCGGCTGGGAGCTGCCTGATCTGCGGGATGCCATCGACCGCGAATTCTTCCTGCTTTCCGAAGCGCACTTCGAGCGCTACATCGCGCCGCGCTTCCTCAAGGAAGGCATGGAGCTGCGGGTCTAGGCTTCGAGGCCACTGCCGGGCGTGCTCGACCCTGGGCAACGGTCGGCGCCAAGCGCCACCACGGTGTCTCACCGACTACCACCACCAAATCCCGTCACCTGGCGTTGAGCGCAGCGATACCCGTAAATCGGCTGCCCTGAACGCGAAAGCCCGGCACTTGGCCGGGCTTTCGATTACCGCGGGGCGATCTGTCAGCGGTATTCGCACAGGTAGGCGGTGTCCTGCTCGACCTTCAACTGAAACTTGCTGTTGGCTGGCACGGTGAAGCGGCTGCCAGCGGTGAAGGTTTCCCAATTGTCGCTGCCAGGCAGTTTCACGGTCAGCGCGCCGGCGATCACATGCATGACTTCCAGTTGGCTGGTGCCGAATTCGTAATCGCCTGCCGCCATCACACCGATGGTGGCCGGGCCTTCTGCCATGCCGAACGCGATGGATTTGACGGTGCCGTCGAAATACTCGTTGACCTTGAACATGTGCATCCTCGTTAGGCGCAGAAAGAAATGGCCGGCAAGTATGCCCAAGGCGTTACCCGCCGTCACCTCTATAGCGCATGCCTTCAGCCAGCCATTACCAGGGGGAGCAGGCGAGCGGTATTGCGAGCATCGGTCAGGGCGCGGTGCTGCTGGCCGGTGAAGCCGATACCGGCAAGCTGCAAGGCCGCATTGAGCCCGACAGGGCGAGCCAGGTGACGCTCTTCGGCGAAGCGCCGCTTGAGGTTGACGTGGGGCAGTGCCTGCAAGTGGCTGACCAGCCCGTTGCTCTGCCAGTCCTGCTGCAGTTGCTTGTGGTCGTAGTCGCCCCAGCTGCACCAGCCTTGCAGGCGCGGCCTGTGCGGCTCCAGCCAGCGTTCGAATTGCGGCCAGAGGATGGGCAGGGTCGATGCCGAGTCGACATCCGCCTGGGCGATATGCGTCAGCTCGCGGCAGAAGCGGGTCAGGTTGGGGCGGCGCAGAGGCCGGACGAAGCGCTGAAAGTGATCGATCTCATGACCACTGGCATTCACCAGGCAGGCGCCAATCTCGATGATCTCCATATGCTCGATGGGCCAGCCACCCTCTTCGGTGGTGGCTTCCAGGTCGATGACCAGCCAGTACCCCATAGCTTCTCCTTGTCCGCAAAACCCGGTGTATTCATCGATGTCACGAGCGCTGCAGAGTCAGACCGACGAATGGCCGCATTCGTGCCATTTGCGAAATGCCATCATGCATCTTGTCTCTTTCAAAGGCTGGCTATACTTTGCGGCACGGAAGGTATTGTTCGTCTTCCTCGGGTGATAGGTGAGCGTGCTTCATGGATGACTCCGTAGTGTTCTTCGATGACGAGCCCGTTGGCGGTGCACAGCAGCCGGTGTGGCACGTTCTCACCGTAGACGATGATCCAGGCTTTCAGCGCGCCACGGCGTTCGCCATGGGCGACATGGAAATTCTTGGCCGGCGCATCGAGATACAGCAGGCCTTCAGCAATCGCGAAGCGGCGATGATTCTTGCCGAGCAGCGCGATATCGCTTTGATTCTGCTCGACGTGGTGATGGAAACCGAGGACGCCGGCCTGCGCCTGGTCAAGACCCTGCGCGAGGTGATCGGCAATGCCGAGATCCGCGTCGTGCTGCTCACTGGCGAGCCTGGCATGGCGCCGGTGCAGGAGGTCATGCGTGATTACGACATCAACGATTACTGGTCCAAGAGCGAGCTGAGTTCCGAGCGCCTGCGCACGGTGCTGACCGCCGGGCTGCGCAGTTACTCGCAGCTCAAGGCCACCGCCCGTGCCCGCCGCGGCCTGCAGATGATCGTCGAGTCCAGCAACGCGCTGTTCTGCTCGAAAAATACCCGCGAGCTGTCAGCCAAGATCCTCTCCGAAATCGCCTCGTTGCTGGACCTGCAGGCCGAAGGCATCGTCTGCGTCAAGGCCCAGGAGCCCAGCCCCGGCAGCCTGCCAAACGCCCATGTGATCAGCGCCAGCGGGCGCTTTTACGGTTCCATCGATGGCGATCTGGACGGCCTGCGCGACGATGCCGTGGCCAGCGCCTTGCGCTGTAGCCTGCAAAAGCAGAGCACGTTGCGCTTCGACGACTGCACCGTGCTGTTCTTCCCGCGCTTCCAGGCCGGGGCCGATTACGCCTGCTACGTGGCGACCGAGCGCACCCTGGACGACACCGAGCTGGAACTGCTCGAGGTATTTAGCGCCAGCATCAGCCGTGGCCTGTACAACGTCGCGCTGTTCAGTCGCCTGGAGGAAATGGCCTATCAGGACGACCTGCTGAAAATCCCCAATCGCAACGCACTGATCCGCATGCTCGACATGACGCTGAACAGCGCCAACAAGAACGAGCGCGTCCTGGTGCTGATCGATATCGACAACTTCTCCGGGGCCAACACCGCTTTCGGTACCGGCTACGGCGATTTCATCCTGGGCCTGGTGGCTAACCGATTGCGCGAGACCTTCGACGGCAACGTGCTGATCGCCCGGGTGCGCGATGACCTGTTCGCCATCCTCGGCCCGGAAGATCAGGTCCGGGCGGAAGACATCGTGGCGCTGTTCCGCCGCCCCAATCGGCCTTACGAGCTGGGCCAGGTGCACAGCCTGAGCAGCGTGACCCTGTACCTGCGCGATTTCGACGACACCGCCAGCGTCGCCCTGCAGGACGCACGCCTGACGCTCAAGCAGGCCAAGCAACTGGGGCATGACCAGCATGTGGTGCATGACCGCCAACTGCAGAGCGCTCACGCCGAATCCTTCCGGCTGTTGCTGGCATTGCGTGACGCGGTGGCCAGTGACCTGATCAGTATCGAGCTGCAACCCCAGCTGGACATGCGCACCGGCGTGGTCACCGGCGTCGAAGCCCTGGCCCGCTGGTATCAGCCTGACGGCAAGGCGATACCGCCGCTGCAATTCATTCCGCTGGCCGAAGCGACCGGCTACATCCTGCCACTGGGCGATCTGCTCATGCGTCTGTCGCTGCAGGCGGCCAGGCGCCTGGACGAGGCCGGCCATGGCGAGATCCGCGTCGCCATCAACGTCTCGGCAACGCAATTGCTGCAGCGCGATTTCATCGAGCGTTTCACCCTGCATCTGGAGTCCGCAGGCGTACGGGCCAGCCAGGTCGAACTGGAAATCACCGAATCGGTGGCCATGCGCTCGTTCGAGCAGGTTTGCGAACAGTTGCTGGCCCTGCGCGAGATGGGCGTGAAGGTCGCCATCGACGATTTCGGTACCGGTTTCTCGTCGCTCAGCTATCTGCGCAAGCTGCCGGCCGATCGCCTGAAAATCGACCGCAGCTTCGTGGAGGAGCTGCGCGCCGAAGACGATGGCCAGTCGATCGCCGAGGCCATCATCCAGATTGCCCGGCGTGTGGGCATGTCGGTGATTGCCGAGGGCGTGGAGAATCAGGAGCAGGTCGAATGGCTCACCCAGCATGATTGCGTGGAAGCGCAAGGCTATCTGTTCGCCAAACCCATGCCGCTGGAGCGTTTGCTGAGCTGGCTGGGTGAGCGCGCATACCGGTGACGGCCAGCCGGGTGGCACGGTGGCGCAAGGCGCTTTCCAAGCCGCTGCCGCGCAACCTGTTGGTGCTGTTTCTGCCCTGGTCGCTGCTGATCATCGTGCTCAGCGTGCTGCTCTATGACCGCATGCTCAATGATCGCCTCGAACCGCTGCTGGACGCCCAGAACGACAGCCTGGGGGAGGGCGTCGCGGTGCTGGAGCGCCACCTGTCCAGCTTGCGCGGTGACCTGCAGTTCCTCAGCCAGCAGCCCTTGCTGACGCGCTCCATCAAGTATGCCTCCGGTGACAGCTATGCCGCGCTGAGCGAGCTGTTCGTCGAGTTCTCCAACAGCCGCGGGGTTTATCAGCGCATCCGCTGGCTGGATGAAACCGGCATGGAGCGTGTTCGTGTCGATGCCGTGTCCGGTGCGGCGCTGGCCGTCGACGCCGCAGACCTGCAGAACGACTCCGCAGCCTACTATTTCGTGGAAACCATGCACCTGTTCCGCGGCGAGTCCTACCTGTCGCGCTTCGATCTGGATCGGCAATATCGGCCCGACGGTTCCATCCGCGCACTGGTACCTATTCTGCGCGCCGCGGTGCCGGTTTTCAGCGAGCGTGGCGAGCGGCGGGGCATCCTCGTTCTCGACTATCGGGCCGAGCGCCTGCTCGGCCGCCTGCAGGAAACCTCGGTGGCTTACGGTGGCTCGCTGCAGTTGCTCGACCATGAAGGCTACTGGATGCTCGGAGAGCGCCCAGAGCACGCCTGGGGCTTCATGCTCGGCAAACCCGAACTGACGCTCGCCAGTCGCCAGCCAGGCAGTTGGCGACGGTTGCAGGAAGAGCCGCGCGGCTCGTTCATCGACCCCGCCGGCTTCTGGACGTACAGCCATTTCCGCCCTGGAGACGGCAACGCGGCGACCGCCAACGTGGCCGATCACTGGTTGCTGCTGTCACATCTGCCCGCCAGGAATCTGGATGCGCTGCGCTGGGAAGTGCTCTGGCGAGTGATGCTGTTCTTCGGCGTGCTGCAAGGGCTGGGCGTGCTGATCAGCGTGCGGCGTGCCATCGATGAAGCGGAGCGGCTGCGAGCCGAACACGGGTTGCATGTCAGCAGTCGAGCCCTGGCCTTCAGCAACGAGCAACTGCAACGTACCGTCGACCAGTTGCAGCGAACCCGTCGTGCCCTGTTGCAGGCGGAAAAACTGTCGTCGCTGGGCACCATGGTCGCTGGCGTCGCCCACGAGCTCAACACCCCCATCGGCGCCGCCAGCGTGGCGGCTTCGACGCTGGAGAAAGCCAGTCAGGAATTTCAGGCCGGTATGCGTGAGGGGCTCAAGCGCACCACGCTGGATCGTTTCGTGCAGCGCACCGATGACGGCCTGGGCATCATCCTCACCAGCCTGGAGCGCATGTCGCAGCTGACTCGGGCATTCAAGCAACTGGCCACCGACCGTGCCAGCACCGAGCGCCGGCGCTTCGACCTGCGCGAGCTGGTCGACGAGGTCGTTCTGCTGCTGCAGCCCAAGCTGCGGCAGAGCCCCCACAGAATCGAGGTCGATGTACCGCAAAACCTCATGCTCGACAGCTATCCGGGCCCGCTCGGGCAGATTCTGCAGAACCTCATCGACAACGCCCTGATTCACGCCTTCGATCCGGGCGTCAAAGGCGTGGTGACGGTGCGTGGCGAAGTCGATGAGGCCCAGGGACAATGCGTGATCGACGTCAGCGATGACGGCCGTGGCATGGACGATGACCTGCTGGGCAAGATCTTCGACCCGTTCTTCACCACCCGCCGTGGCCAGGGCGGTACGGGCCTCGGCCTGCATATCACCCACCAGCTGGCGGTGGACATCCTCGGCGCTCAGCTGGACGTCGACAGTGCCCCTGGCCAGGGCTCACGCTTCAGCATCCGTCTCGATCTGGGCTGACGGCAGGGGCTGCCGGCCTGCCCTCAGGCGCGCTAGAATTGCCGCCGCTTGGCGCAGTGTGTCGTTCGTTCGAGGTTCCTTTCCATGCAATGCCGTCCCGGTTGTGGCGCCTGCTGCATATCGCCATCCATCACCTCCTTCATTCCTGGCATGCCCAACGGCAAGCCGGCGGGGCAGCGCTGCGTGAACCTCGACCAGAGCAACCGCTGCACGATCTTCGGCCATCCGGATCGCCCCGAGGTTTGCTCCGCATTTTCCGCTGATTTCGATGTCTGCGGTAATAGCAGCGAAGAAGCCATCCGCCTGCTCGCCTGGCTGGAAGGTGCTACGACAGCAGCTGTTTGAGGCGCTACAAGAAAAGAAGTCAGCCCCGGAGAATGAAATGTCGTTGACCCGATTGTTGGTAGCAAGCACTGCCCTGTGCATCGCGTCTGCCGCTCACGCCGAAGAGTGGACCCTGGCCAAGGACGAAGAGGGCATCAAGGTGTACCTCAGCGAAGTGGCCGGCTCACCTTACAAGGCTTACCGCGGCGTGACGCTGATCAAGGCGGATATAAGCAAGCTCAAAGGCCTGCAGGAAGACGTCAAGGCATCATGCGCGTGGATCCACGAGTGCCGGGAGCAACGACTGCTCAAGCATGAAGGCGACAAGAGCTGGACCTACACGCGCTTCAATACCCCGTGGCCCGTCACACCGCGTGATTCGATCATCGAGGTGACGACCGAGCAGGGCGCCGATGGCAGCGTGACCCGCAAGCTGCATGGCGTGCCCGATTACAAGCCCGAAGAGAAAGGTTATGTGCGCGTGGCCGAGGTGGAAGGCTACTGGACGATGACACCCAAGCCAGACGGCATGGTCGAGGTCGTTTACCAGGCGCATTCCGATCCGGGCGGCAGCGTACCTTCGTGGCTTTCCAACAAGTTCGTCGTGGAAGCGCCGTTCAACACCCTCAAGGGCATGCACGAAAAGGCCAAGCAGTAGCCTGGGGGCTGCAGAAGCAGGCGTGGGCAGCCGTGACCGGCAAATGCGCCACAAATGAAAAGACCCGCCAATTGGCGGGTCTTTTTCGTACGGGTGTGGCCGATCAGTCGTCGCCGCCCATGATGCCGAAGATCTGCAGCAGGCTGACGAACAGGTTGTAGATCGATACATACAGGCTGATGGTCGCCATGATGTAGTTACGCTCGCCACCGTGGATGATCGCGCTGGTCTGATACAGGATACAGGCCGACGAGAACAGCACGAAGCCAGCGCTGATCGCCAGTTGCAGGCCGCTGATCTGGAAGAAAAAGCTGGCCAGCACGGCACCCAGCAGGACGAAGAAACCGGCGGTGATGAAGCCGCTCAGGAAGCTCATGTCCTTGCGAGTGGTCAGCACGTAGGCAGACAGACCACAGAACACCAGTGCCGTCATCATGAACGCCGAGCTGACGACTTCAGCGCCGTTGGCCATGCCCATGTAGCGGTTGAGGATCGGGCCCAGGGTGTAACCCATGAAACCGGTCAACGCGAATGCGGACAGCAGACCCCAACCGGAGTCACGCAGTTTGGCCGTCAGGAAGAACAGGCCGTAGAAGCCGATCAGCACGACGAAGATGTTCGGGTACGGCACGTTGGCGCGTTGAGCCATGAACGCCACGATGCCACTGAATGCCAAGGTGAGAGCCAGCAAACCGTAGGTATTGCGCAGAACGCTGCTGACTGCGGTTTGTTCAACCCGTGTGGGGTTGTGTGCGTAATCTTGTTCGCGCATGGCGACACTCCTGTAAAGGCTAATGGTTCCGTGACCAAGGTCGGAAGGCATCATAGCAGAGCCTTGGGTACTGCCAAATCAGAGTGTTTGACAGTGTGTTACGTTCCGGTAAGATGCCGCCCGCAACCAACAAGGTTGCAAAGGGATGTTTCGGCAAGATGAAGCACCCACGTCGACCTGGAGGGTTGGCAGAGCGGTTGAATGCACCGGTCTTGAAAACCGGCGAACGTTAGTAGCGTTCCCAGGGTTCGAATCCCTGGCCCTCCACCATTTTCAGCCCCGCGCTGTGTGCCCCGATCCCGCTGGGAGCGGCATACAGCGTGCGGAGCCACCCGATCTCGATCGCGCCTCGATGTGAATCGTTCTTCGCGCCTTTCAGGCACAGGACGAGACGTGCCGTTGTCTGCTCCTATACTTCCAGTGCTTACGTCAGACGCCAACCTCGGCGAGAAACCGCGAATTCTCCGCGCCAACACGCGAGCCGGATACGGCGTAGCGGAAGCCACCGGCAAGGCCCTCGACGGAATCGCCGACCTCTTGGCGTTCGCCGCGCGCTGTGCGGTGCTGGCAAGTCTTCAGCTCACAGAGCCTGCCCAGAGGCTTTCAATCCGCTGCGCAACGCCTGAATGGTGCTGTTGAGGCCAACGAGATACGGATGCTCTGCCTGTACGCTAGGGCTGTGTGGGCCGTTGCGCTCGTCGTGGTAGCGCGGGTCACGGCAGATCTCATCGATGATCGCGTCGTAACGCGCGCCGAGCCAGCGCATGAAGGTTTCTGCCTGTTCTTCCGAAAGGTGCAACTGGATCGTGATATTGCGCATAAAAGCCACCGTTGCAGCGCGAACTGCCTGATCCTGCCTATGCAGGCATCACTGGAAGTTCGAGAGAGGGGTTTTAAAGATCACCAGCTGCACGACTGGGCGCTCCAGTAATTGTCGCCTCGCCGTTAGGCTGAGAGGGTGCCGTAGCTTGAGCGTCGCTCATGCAGTTAGACTGTATTCATAGCGCATAATATTATTTATGCATAACAAATATGTCAATGAGTTTTTGAGGCGAAATGAATAAAAATTCTCTCGACGCCGTTCTTGGCAGAATGATGGATTTTTTGAGTGCAAAGACCGATAGCGCTCTAGCCAGGGCTCTTCCAGTGAACAGGCAGACGCTGGCTGGTTGGAGGAAACGCGATAGCGTGCCTTATGTGGAATGCATAAAATTTTGTGAGGACCACGGGCTGCGTTTGGATTGGCTTCTCACGGGCTTGGGCCCCATGCATCGTGGAGATCCTCTCGCTGAAGGCTCGATTATCGATACTGCTCCAGACGATCAGATTCTTCTTGAGTTACTTCGGGAGCTGGATGAGGGGGATAAGAAAGAGCTCCGTCTTGTAGCTCGACAGAGAAAACGGTTGAGCACATTGGAAAATCGCTTGCAGGAACTTGAATCCGTCGTAGCGGGCATCATAAAGCCCTCTTGATTCGTCATCGCTGTCAGCGGCGCAAGCTCATCTTTTTGAATAGCGATCCGGCTTGGTACTGCTTCAACGTTTCCTGTTCAGGCTCCTGATGCTGCACTTATGCCCCGACTCTCCTGTTTTTATCTTGGAATCCACCCAACGGAATGAAGGAATCATGTCATGGAGATTCGGGTACGAATCGGCAACGGATCCGATATCGGTGCGATATTCGATATACGCACCAGTGTTAAGGAAAACCACCTGTCCCGTGACCAACTGACGGAAATGGGCATCACCCCGAGCGCCATACGGCAGGCAATGGCCGCAACCCCGTGTCTCTGGATCGCCGAGGTTGATGGTATTGCCGTCGGTTTTTCCATGGTGGATGTCGAGGACGCCTGCGTGTTCGCCGCGTTCGTGCGCCCTGAGTTCGAAGGCCTGGGCTTGGGGCGCAGCCTGATGGCCAAAGCCGAAGCCTTGCTGTTCAAGCAGCACCAGACGATCTGGCTGGAAACCGCAGAAGCGAGCCGCGCTGCCGGCTTCTATCGAAATCTCGGCTGGTTGCCGACGGAGCGCTTGCCAGCGGGCGACATTCGCTTCGAGAAGCACCGCGAGTGAGTACCGGCAGCATCGCTGCTGGTAGTCGGCGCCGGTCCATGGCGACACCCCATATCAGTAACGCCCCAGTCATTCGCTGGCTGTAACTGGCGCCCGCAAGACCGCGCCGAGGGAGGGCGGCAGATGTGCCTGCCGCTCTTTGAACGATGCATGCTGGCAGCTTCCCCGCGCGGTGCGGTGGTCCATGACCGGACACCTGATAGCCACTGGCCGCGGCTGGCAGGGAATTATCCATCCTTGCTAGCATTACCGAACCTCGCCTATCGGAGCATGGGCGGTCTCTGAATCCTGGCATTGCGGCGCGAGTTTGTTCGCAGCGGCATACGCCATGATTTGAAGATGAGCAGTGCGTCTCAGGTCGTTTTGCTGGGTGATGGCAGAATGCCGCCTCGCCCCAGGGATGAACTTATTTTCCAGGTATGGATGTCATGCGCTCGTATTTCCCGTTGTTTTTCGCCGCCGTGCCGTTCATGGCGCTCGCCCAGACGCCGCCTGCG